>JAFAWX010000174.1 GCA_019241535.1 Acidobacteriota bacterium | reverse complement strand
AAGGGCAATCGACAGGGTGAGGCACGTGGTCAGGATGATGACCGTCATAATGCCCACACCCAGCAGGCCATGAAAGGGTCGGGGCCAATCGGGGGTGGCATTGCGCAGAAAGCCGTAAGCCGCGAGGCAGGCGGCGAGCGTCATCACGTCGGCCATGATGAACAGCCACATCGCCAGCTTCTTGGAAGGAATCGCGAATGGTGACTGTTCGAAGATCTGATGCGCGTGGGGCTCCATCGCGGCGTGACTTACAGTGTTATCCACAGAATTTGGGACCTCACAATCTCATCCACAGCAGCCACAGTAAATACAACCAAAGGACCGCCATGAAGTGCCAGTAATAGGAAAAGCTTTCCAGGGTACTGCGTCGTAGATTCACTCGGTTCAGCTTCCAAATGACACGGCTCAACCCGGTGAGTCCTCCGAGGACATGGATTGCGTGGATGGCGGTCAGCAAGTAGAAGAAGGAACTGTTCGGATTCGTCGCCAGGTAATACCCTTCAGAGCGCAGTTCGAGCCACGCCGCGTATTGACCAGCCACAAAGATCAATCCCAGAGACAGCGTGACGTAGAGCCACAGGACAGGCCTTTGGTCCGCAGTCTCATGGCAGCCCATGAAAACCGCAATTCGTCGCCGCGCCAGCTCCAGCGTCACACTGCTGGCCAGCAATATAATGGTGTTAAAAAAAAGAATCGGGGGCAGGGCCAGATGTTCCCAGTCCATGGCTGCTCCCTGGCGGACCACCAGTGCGCTGGTGAACGCGGCGAACATCATGGCAATGCCTGCCAGAAGCACCCAGATTCCGGTCTTTGACGGAGCCGGCGAAAACTCCTGGACGGCGCGCAGATTTCCCTGCCCCGGGCCCGCATAGCTGCCGCCGCCGCTGCCGGAGTTGCTCCTCCCTGAACGGGAGCGCTCCGCGCTCGGAGCGCCTTTGGGTGGTGCCTGGACTGTGGTGGCCATAGCCGTTAAATCACTCCACGAATTTGCTAGGGTTCATCATGTGCGCTCTTCACCTGCTCCGGCGAATCCTGCAGCACATAATCACCCATCGAACTCTGAATTCCATATTGATAAGGATCGTGGTAGACGACCATCTGCCTGCCTCCAAAATTGTCGAAGGGGGGAGGCGAGGAAGTCGACCACTCCAGGGAAGTCGCTTGCCAGGGATTATCCGGCGCCAGCGGTCCACGAAAACGGCTGTAAACCAGGTTGAAAAGAAAGATGAATTGGACGGCACCGGTCAGCAGTGCGGCTATAGTGACAAACCTGTGCACCCCGATCAGGGGTTGCATGTAGTCGACTACGAAGGCTTGGTAACGACGTACGTTTCCCGCCAGTCCGAGATAATGGAATGGCATGAAGATCGAATACACTCCGACGAACGTGAGCCAGAAATGGATCTTCCCAAGCGTCTCATTCATCATTCGACCCCACATTTTGGGGAACCAGAAATACGTACCCGAAAAGATACCGAAAATCGCTGCGATGGCCATGGTGAAGTGGAAGTGCGCCACCACGAAATAAGTGGCGTGCAGCAGGATCTGGATCGAGGGCTGTGCCAGGAAAAAGCCACTCACGCCGCCGGTAATAAACAAAGAAACAAATCCCAGCGCAAACAACGAAGCGGAGTTAAGCCGAATACGCGCCCCATATAAGCTGCCAATCCAGATCAGGACAATGATCGTCGAGGGGATGGTAATCAAGAGCGTGGGAAAGGAGAATCCGAGCGCTGAGACCGGGTTCATCCCGCTGACGAACATGTGATGCCCATAGACCATGTAGCTGAGAATGGCTAATGCCGCCATGCAGTAGACCAGCACCCGGTGGCTCAGCATGGGTTTGCGCATGTTGGTGATAAGCACATGGGTTACTATGCCCATGCCGGGAACAATCGCGATGTAAACCTCTGGATGTCCGAAAAACCAGAACAGGTGTTGCCAGAGAAGCGTTGATCCTCCGGAATGGGGTTGCATCTGGTCGTTGATCACCAGATTCGAGGGAACGAAAAAGCTGGTCCCGCCCACATGATCGAGGATGAGCATGATGCAAGCGGGCATGAGCACGGAAAATGCTGTCAATCCCATACAGGAGGTTATGAACCATGCCCAAGTGGGCATGGGGAGGCGCCAAAAGCTCATTCCCCGACAGCGCAGGTCGAGCACATTGGGAATAAAGTTGAGCGCCCCCAGCAACTGGCCTACGCAGAAGATGGCAATGGAGAGCGCCCACAGGATCACGCCCGTGCCCTGGCCGGGTCCGGAAACTGATCCGACCGCACTCAAGGGTGCGTATTGGGTCCACCCACCCAGCGTCGGGCCGTCGCCGACGAAAAACGAAGAAATCATGACGCAGAAAGCCACGAATGTGGTCCAGAACGACATCATGTTGAAATGGGGAAAGGGCATGTCCTCGGCGCCGGTATGAATGGGCAGAAAAAAATTACCAAAGGCTGCAAATGGAGCCGTGGTAAGCACAAAAAAGACCATGAAGGTCGCGTGCATGGTCATCAATTGCAGGTAATACTCGGGGGTCATTACGTCGCCGGGGGCGCCGTTTGGCGACAATAAATGCAGTCCCGGAATGTGAGCGTTGGTCCACCCGAGGTGAATACGCATCAACCAGGAAAGCACCATGCCAATCAAGACCGCCACCAGGGCCAAACCGTAATACTGCTTGCCGATGACTTTATGGTCCAGGCTGAAAATGTGCCTTCGTATCAGGCTGGTAGGAGGTCCATGGTGCGCGGCCGCATGGGCTGAAACATCGTGCATTTGCTCACCTCAAACTCTCTTCCGACTCCACCCGGAAGGACTTCTCTCATTGCAGGGCTGCTTGCTGCTTCAGCCATTTGTCGAAATCATCCGCTGACATTACATCAAGGTAGGCCTTCATGTTGTAATGCCCCAGGCCGCACAGCTGGCTGCACACAATCTCATATTTTCCGATTTTGGTTGCCGTGAAATGAAGCTGGAGATCGAGTCCGGGCACAAAGTCCTGATGAATACGCAATGCCGGGACATAGAAGGAGTGGCTCACGTCTTTCGAATGCATGAGCAGGCGAATTTCGCGGTTTACGGGAATGGCCATGGACGCAGTGACAAGGTCATCTTTAGCATCCTGGTCGTGGGTCGGGTCTAAGCCAAAGAAGTTCTGGTTGGACTCGCTGATAAGATCCGGATGTAGCGGTCCGAATTTTCCATCCGGTCCGGCATAGCGGAAATAAAAGGCAAACTGTCCCGCCTGAACTTGCACCGGCAGAGCGTCAGCGCCTGGTTGAGTGAAATACATGCTGGCCCATGATTTGATCCCGAATATGCCAAGCGCCAGGACTTCCATGCCCACCAGAATAATGGCGGCAATGACCAGTCCGGTTGCCCCGCCGGGAAACGACTTTGCCTCGATCACCAGGGTGGGCGCCTTGTCGAGCTTCGCGCTCGATGCGGGAGGAACGGAAAACTTCCAGATAAACCAGGCCAGGATGAACTGCGATGCCAGCAACGATATACCCGCTTCGATCATCGTTCCCCACATCTCGTCGTCAATTGCCTGACCGTGCGCCGAGATGTTTGGCAGTGGGTGCCAGGTATTCCGAATGATCGGAATCGCCGAAAGAACCATGATCACAACAATCGTAGTCGCGAAGAACTTTGCCATTTGCGCCCTCGCTTTAGCCGGACTTAACCCCGCGAGCTCATGGAGCGGCCTGCAGGGCCAGGCTTTTCAGGGCTTCGACCTTCACTTCGCCTTGAAAGTGAAATCCGCTTTCCCGGGCTGTCCGGCCGCCACCGTCACCTTCTGAGTCTGGGTTCCGTATTCCTCGTGCCAGGCGGTTACGGTGTAGGATCCCGGGGGGAGATTCTTAATCGTGTACGTGCCGCTTGCGTCGCTGATGGCGTAGGGTCCTTTGACCACCACATGCCAGCCGTGCATCCAGGGGTGAATGTTGCACTTCACACTGATTGCTTCGGGGGCCTTCCAAGTGGTCTCAATGGGGGGAGCCCCGGCCGGCTGCGATTTGTTCCAGCCGATATTGCCGGTACCGGGCGCGGGCAGAGGATGAATGTTGTGGGTCGTCTGGTCCGTGGTGGTCACCTTGTACTTTTGATTGACGTCCATAGCCACCACGTGTGGAACATACATGCAATTGTGCTGGTCGACGACCGGTTCCTCGGACGGGGTGGCGCTGGCTTCTGGCCCCGATAACCCCTCGGAAATGTAAAGCACCACATTTTGGAGTCCGCCATCTGCGCCGACTACCACGTTCTCCATCTTGGCGGGGTTGTTTTCATGCTGCTTGACACAGTAGGGATCCTTCGACATGTCGATGCCCTTCATGTGAGGCGGGCTGCCGCTCAGCTTGACGGTGCCCGTGATCGAACCTGATCCCGCAGCACTGACTCTATTCCCGGCAATCAAGCCCGCAACCGAGGCCAGCCCCAAGGCAGCCGCTACAGCAACGAGCGTCCGCTTGTGGTTCCTATTCATGGCATTCTCCTGATGCGTAAAGTCAGAACTCAATGAACTACGGCCCCGTCGCATTCGGATTGATGGGCTTTAATCCGAGCGGCTTGGCGATTTCCTTCTGCTTCGATGGAAACGGCTGCAGAGTGCGCAGATAGAAAACCAGATTCCACGCCTCTTCTGGCTTGATGTTGTCGGCAAACGACGGCATTGGTGTTCCATCCATGCCGGTCATGAAAATCCGGTAAAGATCCCGGTCCGTCGTGCCGCACTTGAACCGCCCTCCTTCGGCAAAATTGTAGGGCAAAATGGGACGGCCGAGATCGTCTTGTAAAGTCGATGCCGAGGGCCCGTTGGCTCTTCCCTCCGCCCCATGACATTTCCAGCATTGAACCCGGGCATAGACGTCCTGTCCAGCCTTGATCCTCTCCGGAGTAATTTCTGGCTCGGGAGGGATCTCGATTCGCTGGCCGGGCTTCTCCGTCTGCCATCGCGGGGAGAAGTGTTTGATCCACGCCACCAGATCCGCCCGTTCTTGCCGGGTGAAGGTATTCCACGGAGGCATATTGGAGCGATCCAGACCGCGCGCGATGGTGTCGTAAATATCCTCGTCGGTGGGCAAAGTACCGGTCGGGGTGGAGCGACATTTGAAAATGGCCAGGGTAAAATCGCGCGGCTTAGGATCGACCCACTGAGCGCTTTCTCCGTTGCCATCCCCCAGTTCGCCATGGCAAACGACGCAATACCGGCGGTAGACCATTGCCGCCGCCTTGGGGCGACCGGTCAAGTTGCCAATGTGGCTGGAAGCTGCCGGGGTGTTCAGCCATTGATGTTGCTGATATTCCGTGACCTGCGCGCGGCCGAGAAGGGACATACCCCCCACCGCTGCCGCCGCCGCCAACCGCCGGCAATCAAAACTTTTCCTGCGCATGCTATGCCCTCTAGAAGTCGAAGTCAAAGCCCAGGAACAAACTGCTGCTGGTCAGGTCCGAGCCATCCGGCGCCGTCTTTCTCTGGCGCAGCCAGGAGTATTCGTTGTGGAAGGCGAAGCCGGCGCGGGGATTCATAATCGGATACCAGCGGTACCCGAAGGTAAACATGTTGAGATTCCCCGTGTCCGATGCTACCCCGGGCAATCCCTGCTGCGAGACCCGCTCAAATTCAGAGCGTTGAATGAAGATCAGCTGCGGGTTGTAGACATAGTGAGTTTCCACCATATACCCGTTCCAGGTCGGCGATTGGGTGCCGGCTGGCAAAGGCGTATTCGCCGGAATGGATGGAGTCGCCGCGAAGTACGCACTGTCAGAACCATGCTGGGTGACGGCCAGGAAGTCCAGCTTTCCGAGATAGAAGAGCCCGACGAAACCCTCACGGCTGAAACTCCTGTTGCCCCTTCCCCCAGCATTGCCAAATGGTGTTGCCAGGGGTCCTCCACTGGTAGTCAGGAAATAGGTGGGCGCCTCTCCGGCCATGGCATAAAAGCCCACCCGCTGCACCCCCAGCCTTCCGGTATCGAATGCCTGGCTGGCAGAAAAGAACCCGGTGTAGCCGTTGCTCGACGGCAGCCCTACTTGGCCATCGTTTGAACTGAGGAGGGAGGCCGAGATCCGCGTGCGATCGTCGGCAGAGTGGCCCATGTATTCAAGACCGAGTTGGTTATCGCCGATCTGGCCATAAAAGTTGCTGTCGTTGGGCGGTCGGAAGTGATAGGTCTGATAAACCCCCGAGATGTTGGTGAGCGTCAGTATCCGTTTCTCGGAAATCAGGTTATCCAGTTCGAACTTCCCGAGCTTCAGGTTCAGCCATGAACTACCGAACAGGTTATCCAGCCGTGCCATGACCGTTTCGAAGTGAAAGTTCCCGGAGGAGTCGGACGAAGGTAGAACATAGAAAGAAACGTTTTTCTCAAGCGTACCGCCCGTGTGAAAGTCAAGCCCGCTCAGGTCAAAGCCATGCGATGTAATCTGTTGCAACCCTGTTAAGGCGGTGTCGACACTCACCTTGTCGGTGCTCTCTCGATGCCATTGCGGAGTGATGCGGAAAGTTGCCGGCCAGTAGGATGGATTCTGCCATATCGGCGAATCCCGATCATTCATGAGTTGATACCCATTGTCCTTGAACTTCTGTCCAAAGTAGTTCAGCATCGGCCACGCTTCATGACAAGCCGAACATCGCAGGCCATACTTTCTCGCAAATGCGGGAAGGGCGCTGGCGCTGCTTGAGAACGTCAGCAAGAATGCGGCAGACAGCAGCGCTGCCAGAACTGTGTTTCGGGAAGAAGTCATTGCGATCTCCGGGACCAAGCAGCAGCGCACGCACGGAAACGTAAGAGCCCGGTTTTTTAGCATGATTCCATAGAAGATGTCAACAATTTGCAAAAATTCTGTCGATAAAATGTAATATCTCTGGCTTGTCCCTTGATCCGATCGGTTACCTCTGCTAAGCGCAAGCCAAGCTTGCGATCATAGCCTGCATGCAGAAGCGCACCCAATTTTCTTCTGTTTACGCCCTACATCCGGCAGTCTGTCTGATGTGTGCCGTTGAATCCACGCGCTGGCAGCTCTCGGTATTGCGGCCTCTCCTCGTAATTGCGGTAATCGCGTCAGCCGCACTCTCGCTCGAGGCCCGCGCCAAATCCGGCCAGGATAGCTACGGGCAGGGGCTGAATGTGAGGGTCGCGGCGAGCGAGCGGGATGTCTTACAGGCGGTGCGAGACATCGTTGCCGACGGAATCATTCAAGGGAGCAAGGAGTACAACAAGGATGAATATGTCTCGGGCGCGGAACAGGCTGATCGCCCCTCGGTTTTTCCTCCTTGGACGGGCCCCGGACAAGCTTTTTACAAAATCCGCAACCACGCGCTAGACCCGCGAAATTTCAAAGACAGCGGTGATTCTGGCACCCTGGCGGTTCGTTATGTAGTCCAGCGGGCCGGGGAAAAAGAGACTGTCCTTCAGATTGATGCTCTGTTTGTGGACGATCTCCATCACCGTAACCACCCTTCGAACGGCTCGGTCGAAGCCGCCGAATATAAAGACATCCAGGATCATCTTGCGAAGGTGCAGGTTGAGAAACAGCAGGCAGCGGAACAGGCGCAGCGGCGACAGGAAGAGCAAGCGGAAACGGAGCTGAAGCGGAGGAACGAGGAGGCACAACGGGAGCTTGCAATCGCTGAATCACCGGATGAAACTCTTGAGCAGCACGTTCGCCGGCTTCGCCATGAAGTGGAACGATTGGTACGAGCGCCGGGAGCGCAGCTCAAATCCGCTCCCTTCCGCAGCGCCTCCAGCTTGAAATCGTTGCCCGTCGGTGCTCAGGTCGTGATCTTAATTTCTACTCCCTACTGGTACGGCATAGAAACCGAAGACGGCCAGCACGGCTGGGTTCACCGTAGCCAATTGGATCAATTGCCGTGAGGGGTCTAGGGACAAAGCTTGCGGTCCTACTGATTAGTTTGACTTCTCTCGCACAAACCGCTCCGAGGGAGCGGTCCTTTGCCGTTTCTACTTCGACCGTCCGCGACACACTGAAGAAACTGCCGGGGGGGACGTCGGGACCGCTTCCTGCCCTCGAAGGCTTCACCCTCGCGGACACACGCTCGCTCGAGTCTTATCAGCTCCCGTACTACCAATGCACCGTGCGCATCACACCGGCGTCTACAGGCGAATCATTGGTTCGTGTTACTGCCAAGATCACTGCCTGGAACAGGGATCCCGCTCATGCCCGCTACGAAGTTCTGGAATCGAACGGCCGCATCGAATCGGACTTGCTCAACCGCCTGCAAGCTGCCCTGTCTTCCTTGCCGAATCCGCTCCGCCAGGCCGATATCAACAAGAGTTCTCATCCAGCGACGAAGGCAGAGCGTCCGCCAGAAATCTCCGCCCCTATGCCTCAGCTGCCCGTCTCGCACGGTCTTAAGCTGCCAGTGGGCGAGAAGCCCGCAGCGGACCCGGTCCTTGAACATGAGGCGAGGGGTCTTGAAGAGATTCTGCGCCACCAGTCGCACCCGACCAACCTGGCTGCGGTGAAGCAGGATCGAACGCCAATGTTGCAGAGTCCACGTACCGACTCGATGGTACTGTTCCTGTCCAGCGCGGAAGATGAATTTGAGATTCTCAATATCACTCCGGATTGGGTGTACGTGCGCATTTCCGGCCTGTCCCGGGGCTGGCTGAGACGATCGAGCGTCCAATTGCTCGATGGTTCGACGGATGCCGTGAGCGGAGTGCAAAGAAAAGAGAATGGGTCTGAAACTCCCGCACCCTTTGTTGTGTCGAGCGACGTACTGGGAAGTTTTCCCGGAGAATGGACGCCCCTCAAAGGAAAGCTGGTCAGGATTATCTCCATCCAGCAGACGCCAAATACTGGCCGGATCACGAGCCCTCAGGACAAACTGCATTTTGCCGAATCGGAATTCAAGCGCGAGACAGCACCACTCGCTCCCAGTGCCGGTGGCGTCGTTTTGGTCTTCGACTCCGAAGACGGTGGAATGGTGGCCGCCACGGCCGCGAGCCTGGAACACTGGAAAAATGGCGGCATATCCGATGCAGTGTTTTGGAAGCAGTGTTACTTCGATCCCCCGGAGATTCTCGGCAGAAGCACTCCGTAGCCCTCGTTTTCGGAACCTTGAAACTTAGTGCCACGCAGGTTGAATATGGCGCGGGTCGAAGCCAGATTCTCTCGCGTACATCACCGAGCGCCGATTGAACAGCGCCAACGAACTTCGTGCATGATCCGCAACGGACTAGGGCCCAGAAGGCGTAACCGTTCACCCCCGATAATAAGCAGCGCCCCACAAGCACATGACATGACCAGGAGCAGGTCTTAGCGTTCGTTTTGCCTCCTGAGAAGGGCCACGGTGTCCCTGCTGTCCTAGGGTGCAAACTCTCGACTTTTTGTTCGAACCGGAATTGAGCAAACCTCAGTTCACGCTCAAACCGTAGCTGCCATTTTTCTGGCCGATGCATCGGCCTTGTATACTTCCAAAAAGCTTACGTGAGCCGTTCGCGGTCGCGACTATGTCCCACTTCAATTCAGGAGATTGTTGATGCAGAGCCGCATTACTGGAACCACTATGCCCGTTCTCGAGTTCCTCCTCGATACGAACGAGTCGATCATCTCCGAGGCGGGAGAACTGTCATGGATGGGCAGTTCGATCCAGATGACCACACATACCCAGTTCGCCGGAGGTGGAGGTTTGTTCGGCGTCCTGAAGCGGGTGGCTGGCGGGGGATCGATATTTATGACCGAATACCGGGCCATTGGTTCTGGCGGTGAACTGGCCTTCGCCACCAAACTACCAGGCCACATCGTGCCTGTCGAAGTTTCACCCGGACACGAATACATGATTCACCGCCACGGCTTTCTCTGTTCCACCCCACAGATACAGATCAGTGTTGCGTTTCAGCAATCGCTCGGCGCCGGCATCTTTGGCGGCGAAGGTTTTTTGCTGCAAAGGCTCAGCGGACAAGGGACCGCCTGGCTAGAACTCTCAGGGGAACTGGTTGTACGCGACCTGCAGGCTGGCGAAACTCTGCGTGTTCACCCCGGCCATGTGGGTGCATTTCAGGCCAGTGTCTCCTTCCAGATCACCACGATTCCCGGGATCAAGAATATGATCTTCGGGGGCGACGGAATCTTTCTCGCCTCGCTCACCGGGCCGGGAAGAATCTGGCTGCAGACCCTGCCCATCGCCAATCTGGCTCACGCCATAGAGAGATATCTGCCGCGTGAATCGCGGCAAACGGTCGAAGGCGGCGTTGTGGGAGGAATCGTTGGTTCTATCCTGGAAGGCATGAAGTAATCACCGCCGCGTCGTCCACAACGTCCACGAACTCTGCTTGACTTGGTATCCGTGTTCAGATAGTCTCCGGCGTGCTCTCGGATTGGGAGGCGATGCCTCCAAACTCTGTCTGCATCGGCCAAGTTCCGCTCTAGGGGAGAATTTAAACACATGAAAAGGATTTCAATTCTTGTGCTGGCTGCAACCTTTTTTGGGGTAGGGGTTGGTCTGGCTGCGCCCCAAGAAGGGCAAGAGACAGCGAGCACGACGCCACCGCCCAAGGTGCTGGTGGTCTCCCGCGAGTTCCTGAAACCGGGAAAGGGAGGACAACCGCACGAGAAGACTGAAAGCGCTTTTGTGCAGGCTATGGCTCGTGCCAAATGGCCTACCCGCTACGTCGCTGCGAATGCCCTGACTGGCAAAGCGCGGACTCTGTTTTTTACCGGCTATGATTCATTTGACGCCTGGGAGAAAGATACCCTAGCCGCCCAGAAGAATGCCGCGCTCTCGGCCGCACTAGATCGCGCCAGTGTCAGCGATGGTGATTTGTTGAGCGAGACTGACGGCAGCGTGCTTGTCTACAAC
>JAFAWX010000074.1 GCA_019241535.1 Acidobacteriota bacterium | reverse complement strand
GGTTGAAATCACAAACATCCCTCGCGGCAATGTTTGTCGACACGACTCAGGTGGTACAATCTGCCGTTTCGTGAGCATGAGGGAGGACGTCCTTGAACAACGCATTCCGGCTTTTACTAGTTATTCTTTGCTCCTCGATCGTCTGGTCACAGACATCCGCGCCTTCGTCGTCACAGTCGAAATCGTCCCCACAAAACGGACTTTCCGTGCACTGGGAGGAGTTGACAGCGTCAGACTTCCACGATGGCATCTCTCGCGGGCAAGGAACATGCCTCCTGCCCTTCGGCATCCTGGAGAAGCACGGAGCGCACCTGCCGCTGGGAAACGATTTGCTCAACGTGCGCTATGCAGCCTTGAAGGCAGCCGAGCAGGAGTACTCCATCGTTTTTCCCGAATACTATTTCGGGCAGATCTTCGAAGCGAAACACCAGCCCGGCACCGTGGCCTACAGCGCGCGGCTCCAGCTCGAATTACTGCAGGAGACCACCGACGAGATGGCGCGCAATGGCTGCAAGAAGATCATTATCGTTAACGGCCATGGCGGCAACAACAGCCTGCTCCCATATTTTGCGCAAACGCAGCTCGACCACTCACATGACTACGTGGTTTACGTGCTGGGCATCTCGCACGGTGGAAAGGGCGAACCGAAGCACAAATCCAATCCGGCGACCGATATGCATGCCGGCGAGAGTGAGACCTCGATGAGCATGATTGCCCGTCCTGACCTCGTGCACATCGACCGCGCGGCTCAGGAGTCGGGCGCGGATCAGGCGCGATTGAAGCTGCCTGAAGGCTTGTATACGGGCATCTGGTGGTACGCGCGTTTTCCAAATCACTACGCCGGCGAAGGTGCCGCAGCTAGCACCGAACTCGGCGAGTTTGAAGCGAAGGCGTGGATCAACGGCATCATACAAGCGATCCGCGCCGTAAAATCCGATGACGAGAGCCTGCGCCTGCAGAACGAGTTCTACGAACGGAGCAAGCATCCGCTGGACACTCCGCAGTAAATTCAGGGCAACATGAAGCGATACGGTAAATGGATCAGTTGCCTTAGAATCTTGTAGATTCGATCACACGCGAATTCTCTTACGGATGGGAAGAGAGCGCCGCAGCTCAACAGGTCTAGTGGACATCAAACGCTTTCTAAGTGGTTCGGTATTGCCGACCATGAACACATCCATCGGCTCAGCGCCCGCTCCAGATATGACGAAGGATCGATGCGCCTGGGCCAGCCTGGATGATCCCCTGATGCTCCAGTATCACGATCGCGAATGGGGAGTCCCGGTCCACGATGACCGCAAACACTTCGAGTTTCTCACTCTTGAAGGGGCGCAGGCCGGACTCAGTTGGTCCATCGTGCTAAGGAAAAGGGAAAACTATCGCCGCGCTTTGGCGGGGTTCGATCCTGGACGAGTCGCCTGCTTTACCAAGGACGCAATTCGAAGGCTTACGCTGGATCCGGGCATTATTAGAAACAGGATGAAAATCGAAGCTGCAGTGCGGAACGCGCAGGCATTCCTGGCTATCCAGGAAGAATTCGGAAGCTTTGATTGCTACTGCTGGGGTTTTGTCGGTGGGCAGCCCAGGCTCAATCGGTGGAAGGCCAGGGGTGCCATCCCGGCGACATCACCCGAGTCTGATGTGTTCAGCAAGGATCTCAGAAGCCGGGGATTCAGCTTCGTAGGTCCAACCATTATCTATGCATACATGCAGGCAGTCGGCCTGGTAAATGACCATTTGCTCGATTGTTTCCGGCATGATGAGATTCGGCAGCTCAATGTCTGTCCGCCTGCCGACCGTTTGTGCGGCGCCCATCGCCCACAACAAGGTAAAGGGAGAAACAGGTCAGCTAAGTGGAAAACTTAACCGGTCCGTGCGCGAACCCAGATACTCCCACCAACGCCCTGCTTGATGCTCGTTCCTGAGGAGTAGCAGGAGGTCCGCTGGTCACGTGTGAATGTCGGAGGCGTCAGGCACGTTCGCGGAAGCAGGAGTCAAATACTTCACAAAAATAACTTCATTCTGTGCCTCGTTGTAGAGCAGTTCATCGGCCAAAGCGCGGGTGATCGCGATCCCGAATCCACCAGGACGAATCCCGAGTTGATCGCGTACGGCTACATGGGCGATAGGTTCGGCCGACGACTGACCCACTGCCGCATGAGTCAGACCGTTGAAAGTAAAACCTGGCCCTGGGTCGGCTACCCGGTACAACAACATGCGCGAGGAGCGCACCTGAGCAATCCGCACCTTGCGGTTCGGATCCAGCTTGCCTCCCCACTCCACTGCGTTGAGCAGCAATTCTCTAAATGCAGAGCCGATTGTCTCGCGTAAATCATCCGGAAGATCAGCTTTCAATTTCATCAAAAAGGATTGAACCCGCTCGGCAGCTTCCCGCGTACAGGGGACAAGCAACTCCACCCAGTGCGGCATGGCAGAAATGACTTCGATGGGCGGAGAGGCGTTCAGGGCAAGGGCTCGCTTTGCTATTTCAACCACCTGTTTCGGGGGAAACGGCTTGGTCAGGTACTCATAAGCCTGTTCACGTATCGCGCGCAGCACGGTTTCGGGCGTGTCGTCAGAAGTCATGATGACGATTTTTGCTTGTATTTGCCCGGCGCGAACCCGCGCAAGTACCTCAAGTCCGGTCAATTCCGGCATCCATATATCGAGGAATGCCAGATCGAAGCCGGGCTGCTCGAGGTGACGCAACGCTTGGATACCGTTACTTACAGCAGTAACTGCATAGCCGGCCTCCTGCAGCATGCGCGCTACGGCAAAGCGGGTGGTGCTGTCGTCGTCGGCGACGAGGACTTTGTTTGTCACCGTGGGAGTGTGGCCCATCGATGTGAGCTCATTCGGCCTGCTTTGAACGAAGCGGGGTTCGGCCGTAAATGGTACTTCCGCCAGACGACACGAGTCAACGCGATGTACCTCCCGGGGATGCTGCGATCCCACCCTCAGTAAGCAACTTGCGGTTGCCTGGTTTTCGACTTTGGACCAAAATGGGTCGTCCTAAGCGTTTGAGTCTTGCCGAATCGGAGGACCAGGTGGGCACGCCGGCCAGCCTTAATCAACTAAGTGAAAGCGACTTGCGCGAATTTATCGATCTGTCTCTGAACCTCCTGTGTATAGCCGGCACGGATGGCTACTTCAAATACCTCAACCCCGCCTGGGAATCGACACTTGGCTATACGCGGGAAGAGTTGCTCTCCCGGCCATATCTGGAGTTTGTGCATCCTGACGACCGCCAAGCTACCGCCACTGAAGCCACGCAGATCGCATCCGGCGAAAGCACGGTTTCTTTTGAAAACCGCTACCGTTCGAAGGACGGGCCCTATAAATGGCTCCTGTGGTCGGCAGTTATCCGGCCGGAAAGAGGGCTGATCTACGCTATCGCGACTGATATCACCGAACACAAGCACCAGCAATCCCGTCTCGCTATCCAGTACGCCGTTACGCGGGTGCTGGCTGAGGAAACAACCTTGGCGAGCGCTGCACCTCGAGTTCTGGAGGCCATATGCGGCGCTCTCAACTGGTGTATGGGAGCGATTTGGCGGGTCGATCAAAAGGGAAGGCTGCTCTATTGTGTGGAAACTTGGCACCCCCCCTCGGCTCGGATTGAGGAGTTCGACCGGGCCACGCGCACGCAGACTTTTTCTGCGGGTGTAGGCCTGCCTGGCCGCGTCTGGGCGCAAGCCCAGGCCGCCTGGATTGATGATGCAGGCCTGGACGCTAATTTTCCACGCGCTGCGATTGCGGCTAAAGAAGGTCTTCATGCGGCGTTCGGATTTCCTATTCTCCTAGGGACTGAGGTTCTAGGCGTACTCGAATTCTTCAGCCACGAAATCCAGCGCCCGGAAGCAAAATTGCTGGAAATGTTAGGCGCGGTTGGCAGTCAGATTGGCCAGTTCATCGAGCGCAAAAATGCGGAAGACGCTCTGCGCGTATACGCACGCGATCTGGAGATCGCCAAGAAACGTGCAGAGGGCGCGACCCACGCTAAGAGTGAATTCCTGGCCAATATCAGTCACGAGGTTCGTACGCCGATGAATGCCATAATTGGCATGACAGAGCTGGCCCTAGAGACGCGCATCAACCGCGAACAACGGGAATACCTGACCGCCATCCAGACTTCTGCTGATGGCCTGCTTAAGCTGATCAACGACCTTCTGGACTTTTCCAAAATTGAAGCACGGAAGCTGCAGCTGGATCCTGGGGGATTTCGCCTGCGAGATGTGCTCGAAGACACAATGCGGGTGCTGGCTGTGCGCGCTGACCAAAAAGGCCTCGAGCTGGCGTGTCGCATTCATCCTGATGTGCCTGACGCTCTGGTGGGAGACTCTTTGCGCCTCAGACAAATAGTAGTGAACCTTGTCGGGAATGCCATTAAGTTTACCGACCAGGGAGAGGTAATTTTGGGCGTAGAAGGGTCGCCGCCAGAAAGCGGGAGCGTGGAACTGCGTTTTGCAGTGACCGACACAGGAATCGGCATTCCCCCTGACAAGCAGGGACTCATATTCGAGGCATTCTCCCAGGCCGACAGCTCCACCACCCGTCGCTATGGTGGAACCGGCCTTGGGCTAGCCATTTCCGCGCAACTTGTGGAACTGATGGGGGGCAGGATCTCACTCGAGAGCCAGCCTGGCCGGGGCAGTACATTTCGTTTTAATGCGCGATTTGGGCTCCAGGAACCGGGCGCCGAGGAGCAAACCCCTGGTGGGCGCACGTTCACGGATTTGCCGGTGCTGATCGTGGACGACAATGCTACCAACCGCCGCATCCTGGAAGAAGTCTTAGGCAACTGGCACATGCGTCCGGTTGCCGTCGATAGCGGCGCCTCTGCACTGGGCATACTGGAAAAATCTGTTGTCGCGCGCCGGCCTTTCGCGCTCGTGCTTCTCGACGCGCACATGCCCAATATGGATGGTTTTGCAGTGGCTGAGCGCATTTCCGGGGATAGCCGCTACGCGGGGACGAACCTTGTCATGCTCACCTCGGCCGGCTACCCTCAGGATGTCGCCCGTTGCCGCCAGTTGGGTATCTCCGCCCATCTCACGAAACCAGTAAAGCAATCGGAACTGTTTGATTTGATTGTCAATGCTATTAGCCACAAGAGGACTGAAGCGCCACGCATTCGAAAATCGCCCAGGAAGTCTTTGCCCGCAGGGCGGCAATTGCGCGTGTTGCTGGCCGAAGACAACTCGCTCAACCAGTTGGTTGCAGCCCGGGCATTCGAAAAACTAGGCCACCAGGTTTCAGCTGTCCGCAACGGCCGGGAGGTGCTTTCCGCCATCAAAACCGGCAACGTTGATCTCATTGCGATGGATGTGCAAATGCCAGAAATGGATGGATTCGAAGCAACCATGGCCATTCGCGCCCGGGAGCAAGCCAGTGGCACTCACGTTCCCATCATAGCCATGACGGCGCATGCAATGAGGGGAGATCGAGAACGTTGTCTGGCGGCCGGCATGGATGGATATGTCTCGAAACCGGTACGCCTGCGAGAACTGGAGCGGGAGATTAGGGAAGTGATGACTCCCGCGAGATCCGCAACAATATCGGTTTCGGTGTCGGACCGCACAGAACGGAAGATCGATCATGCGGCGCTGCTGGCAGGGGTTGACGGAAATCGTCGGCTGCTGCGCCAGATGGTGCGCCTTTTTCTCGCGGATTATCCCGAGCGCATGGCGGAAATAACACAAGCAATAAGTCGTCGCGATGCCGAGGGATTGCAAAGAGCCGCGCACGCCCTGAAGGGGTCGGTTGGCAACTTTGCCGCGAAGGACGCTTTTGCGGCGGCGCAGCAACTGGAGAACACGGCCAGAAAAGGGGATATTGATGCGGCTGGCACTGCCGCCGCAAAGTTGGAGAACGAACTCGGCCTTCTCTCCAAAGAACTCAGAAATTTAACGATTGCCTCTTCCGCAGGAAAGCCCAGACTGCGTAAGGAGGGCTGATGGCCGCCGCGGATACTTGCGGCCGAGATCAATCAGGCCTGTAATTCCATTTGTCCGTTTCCGGACAGCTGATCCCACGAGCGCACAATGGTTTAAATTTTCGATTGCTGACGAAGTTATCTTTCGTCACTCGAATGAGCAACTTGTAATAGGCGTCGGTTTGGCCTGCAGTATGCAAACGTCTGACACATGGATGTCATGGCAATTCGCAGTGAACATACGGGAACGTTAGCCGCGACCGGTCGAGTGCTAATTGCCGATGATCAGATGCATGTTCTCGAGGCCCTGCGCATGCTCTTAAGCACCTCGGGTTGGACGACCGAAACCGTAACTCATCCGGGGGGCGTGCTCCGAGCGTTGGAGACCGGTGAATTCGATGCCGTGCTCATGGACCTTAATTACGCACGTGACACGACGGGGGGCGGAGAAGGATTGGAGCTTTTGTCACAGATTCGTTCGATCGACAGCGTGCTTCCTGTGTTGGTGATGACCGCCTGGAGCAGCGTAGATGTGGCAGTGGATGCCATGCGGCGGGGTGCTTCAGATTTCATTCAAAAGCCGTGGGAAAACGATGAGCTTCTGCAAAAGTTGCACACTCAACTGGCCGCAGCCTGCAGGCAGCGGGAAATCCGTAGCCGGCGCGACTGGGAACTGCGGGAGGCTCGCGCAATCCAGGAAAGTCTGCTGCCCAGAATATTGCCCGAACTGGCCGGCTTTGAGATTGCCGCCGTCAGCCGGCCGTTGCTTGCCGTTGGCGGCGACTATTACAGTGTCGTGCGTATCAACCAGCGATACACGGCTGTTTCGATTGCGGACGTAGCGGGAAAAGGATTGCCGGCGGCATTATTGATGTCGAGTTTGCATGCAGCGTTGAAGCCACTAATTTCTCCCGACCTCGCACCCGCTAAACTTTGCCATCGGCTGAACCAGATTATGTGTGACTTAACCCCGCTAGGGAAATTCATCTCGTTTTTTCACGCTGTGCTGGACGATCGAGATAACCGGCTCGTCTATTGCAATGCTGGCCATAATCCACCAGTGTTGATTAGAGCCGACGGCACCTCGGCTGAGCTAACCACAGCAGGAGCCGTCCTGGGACATTTTCCCGATTGGCTCTATGAAGAAGGCGAGCTGCAGATGAGAGGCGGCGACAAACTACTGCTTTTTACTGATGGCCTGGTCGAGGCCTCGAACGGCGATGCGCAGGCTTTTGGAGAACAGAACCTGATTCATATCGCGACCGAAAACCGGAATTCGAGCGCCTCAGAATTGATGGCCTTATTGATGCGCGCGGCGTCACAGTACAGCGGCGAACATTTTCAAGACGATGCGAGCCTTATTGTGCTGAAGGCAACGGCCGACCAAGCGTACTCGGAGGCGAGAGTGCACTGATCAGCTGGCGCCGAATCTAGACTTCCCGCTGGGGCGGTGTTGGTTACCCGCCAAGTATGGAGGCCCAGCGCCCTAATGGCCGCTGCTGTCCGACACCGACTAAGTGGCCCCGAGAAGCTGCGGCTATAATTTCCTGCCAAGGCCGTGAGCCCAAAAGATCGGCGATGCGCGAAATAGCGAACAGGCCTTTTTTCGGTACACGGTTTCTCGAGATCCCCGACAGATTAAGAAACATGCAGAGAAGAAGCCTCGTCAAGATTTTAGGTGCGGGCCTGCTGCAAGCCGCTGCGCGCCTGGTGTTACCATTTCGCGCCCGCAGTGCGGGGCGGCGTCGCCTTCGGCCGTCGGACGTCGGGTGGCCCGCTGCTGCGCGTTGGGAGGAACTGAACCAAGTTGTAGGCGGCAATCTGATCAGGCCGCGGCCGCTTTTCGCGCCCTGCCAAGCCGGGCAAGACCAAGCGGCTTGCGCCGATGTGGCCAACAATATCCGCAATCCCTTTTACATTGGCGATCAGCCTGCAGGCACGCAGGTCTCGGGCTGGCTGGATGCTTGGTCGCCTTCACCAAGCGAATATGCAATCCGCGCCCGCAATACCGCTGACGTGGTTGCGGGGGTCAATTTCGCTCGCGAGAACAATCTCCGGCTTGTAATCAAAGGGGGCGGCCACAGCTATCTCGGCACTTCGAACGCTCCTGACTCACTGCTGATCTGGACGCGGGCAATGAACAAAGTTACGCTCTACGACCACTTTGTTCCCGAAGGCTGCGCCGGCAAGCTCGCTCCCCTTCCTGCAGTGACGGCTGAGGCTGGCGCCATGTGGATAGATCTGTACGACTCGGTAACAACCGCAGCCGGCCGTTACGTTCAAGGCGGCGGTTGTACATCGGTGGGCGTGGCGGGACTGGTGCAAAGCGGCGGTTTCGGTTCATTCTCGAAGGGTTTTGGCACCGCCGCGGCCGGACTACTCGAAGCGGAAGTCGTTACTGCCGACGGTAAGGTGCGCATTGCCAATGCCTGCAGCAATCCTGATCTTTTTTGGGCTATTAAAGGCGGCGGGGGGGGCACCTGGGGCGTTGTCACGCGTCTCACATTGCGCACTCACCAGCTGCCTGAATTCTTTGGCTGGGCGGAAGGCAAGATCAAAGCCAAATCGGATGGCGCATTCCGCCAACTGATACGGCACTTCGTGACTTTCTATAAGGAGAATCTATTCAATTCGCATTGGGGCGAGCAGATCAGAGTTGATCAAGCTAACACGCTTGAACTCTCGATGGTGTGCCAGGGTCTGGATAACGACCAGGTCACGCGGGTGTGGCGGCCTTTCTTCAATGCAGTCAAGAGTTCCGCGGATTTGATAGTAACCGATCTCAATGCTGGTGCCAACGCCGCGCGCCATTGGTGGGATGTCGTTTACAGAAAAAGCAATGGTAGTGATTCGATGGTAGCCGATCCCAGGCCGGGCGCTCCAGCGAGCCATGCCTGGTGGTCAGGTGATGCTGCTCAGGTCGGCGCATTCCTGCATGGCTTTGATTCACTCTGGTTACCCGCCTCACTGTTGGACGAGAAGCGGCAAGAGAGTCTGTCTGAGTCCTTGTTCGCAGCCAGCCGGCAGAAGAGAATCGAGCTGCATTTCAATAAAGGGATTGCGGGCGCGACTCCGGAAGCGGTAGCTGCCACCAGAAACACCGCGACCAATCCGGCCGTGACCGAGGCATTCGCCTTGGTAATCATCGCCGACGGCGAAGTGGCGGCCTATCCGGGGCAGGCACGCCCCCCTCTGGACGCGAGTGCCGGTCACAGGAACGCCCACCACATTGATCTGGCCGTAGCGGAGCTGCGCAGGATTGCGCCCAACCCCGGCTCCTACGTGTCAGAGAGCAATTTCTTTAATTCCTCCTGGCAGGAGGCGTATTGGGGAACGAATTACGCGAAATTGCAAGCCATCAAAGCGAAATACGATTGCGATGGATTGTTCTTCGTCCATCACGGCGTCGGGAGCGAACAGTGGAGCGCCGATGGATTCCTGCCGGTGTAAGAAGGTTCAACCAAACCGCCGTCTGCTCAATAGCGTCCGTATCTTTGTCGTACCGAGTCGAGCAACTTGCGGCTGTCATAACCGACGCCGTCCTTGAAGACCAGTTCAACGTTCTCCACGTCCCCGATCTGCTTCGACGGATTCCCCTTGATTACCACCAGGTCTGCATTCTTGCCCGTTGCCACCGAGCCGATCTCCTTGTCTCTACCGAGATAAATGGCGCCGTTCAGAGTTGCAATCTTTATAGCCTCCCCAGGCGAGAACCCGGCTTCGACGAGGAGCTCAATTCCACGCTGATCGCCGAACCCGGGAAGGACATCGCCGCGCCCGGTAGGATCAGGGCCGGAGAGAAGCAATCCTCCAGCGGCGACGAAGGCGCGTTCCAACGCGAGCTCGTGCTTCCAGAGCAGCGCAGGGTCAATTTTCGGTGCGGGTGCAGAGGCGGGCCGCTGCCTGAGAAACAGAAAATCCTCCAGCGCCTGCGGTGTCATCGTGTCCAGCGCCTGCTGGCGAAGAGGGGGACGTCCGCCGCCGGCATCTCCCTCAAACACAGGCAAAGTGGAAGTAATTGCAACGTGATGAGTGAGGAGGGTCCGGATGAGCTCTGCGGCTTCAGGACCGTTCGCCTCCATTCGGGCGAGTGTTTCCTCCCCCTGGCTGTCACTGCACGTATCAGGCTTTTTATCGCGATCAAGTTCTGTGTTAACGAAGAAGCCGTGCTCTAAATCGTCTATGCCGAGCTCGGCGGCTTCCTTGTATGTGACCGAGCAGAGATGTCCCGTGACTTTGATTCCCCGCTTATGGGCGGCGTCGATCGCGGCCTTCAACTCGGCGCGGGTGATATGCATGTAAGCCTTAAAAGAAGTCACCCCGCGTTCGGCCCAAAATTCTACGGTCTGTCTCGCTTCGTCCGCGCTCGTCAGGTGCGGCATCTGCACGAACAGGCTTGTGCTTCCTTCCAGATATGGACCGGTCACGTCCAGGTGAGGACCGGGCAGTTTGCCGCTATCGATATCGTGCTTGAGATTGAGATCGGCGTAAGTCTCCACGCTACCTGTAGTGCGCAGGGTCGTAACTCCGCCGGCGAGGTACAAACGTGGAGCGGAAAAACTCATCTGGGGAACCAGAACAGGGTCATCAAAATGGCGGCGCGCATCGAGATTCGGGCGCGCGATGTAGAACAGGTGATCATGCATTCCGATGATGCCCGGCATTACCGAGTACCCGCGAAGGTCGAGCGTCGTCGTGCCCTCGGAACTCGGGATATCGGCTCCCGTGGCGATTGCCGCAATCTTTCCACCCTCAATCGCCAGGTTCTGATCCTCAACAGGAGCCCCTCCCGTGCCGTCAATGATGCGCACGTGCGCGAGGATGACCTTGGTAGCCCGTACTCGAGCCATTTCCTGAACGGCCTTCCCAAGACCGGAATCCTGGGCGGCCACAGACAGTGAGAACAGAACTAGCAGGACGCGCGATATGGTGCGCAATGCCATGAGGACCTCCGTTAACTGCCACGTCACGAGCGCCGCCGGGAAACGTTAGTTCTCGAGCTCGGCGGTAAAGTTGGTCAGAATGGTGAAGGATTGGCTGACTTGTTGCGATACCCGGTCGAGAAGGATACGCCTGCCATTTGGTGCGACATCATAGAAGACCTGGGGAGCCGACCAATGGTTGACGATCTTCTGGGCGATGCCGAATTGCAATGCTCCGCCGACCTGCCCAACTGGTATGGTGAAAATGCTGAATGCCGGGTCAATAAAGTAGCGCTCAGCGATCCAACGTTGATCCGGGGAAAGGCTGCAGCCCGACCCCAGTCCGTAGGTGGAGCGGGGTACGAGAATAAATGGTTTGCGCTCTCCATCCATCGGCAAAGCCCAGATTTCCCAGGTGGCCCCGGGAGTGCCGCGCGAATATGTGAGGTACTTCCCGTCGCGCGACCAGTCATTCCTCACAAACTGCTGGGGTTCACCCGTAAGAAGAAGTTCCTCTGTGCCGCCTCCGTCCGATGGCTTGCGATAGATATTGGAATGCGCGTTGCGCCCCGAGACATAGGTAATCCACTTCCCGTTGGGGGACCAGACGGCGACCGGTCCGACGGTAAGCCGGGTGCGTACCCCGCGTGCAAGATCGAGCACCCATATATCTGCCTGGGCGTTGTCAATCTGC
>JAFAWX010000025.1 GCA_019241535.1 Acidobacteriota bacterium | reverse complement strand
ACTGCGCCCGATCTTCTCGATTTAATCAGCAAGTGGACGGCTGACAAACTGGGGACAAGACGAGGAGATTGAAGCGGACGCGCGATTCGCCGATCTTTACCGCTACCATCTCGTCCCGGGTATGGGAGCTCGAGCCGCTCCGAGGCTGGCCGGGTCCCGGTCGTCGAGCTGTTCCGCGAACAGTGCGGCTTCCGAATTGCCTGCTAGATCATGCTCTAGACTTCGAATCGCAACGTCTCTGCCCGTACCCAAACCTGGATCTCTCCGCCGAAGTTAGGAAACATGGCCGGCACTTGCCGGGGCAAAAATTTTCTTCCTATCGCATGATGGGCGATTCCGCCATTGCACTTAATTTAGACGCCTCGCCTCAAGCACTTTGGAATGCCGCTTTTTCTTTTGTTCACGCTGTCCCCGCGCGGTTTAGGAACCCCACCCTGCTTCGCCTGGCTCTTTTTGTCGGCATGAGGAGGAGCTCTCACGAGCAGCGATTCTGCCGCTGAGAGATGAGCGACCATAACAGAGAGAAAAGGAAATTGCGGCGCCGAATTCCAGCAGAATTCCACCAGGTAGCGAGGCTTCGATGCGGGCGCAACGTTGGAGCTGCGTGTCTTTGGGCAGGAACTTGTTCTTCGTGCCGCCCGGCACTCAGCAATTGCGAGGCTTGCTTGCGCAGCATTTTGTTCTGATCGCACTGACGGCTGTCCCATGTACCGCGATCAGTGCGTACGGAATGACATCTTGAAGCTCAAAGTGCCGCGATCTTGTTAAAGCCAGCGACTGGTGACAAAAAGTTTACAACCTGAGAGTCGATTTATGCCCAGATCGCAGATAAGATTTGTCGAGCACTCGCGTAATCTCGTCCGTTCGGGCTGGAACCACATTGGTGGGGAAGAGGTTCAACCAACTACAACATCACTATGCAATGGACCGAGAACGGGGACCATGGGGCGAAGATTTACACCAGCTACGGCGCGACCGGGTGACGTCTTTGCGGCAAAGCTCCAGATTTCCGGTTCGAGCGATCTTGCTTTCCGCCCGGATCGCAGACGCTGTAAGCGGGAGAGCCTTTGGTCGCAAGCTGTCGTGTTGTCACATGCTTCGCCGTCTGCATCTATGCGCAAAACTCGCCTCACGGTTTTTGGCACCGCGACTCTGCGGCCTGGTGTCACGGAGTTGTGCTGACCGAACACCGATCGGCACCGCAGGAAGCCGGTAAGTAATAAATGACTATTGCTTCAAAGGTAAGAGTCGCTGGTTTGTCTTATCTGCTTGCCTTAGTGACTGCAATAGTTGGCGAATTCCTGATCGGGGGCAAGTTAGGTGTGGGCGTGGCTCTCATCGCTGTGCCTTGTTATTTGGCAGTGACGCTGCTGGCATTTACGATTTTTGCGCCAGTGAGAAGACGCCTTTGTCTGATTGGCGTGTCATTAAATTTCTTAGGACTAGGTTTTGAAGCTGTTCGTTTCAATCCTTGGGGTGTAGACATCGCCCTTGTATTTCATGGACTGTATTGCCTCATGATCGGCTATGTCGTTTTTCGAGCGCTTTTCGTGCCGCGAGCTTTGGGGTTGCCAATGGTATTTGCCGGTTTGGCTTGGCTGGTATTTTTGTCTCCAAGGTTCGCAGCTTATCTCTCCCCGTGGAACCTAGACCTCGGCATCCTAGGTGAAGCTGTGTTGATGGTGTGGCTTTTAGTATTCGGGGTGGATGTGCAACGCTGGAAAGAGCAATCCGGTTTAGCGTCGGTACGGGTTTAGTAACCAAGCACTGAAGAGCCAAGCATGATCACAGACTCGATAACCGGCTATAAGCCGGCATCAGGAGCGCGCCGTTCTGCCATACTTGCTGGCGTTTTTTACTTTTTGACATTTCTTTTAGGTGGCGTCGCGCAGTTTGCAAGCAGCGGACTGCTTGTCTCTGGTAATCCCATGTATACGGCAGCCAATCTCCTGGCTAGGGAACGACGATTTTGGTTGGGGTTCGCTGCCTACCTGCTCGTTGTTGCTTGCTACGTCGCAGTTACCGCTTTTTTTTATGAGCTGTCCAAACCTGCGAATCGAACACTCTCTTTGTTAGCCGCGTTTTTCAGCCTTGTCGGATGCGCCATTCAGGCATGTGCATGTTTTTTCTATATCATACCGCTGCTACTCGTTAAGGGCATGTCCTACCGTACCCTGGGGCAGGATCAGCTACAAGGGATATGGCATACATTTGTTTCAATTTCTACACGCAGCTTTACAGTATTGGATTCCCATTCTTCGGATTCTATTGCTGCCTCATCATCGGTTACCTTGTTTTCAAGTCCATGTTCCTGCCGCGAATCCTGGGAATGCTGATGATGTGCGCAGGTTTTGGCTGGCTAACCTTCGTTGTGCCTCCTCTGGCAAATTCACTGTGGCCTTACGTTGCCATACCGGGCATAGTCGGAGAGGGTTCGCTTACCATATGGCTTCTTACAAAAGGAAAAGATGTCTGACGGTATGATCCTGAAGACTGTTGCTGCTCAGATGTTCCGTTCTGCGGACATTTCATATGACTGTACTGGCGCTTTGTAGAATTCGAACAACTTGAGCGAGGCGGACTGGACCAATCGCCAATGTCTTCCCTAAAATCGGCTGATCTTAATCGGAATAGGATCCCCGCCTGCAGGATTGAAAGACGGAACGCAGCGACCACTGCCACGGCAACCTTCTCGCATCGTCCGACCCAGGGAGACGGTGCGCGCGCAACTCTCTGAGCCCAAGCACAGGCAGAGTCTTGCGGCGGGTCGAGGTAGAGGTGGGCACTCTTTATCCACGTCCCGAAACCATCCACCTGAAACGGACCGAACTCACAGCTGAGCAACACCACTCGCGAACTTTGTCGGTTTCATCGCCAGCGCCGAGGCGGCACACGTTTTGCACAGGCGCCATTGGAATCAGAGCGAAAGGTGCAGGCACGAAGGGAAGCGATGAGGGCCTGCGCGGCAGCCGTAATCGCAACCAAACTACTCCGGCTTGGGCGGCGTTCTAGCATCATCCAGTCTCGCGAACCTTTACTATCCCGAATCCAATCGGATTCTGGATCTACATCGCCCGTGGGGCCAGGGTTCGACGAAGCCCAGCAGATGTCAGGCTGCGGAACCCACACTGTCCGCAAAGTAATACGGTTGATCAAGATCAGCAATCAGTCCGGGCTGCTTTGACTGCCAGCCAAGCAATTCGCGCGTCCGTGCGCTTGAGGCCGGACCATTGATGGCAAAGAAACGCGCGATCCAGCCAAAATGATCCGCTGCTTCCGCAGATGACTTGCTGAGGATCGGTACGTTCAGGTGTCGGCCGATGACCTCGGCGATTTCTCGAGTGGCTACGCCCTCGTCGCCAACGCCGTGGTATATGGCGCCTGCGAAATTTTTCTCAAGGGCAAGCCTGTACACGTGAGCAGCATCGAGCCGATGCACCGCCGGCCATTGGTTGAGTCCATCCCCGATAAACGCTGAAATCCGCTTTTCACGCGCGAGACTGATCAGGCGTGGCACAAAGCCGTGGTCCCCCGTGCCGTGCACCGAAGGAGGAAGACGCAAGACAGACGCGTGCACTCCACGCGCCGCCAGCGCAAGCGTCACTTCTTCCGACTTGCGCGGGAAGTTGGGGTCGTGTGCATCCTCCTCGGTGGCGAGCGGGCCTCGAGCTTGAGCGAGCGAGGTACCGGAGGTGACGATCAAAGGGCAATCGGAGCCCGCAAGCGCTGCGCCAATTGCCTCGATTGCCCTGCGGTCTGCTTCGGCAGCAGGCCCGTAGTTGTTGAAGTCGTGGATGAAGGGCGTGTGGATTACGCCATCCGCGGCCGCTGCCCCCGTGCGCAGACTCTTGAGATCATCAGCGAGCCGCGATGCAGCTCAGCGCCTGCGGCGCTAAGAGACTTAGCGCTTTCCTCAGAACGGGCAAAGCCAAGAACTTGATGGCCGGCGTCAATCAGCTCTCGAACCACTGCGGAACGACAAATCCTGTTCCACCTGTAACGAATACGCGCATATCAAACTCGTCGCCTTATTTTATGGATCTTGTTTACCGATTTTGTCGAGATTGACCAGCACTTCGTCGGGAATGTGGAGCTGTGAGGCTTGAAGATTCTCGTGAAGATGCTGCAGAGAAGATGTTCCCGGAATCAGCAGAATGTTTGGCGAGCGTTGCAGGAGCCAGGCAAGCGCCAGCTGCATCGATGTCACTCCGAGTGACGCTGCTGCGGTGTCGAGTTCTGATGATTGCAGGAGAGTGAAGCCGCCGAGTGGAAGAAGGGAACGTAGGCGATGCCTCGTCGGGCAAGGCCGTCGATGAGGGCGTTCTAAAAGCTTGCCCTCCCACTCCTGCTTCGAACATGCCACATTGGATGAAGGATCCTTCAGGTTTGAAGTTCGCATATGCCGTCTAATGTCACAACTGCATTTCAACCAAGAAAAATGCCTGTTCAAACGAGGGCAACGGTCACAGTAGGGGCAATCGGAGGCAACTATTCAGGTTCTGCTGAGCCACGGAGCAGAACGATTGGCAACCACTCGCGTCGCAGATCGGACCGGCGTATCCGTGGGAACCTGTACCAGTACTATCCCAACAAGCAATCTCTGCTGTTTTGCAGTGTTCGAGGATCATATGGACAAGGTTGCGCGGGCAGTAGAGGCCGCGTGTGCGGAGGCCTGCCATAAGCCAATGTCGGAAATGATCAGGCGGGTCGTAGAAGAATTCGTGGACGTCAAGATGCAGCGCGCGGATATTTCCGTGGCTCTACACAAAGTAGCTCCGGACGTTGGTGGTGCTGCGTTGGTGAAGCAAACCGGACAACGGTTGCGGAAGGCGATCGAAACTATGCTCCTGACTGCTCCGGACCTGAAGCTGCCGCCCGACAGATTCGCCGTGGACATGATGCTCTCAGTAATGTCAGGTGCGATGCGGTCCGCGCTAGAGGTGGGCGCCTCGCGAGCCGTGTTCCGCAAAGCGCGCGAGCATCTGGTTTTGCTGTGCCAATCCTATATGGCGGCAGCGATTGCGCGCGGCTAGGGTTTGATGGGATCCGCGTAGAGGAGATGTCGCACTGTCGGCTCGCCAGACACGTAACTGTAAACCTGTTCTTCCAACTCACGATCCGCTTTTGTCTGTCGCTCGTGTTGGCGCAGATGTTCTGCCCACGAATAAACGAAGAATATCTCTATAAATCGGTTGGATACTTCGACGTCGCGATAGATTCCCCATTGATAGGCGCCATCCCGACGCCGGACGCGGGAGTAGTACCGCATGGCCTTTAAGAAATTTGACTCCTGCTCTGCGATGACAGGGTATTCGATCGTAACCAGCACCGGGCCAGCAACAAGTTCATCGCTAATCTCTTTAACAATGACCGGCGTGCGCCAGTGATTCCACGGCGTAAGGTCTGCTGTCGAATCAGGGAGGCGGGCGAACATGGCAAGAATCGCGCTGCCGGC
>JAFAWX010000286.1 GCA_019241535.1 Acidobacteriota bacterium | reverse complement strand
CCAGTTCCGGGAACAGCGGCGGGAGTTGGTTTATCTCCTGCCAACCCGCTCCGGATCGGACGGACGCGACACTCAACTCCTCGAAGAATTCATCCAGAGCGGCGGCCCTTTCCTCCGCCAACGGAGGCGAGCAATAGTCTTCTTCCTCCCATGTGGCATAACCATCCTCGCGAAGACGCGCGTTTCGGAGCGAATAAGTAAGTGCCTTGCCAAAAGGCCGCATTGATGCGTATTTGTTCTTTCGCAGATTGCCCAGAAGCTCTTCCAGGTCGGACTTCGGTTTCGCGGTCACCAGGTAATGTGCCATGTCGTTTCCCGCTAATTAGATGCGACTGCGGGCCAAGCGATTCGCAGAGCGCCGGATCATTCGGTATCGTGAGCGACGCGGACCCAATTGCCCAACAGGTGCCACAACGGTCAGTCCACGGGTTCCAACATGGCACGACGGCTCAATTCACTGGAAACGCCCATTTCTGATTTTTAGAGTGCTCGACGTTTGCTTCGCCCTGACGTCGTGGCGTCGGCAGGCTCCGAGTGGATGGTCGGCCATCCGGAAACTGAACGTCAGTTGTTGCGAAATCTCGATATCACTCAAATGCCCCTGTAAATCCGAAATTCTGGGGAAAATTGTCCACGCGAGTTGAAATCTAGATAGACCCCCGCGGGTTCTCGGCTGCTTGGATCAACAGTTGTGACATGACTTGCCTCGTAACCCTCAGATCCCTGCCTGTGTCGCGCCATATTTCCCGTTGTCGCTTGCGATCACATGCGGAATAGCGAAAGCGGTCAAACCCGCATGAACACTGCCCTTCGGTATCGCTGGCTCTCGCTCGGTGCCTTGCCGCGACAATTCGTTAAGGGAAATGCCATGGAAGAGGTCGTCGGTTCGATCCCGACCAGGTCCACCATCCTTTGAATCGTTTACGACTTGTCGACCAATCGGTTGGCAGCATTTGGTCCAAATTTTAGACATTTTCAGACTCTGCTCAAATTCTCCCGCCTAACTCTCAGTTCCCGGTCAATTGCGTTGACGGTGCACGCTGTCCGGGATCTCTTGCATGTTATACGTCGGTAGTTGTCGCCGCTCGTGAATGCCGTAAAAGTGCCTAAATCACGGTTCCTTTCTTCTGCGCGAGCGTGGCTGGGTATCGTTCGCCGGATCACCTCGAACGTGAGCTTCGGCAGTTCGAGCTCACGTGCGAGTTTATGCAGCACCCGTTTTCGATAATTTCCGGTGCTCATAAACCTGCCCTTGGCCCGCAAAGATGAACGCTTCTGCGTGAAGGGACGGGACACTCCTGTTTCCAGAGCGGAAGTGTTACGCGAGCTCCTTCGGCAGGTGCACCAAAACCAGCCTTGTCTTGTTCTTGCCCCATGGCCGCATCGCGCCTTTTTTAAACGGTTTCGTCCAGCTTCATTGTGGATTCTTCGTACTTGAAGCAGCTCCCATCGGAGGGCAAACAGTTCGCTCGGACGCAAGGCATCGTGATGTCTAGCTCCAGCAAGATACGATCGCGCAGCGCGGGAGAGGGCGTTGCGCAGTTGCTCACCACCTGAGCGTAGTCTGGTCCGTTTGGCGCAAGTGAGCCGTAGGGCAATGTTGCGCGCCGGATCCTTGGTGAGAAAGTTTTGTTCGACTGCCTCAGCAATTTGCTTCACATATGCCTTGATCTGCAGAACCGGGATTGACCCTCCTTTGAGCCCCGAACTGCTGGCAATTATCGCTGAGATGCGGGAATGGCGATGAATTGGCTGTTGTTGCGAACCTGCTGCAGCTGGGTCGGTGACTGGTACGCGTCACGGTCTCGGCTTCCCAGGTTTGCGGGCTATAACATAACTTACACTGTTGCCATTGGATCACTTCGTAGACGATCCTTTGACGGCAATGAAAGTGGATGGCAGACCGACGAAATACTGGAACCAGTCCTTGAATCCAAGAAGCAGCGGATGCTGCAAAAGGCCACAAGGTGAAGCATGGCGCCCATTAATGGTTTTCATTTTTGCGATCACGCCAAGAACACGTTTGCCATCCTTGCCAGCGGCGAGCTCAGACTCTGGGCATGTGTGTTCGCAAAAAACATTCACTTTGTAGATGTAGAGACTCCGGGTTACGCGCACGTATTCGGAGAAGGGCGGCGGAGTGGAGCTATTGGCGCAAGAGCCTGGTGGATCTTGCGCCGCGCCTCTTTAATGGCGCTGAGCGAGCCAGCTCAGAATGATATCTTGTTTTCGGAATAGTACCGCGCCGCGAACTCCAATAAAAAGGGCCAATTATGCTACTTGAGACCTCGAAGCTTACAGTCCGTGTGCTCGCGGCAATTTTCTTCCTGGAGATTTGCGCTGCAAATTTATTGGCTCAAATGCAATTGAAGGCCAATGACCTGCTCCGGCAAATGACTCTCGAAGAAAAAATCGGTCAACTTTCACAAATGCCGGGGTTCCCTGTTCCTGAATTCATGCAACAGAACGGGATCAAGCCTGAAGATGCCGTGCGCAAGTACGGTGCAGGCTCAGTGCGATGGGTCTCCGATCCCAAGGAGATCAATCGCTGGCAACACATAGTGTCAATGAGTCACGGCTGCACATTCCAATCATATGGCCTGGATATGATTCACAAGTATCACACGATTTTTCCCGATCCTCTGGCGATGGCCTCATCTTGGGATCCGAAGATGGTTGAGGCTGTCCAAACTACGTCCAAACTGTGGCGGCCCGCGAGGCCCGTGCGGGCGGTATTACCTGGACGTTTGGCCCGATGGTCGACATAGCGCGCGACGCTCGCTGCGGTCGGATGATGGAAGGCGCGGGAGAAGACCCGTACCTAGGTGCTGCAATGGCCCGCGCCCAGGTGCTGGGCTTTCAAGGTACGCAACTGGGAGGACTAGATCACGTGCTGGCCAGCGTGAAGCATTTTGCCGGATACGGTGCTGCCGAGGGGGCCGTGACTCCGATGCTTCCTACATTCCGGAAGAGTTGATGTGGAACGTATATCTGCCTCCGTTTAAAGCTGCGATAGATGCGGGTGCCGAAACCGTAATGAGCGCGTACATGGATTTGAATGATGTTCCCGCGACTGGCAACCGTTGGCTTCTGCATGAGGTACTGCGAGATGAATGGAACTTCAAAGGATTTGTAGTAAGCCGACCCGAAGCAAAGATTGGAAGCAACATCGAAGTATCGGTTGACGTGACCAACACCGGCAGTCATTCCGGAGATGAGGTTGTGCAGCTTTACATTCACCAACGAGCGGGAAGCGCATCGCGCCCAGTGAGGCAACTCGCAGGCTTCCAGCGAGTGAACCTGACACCAGGCGCGACGCAAAGTGTGCATTTTACGTTGCGCAAAACCGAACTTCAGTTCTGGAGTCCATTGAGCAAACGGTGGGTTATCGAACCGGAGCAGTTTGATATCTGAGTCGGCGAAGACTCAACGGCGAAGCTACACGGATGGTTTCGGCTGGTTAAGTGATTGCCTGCTGGTCAAGCGGTGCCGCCGGCTTCGGGCAGATGCCTATTTGATCGTGATGATGACCCTCTGATATCGGGTGAGGCGTGGCGTGCCGTCGTCGGTAGCTTCCAAGATGACGTGAATTGTCTCACCGGCCTTAGCATCATCGGGCACTCGAAACGTAGTTGTGAGTGCTGTCGGCGCAGAGAACGTGACATTTCCGGGGTAAGTGCCCGCATCGTTATACTGCCACCACTTTACCGTTACTGTGTTTCGATCGGGATCTGAAACCTCTCCGCGAAGATTAACTTCGCTACTGGGACGAGCGGAAAGATCTAGCGGCGCGGCAATGCTCACCATCGGCGGGTGATTGGCGTCACTGAATTTCGGTGTCACAGCCCACTTCAGCCGAGCTGCGAAATCATTTTGGGCCGCCGCAAAGAAAGAGGCAGAAATCGCCGCGCTGCGCGGAGAAATCTTCGGCATCAATTTGGAAAAATCGATGGGAGCAGGAGGCGCAACTTTCTTTTCTGTACTGGGAGTGTTCGCGTTGCTTCCTGCCGGCGCCAAACCTCTCGCAACACCTGAGGTGTCCGGAGGCAACTTAGGCACAGGATACCCGCCACTGAAGAAATCTATGCGTGGTTCATTCCCAGCATGCAGGTGTCCGCCCCAGCCACCCCAAGATGGATTCTCATATTCACGCAATCCTATGTCGATGAGGTTGATGAATGTTGGCGTATCTCCCTCGCCGAGAAAGCTCCCTTTCTCCTGCGGTGGCATCCAGACCATGTATCCCATTTGTCTAAGCTGATCAGCTGTGTAACCCGTCAGGCCAAAATAATCGGCCCGGTCTCCCTTGACCATCTGCTTGCCGTCGCCCCAAACTCGGTAGAGCGCGCCCAATGGCCCTCGGCTCAGGATGTTCTCCTGCGTCCAAGCGGCGCTGACATACTCCTCATCTTCTGGCGCAATCCTGATTTGCGCTCCGTAACCAAAATTTGGTCCACCCTCAAATTGCCATTCCTTCACGTCTGGCCAGTTCGGTCTGATGTATCCAGCGGCGGTGCCGTCCTGATCTCCCGAAGGAATAATGATGAGCTTGCGGGAGACCTTCTCGCGAATCGCATTCCATTCCGGACTGTGCGCATACAGGTCGTAGATGGATTTCAGTGCGCGAGCGATCGTGCTCTCTCCTCCTTGTGCGGTAACATACAATGGGTTAGGCTGATCATCGAGCAGAAGGGACTTGATGAGATTCGAACCGTCGGTGTCTTTTGAGAAATCACCGTCAAATTCTACATTCCCCCATTTGATCTTCGACTTCAATACCGCTGGAGGCGGGTAATCCGGAGCGTGAACTTTCAGATTTGCATACGCCTTCGCGTAACTATCGACAATGTTGTCGATGAAGTGCTCGTGGCGAGCAAATCTCCAGGAGGTGCATGGGCACAGACCCATGCGGGTGTATTCGCGGCCGGGGATGTACTGCGTGGTGCCTTTGCCATCGCCTGTCCAATGGAATTGGCTGCTGACGTAGACAAGGCCTTCAACATCAAAATCCGAGCTGTACAGAATCGCACGGATCAGTGTGTTGTTGTCATCGAGTTCGGGGTCTGCTGTAATAACAACCCTGGGCTTTTGCACAGACTCTTCTCGCTGCTGGACAAGAGCTGCGCAAACACCGAGTGTGAGCAACAACACAGTGGTCATCAAAGCGCAAATTGTTCGCGCCATTTTGTTCCTCGTGATGTCTTTCCTTTCTCCTTAAGCTCGATGGAAGTACACATTCCGCCCAAAATACAATTGCAACGCTTCAGCAACGCTCTCCACCAAATGTGAACCATTCATTGCGACGTGGTGCTCAAATCCCGAGCGGAAATCGGCTGCATGAGTAATTGCAGTCGGGGCACACGCACCACGGCCTTCGTCCCAAAAGTGTTCAGAGGATCATCGGTGAACATTCCTTCGCCCGCGTAGGCGTAAATCTTTCCTGACAAATCGTTCGTGCTGATACGCGCGTACGTGACCGGCCCGCCGAAGTCCGGCCTGCGAGCGCTCCGACCGTGTTTTCTTCTCCCAGCACTGTCCTGAGAATCGGAACCGTAGCGATGCGAATATCGGGCAAAAAAAATCTTACGCCCAATTTCCGCAATGAACAAAACGCACTTGTCGGGATCCTTCCCATAGTTGTTGTTCCAGTCCACCAAGCCACTCGGCTTGCCCGATGCGAATTGCAGCGCATTGAGCGCTTTCAGCAAGAATCCTGTTGCGTGAACACTTGCGCCACAAACGGGGCTCCGGCAAATTGTGCACACACGAGCCTATACACAAGGTCTCATCTTCCATACAGTTCTCATTGTCCGGGATGCGCTCTGCACCACGAAAGTTGAGGTATTTTTCGAATCGTCAATTGCTCAGAGTCCGGAACTGCACGGCCTCGAGCCAGTTTCAGCTCAGGTTGGAGCGCTGCTCCTCGGTCGAACTTTGGCCAGCCTCAAGCCGAAGGTGTTTGCTCCAGAACATGGCAAGTGGTTAACTTGCCAAGTTGTTGGTGGAATTGGCCGAACACTTCGCGCAAATTGGGGTGCCCAGGAAGTTCCGGTGCGGACAGATCGATTGGCTGCGTGGACCACGGGGACCAACCCCATGATTTCCCCGCCGACCAACAGATTCCGCTCATAATGCCCACCTTGATTCACCTCTTCTCCGAGGGACTCCGTAGCGTGCCAGTTTCTGCTATCTCCTACGACTAACTAGGCAAGGGCTTCGCCCTTGATATCCCTCCGGGATAAGGAGCCGGAAGTTAGGAGCCGGAAGCCAGGATCGTTCGCACGTAGGCGTTGAGCAATTTGCTGGTTTCTTCCAGAGTGCTCGTCAGTGACCTGTTCTGGCCGTAGCCCAAGTCTTGGGACAGAATCAAATAGTACCGGCACTCTTCCACGGAACCCTCGGCGATATTCAGAAATCGAGCTTTCTCAGCCTGGCTACGCTTGCCGAACCCCTCGGCAATGTTGGCCGGAATGGAAACGGCTGCACGACGGAGTTGGTGCGCCAGCCCAAACTTCTCCCGTTCGGGAAACGATTCACTATAACGGTAAACCGCTAACACAAACTCATGTGCCTTTTGCCAGACTGTGAGGTCACGGAAACTGCGCGCCGGAGAGCGATCGGAAGACATACCCAAGAGGCGTTCATGGCTTAAGCTTCAGGTGTCTCACCACACTGGAGGTTGGCCATGAACGCCTTTTTCGAGCATCATCAGAATAACATCCGGTTGCGCTACCGCTGCTTCGACCGTCTTCTCTTGAATGGCTGTATTCAGGCCTTCCTGGACGGAGCCCGAGCACAAGGCTTTTTCTGGGTCCATCGAAACACTTATCCGGTGAGCCGCAACATCTTGCGAGAGGTGGCGAGCCAGTATCACAACTGGGTGGAGCACAGCGCTCAGACATGGGGCGTAGAAATCGTCGACGACCCAAAAGGTCGGCGCGATGACTTCGTTCATCCCTATTTTGAAAAGGCACAACCCGATCAAGCGGTGGTGATCATCAAGGCCCGGGAACCCGCCGGCATTATGACGGCCATCGGTGCCGGGAAAAAGTGGCATTTAGAAACCAAGTATCGCTGGGTCAAGCAATATAACTTTTATCTGCAGGATGCCGAATGGGGGCCAATATTCGTTCGGGTATGCCCGTATTTTCCTTTCTCCACCAGGATCTGCCTGAACCAGCACTCCTGGCTGGCCGAGAAGATGAAGCGAGCCGGGATTCGCTTTACCCAATGCGGCAATGCCTTTCGCCGCTGCGGTGATCCCGCCGCTCTCCAGGAGATCGCTGATTCCCTAACCGCCAAGGACCTCCTGCGCTGTGGTCACAAATGGATCAACCGTCTGGTGCCTTTCTTTCGCAGTTCAGAACGGCGTGAGCACGGTTGCTGGCATCAACTGTTCTTCGCCCAAGTGGAATACTGCGACAACCTGATCTTCAGCCGTCGCGCAGCGCTCGACCAACTGGGCGATCGACTCCTGGATGCCAATCGCAATCTCGGTCGACCCGACAAGCTTACGGTAATCTTCGGCCGACGGATCAGCAAACGATATTCGGGCAAACTACAAACCGAGATCGAAGATTTGCATCTGGGAAACCCCGTGATGAGAAGCTATTACAAAAATGGGTTCGCCAAACATTATGTGCGTGATCATGATGTACTCCGATTCGAAACTGCCAGCAACGATGTGAAAGGAGACTACGGCATCAATAAGGCTGTAGAGAACCTTGTCCCTCTGCGAGAGAAACTGCAGGGCATCACGGAGCGCTATCAATGTGTACAACAGGATATCTTGGAAACTTTTCTCGATCGAGGAGAGCTTAGAAAGTTAGGCGAGCCAACTCTACGACCGAATGGCAAGAGGATTCCCGGACTCAAACTGGATCATCCTCGGCAACTGGCTGTCATGAGTGCTCTGGTACGGTTCTCCCATGTCGCTGCAGGCGATACTTTCACCACCGCCGAATTACAAGCGGCTGCGGCCGAGGCGCTTGGCATACCTATTGAGAGGGTTCCTCTAGGCGGACTACGCTACGAACTGTGGAAACTCCGAGCGAAAGGTCTCATTGAAAAACTGCCCCACTCTCGGCGTTATCGGCTCCTTCCCAACGGATATCGCATCTGTCTGCTGTTTCTCAAACTCTTTGATAAGATCTACGCACCACTGACCGCCGGCCTCCTACATCCCTATTCCGCGGACCGAACCATAACAGCCGAGCGGCTACATCAACTCGACAAACTCTACCAGTCTGTCGTTGCCGCTCTGGATGAATTGGTCGCCGCGACCGGGCTGAAAGTTGCTGCTTGACGACGTCCTAACGAGAGCAAAATTCTCGTTGGGGCCCCATTAACGGTCTACGCTTTTTCGCAGACTGCGTTGCGAAAAAGTGGCCCCTTCGGGGCAGCAGGAGTGAGGAGTCAGGAGTCCGCACACACTTGCCTATTGTTACGCCGTACCACTAACCTGCTCACCGTATGGCGGACGGACTTTGTGAGCTTTACCAAGATCTCCTCACCGGCAGCTACGATTGCGTCGATCGGATTGTCCTCAATGGCTACTTCCGGATAGGGCACTCGCCGGGTGGGTTCCGGGTCTGGTGGCGAGCACTGACGGGCTCAGAAGGCACGCTCGACAACACTCACTTGATGCGGCTAGCTGGCCGCTTCAGCCGTCGTATTCGCGGCTATGCCAAAGCCCACAACATTCCATTGCTCGATTGTCGAGTAGGGGAACGAAAGCATGAAATCGCCGAGGAATATCTGGCCAAGACTCAAGTCCAACAAGGTCTGTTTCTGATCCTGATTGGCCGAGCCCAGGCCCCCGTATGGGACGTTAGCCGATCCCGCCATCTTCAGCGCAAAAAACCGATGCCGTACGTCAACCACTACTCATTTCACATTCTCGATCCCGAGTGGGGCCACATCACCATCAAGATCAGTGGGCATCCTCCGTTCCCCGCCCAAGTGGTCCTAAACGGCCATGAATATGTGGCCTGCCAGGCCCGCACGGCGGGAATTGACTTTACCAAGGAAGGAAACTGCTTTACACATATTTCTGACGCCGCAGGCTTGGCGAGGATCGCAGATACCTTGTCTGAATCTCAGACTATAGGGCGGCTAAGCCAAGCCTGCGAGCGTTGGATTTATACCACCTGCCTTTGTTTTGCCCTCGACCTGGAGGAGCAAAAGAGTAGCGGATTTCATTATCGATACTCAAATTATCAGATCGAATACAGCCGGAATCTCATTTTTGAACTGGGCGGCCGGATGGAACAAGTCTTTCAAGCCCTCATTGACCGCAGCCGTACCCGGCTTGACCTCAAAACCATCAGAACTATCCTCGGATACCAGCGCCGCCCAAAATATCACAAACGCAAAGGGCCTTCAGCTCGATGGGAAGTAACTGTCGAGAGACCTACGTATGATCTGACGATCTTCAAGCTTCACTGCGGGAAGTTGACTCTGAAGATTTATACCAAAGGCGAACGTGTACTTCGCATCGAGGCCATTGCGCACAATACTCAGGAATTGCAGTGTGGGCGCTCGCTGGAGAAGTTTCCCACGATTGTTTGCCTGTTAAAGGCTATTCTCGAGCGCTTTATGACTACGCTGTCATGTATCGATCAGTGCTTTATCGCCGATGAAACGCTGGAACAACTTCCACTACCCGTCCGAGTAGGAAAGACTAAGGTGGGTGGTATCGATTTCAATAGAACTCGGATGCGTTGGGTCGTCCAAGCAGTCCTGGCGCTTTCCGCGACACCAAACGGCTTTACCGCCTCGCAGTTGGCCGAACATGTACGCAAACTGAGCCGGCAAAACGAAACAGAATATGGCCCACGTCGCGCCGCCTACGATCTCAAAAAGCTACGGGGTAAACAGATCATCCAGCGCATCGGCCAAACTGTCCGATACCAGCCTCTTGCCCACGGACTCAGAGCCATCGCTGCCCTCGTCGTTCTCCGCGACAAAGCCATCAAGCCTCTACTTGCCGCTGTACAGCCCGTTCGGCCAAGCCGCCAACCCCAAAACCCCACACCGCTAGATGCCCATTACGCCGCGCTCCGAACCGTCATGCAGAACGTCTTCCACGAGCTTGGGGTGGCGGCATGAACAGCGACAACAAATTTTTCACGTTCGGCGATAAGCGCCTAAACTACAACCTGACCAACTCGGGAAATTGACAAGCATCTAAGTTAAGCAGCCGCTCACGCACGATGGCGCAAGGACGTGCTGTTTGAAAGTTGATGAAGCCCCTGCCCACCTGGAACTCTGGGCTGGAGCGGAGTGCACAATCAATCGCGGAGCGAATGCTCTCGATTTCGTACTTCAGGGAACTGAATTGGTGCCGCTGGGTCTCCTCCGCCAGCTGATTGAAAGTGCCAAAAATCTCGTCAAAGCGAAAAGTACGAAACCTGTCCAAAACGCCTCGGGGTCGGGCAACCTCGTGAGTGCCGAATCCGAGTTCAAACCACCAGGGCAACTCCTCCGGTAATTTAGGCAACCCCCAATTTCCAAATTCGGAAACCAGCAACGGCTCGCGCCCAGTTCGCTGTGCATCGCCATAAGTACTGTATGTCCATTCCGGTCGCGCAGCAAAATCGGCCAGCCACTTGTCCCATTTATCGACGTGGTCTGGCATCGAATAGTACTGGTGGAAATCCTCGATGTCCGTCTTGAGATGAAAATTTCCTTCGCATGCGCTGTTATCCACTACCAGCCGACCGAGGGGACCGACCAAGGACTTAATATGGTCGAAAATCGCGAGCAACCACTGCCGTTGTGACGTCTCCTGGAGATTGATCCCCCACGACTCATTGATAATCGTTTGCAAAACGATGCAGGGATGGTTCCAATGGCGAATGAGAATCTCCCAGAACATTCTTTCCGCACGCACCGCGGCCATAGTAGAAAAATGATCGGCGGGGAACCAGCAGTCGCTCCATGAGGGCAACTCGGTCCAGATCAGCATTCCGCTTTCGTCGGCGACATCGAGATAAACCGGATGCGCAACTTTGAGATGACAACGTAGTAGATTGATCCCCAGCCGCTTGGCTTTTGTCATCATGTCGCGGGACGAATTCCTCGGAGGTAGGGGTGTGCACGGTCTCGGGATAGAAGTCCTGGTCGAGGGCCGCGATCATGAAGAATGGTTTGCCATTCAAATACACTTTGCCATGGCGGGCCTCGAATGAGCGGAAGCCAAATCGGGTTCGCCTGTGATATTCGATCGGCCCCCGAAGCGAAGCGTTCAACACGTACAACGCTGGATTGTCCGGTTCCCACAACTTGGGATTTTTTACTTTCCCTTTTATATGCTCGGTGTGCGACCCAGGAACCAGCATTCTTCCCTCTGAGAACACCGAGCGTCTGCTCCAGTCGAGAATTTCAATCTCAAGCTGCGTAGCCGCCGCTATTGCTCCGTTATCTGAAGTCAGGCCGACGCCCGCGAGCCTGGCGATCACTTCGAACTCGCCAGTTACATCAGGAACGATGTCCAGGCGCTCGATGTAGATACTGGGGCAGAGCTCAATTCGCACGCCTTGCCATATCCCAGAATTCTGCACATACCAGTTCTGTTTTCCGTGGGGAATCTCGTTGTACATCATCTCGGGGAAAAGCTCGCGGTTCTGTACCTCGTCCATAGGTGGATCAATCACATGGATGAAAAGCGCGTTCGTGCCCGGATGCACGGCGTTCGTGATCTCAAAGCTAAAAGGTGTTATATCCTCCCTCTTGAGTGCCGATGGAGACGGCGTTCAGAAAAACATCGCAGAAATAATCGACTGCACCGAACTTGAGCAAGACGTGGCGTGTGTCCTGAAAGGTCGGAAGATCGAACTTTAGGCGGTACCACGCTGCACCTGTAGTCACGCAGATCGTCAAACTGCGCATTCCACGAAAGCCCCACGCGCGCAGAACGCCATGCCAACGACGCCTCTGCTTCTTCGCGCTGCATCCGGCCGCTAGGGTCGACGAGCAGCTCCCATCCGTATTCGAGTTCGACACGTTGGGCGTTATCGGAAAAATGCAGAGGGAGATGCGAATTCACGCGCGACTCACGAGGCAGGAATGAACCAGGCCAGCCTATCGTCGATTGTATGCGGATTAATGGGGGTAAGTACGATGAATCGACTGGGTCGGGCGGTTGCACGAATTTTTTGCAACCATTTGGCAAATCGTGGCACGCGGAACTGCTTACCAGTTGCGACAACGCAGAGCTTGGGCCGGCGCCTCAGGGAACTTAAATAATGTCGCTAGCCCTCGCGCCTTCTGCGAGCATTACGTCAGATTGCTCGGCATCGCCATCAACGTTTCTTGGTTGTTCCTCGAGAGTTCGCCTCTCTCTCTGGAACTGATCGCTACCGCCCAAATTTGGTCTCGATTGCCGGCCCACGTAAGACGATTTCTTCTGCGGATCCGTACCCTCGAAGATGAGCTCCAGTCGAGACCGCGTATTTTGCTAGATCGCTCCAACTCCATCGACTAATCGTCGCCGGCTGGCCGCAGGAGCAATACAGCGTATATTCTTCCAAATCGCCCTGCTGCTGAATTAGCACATGTGAGCCATTGGCATACTGCTTCATAGTTAGTAGATATCGCGTGCGGCATCTGGGACATTCCACACAATGGCGAATGCGAGAGTTCATAAAAATCGGCTTATTTGGACACTTGATTCAAACTAGTTAACAAACGTTCTGTTGCCGGGTGATTTGTTCATCCATTTCCCAAGCGAAAGGTGACTTTCGTTTGCTTTTTTGTCAAGGCGCTTTAATCATGGGCAATGATGCCTGTCCAAAAACATACTTCCACCCAGACGGAGTACGCACATAGGTATCGCTGAACCACAAGGTGTAGTCGATCGCTTTGTCATTGCTCATGCCTTTAATCCACAACTTTGCTGTAACGATCGCAGTATCGCCCCAGACGCGTACTGTGCGTTCGCTGTCCTCCTGATGTTCGTAGATCGTAGAGTGGCTGCGCGCTTCCGCGAGTGACTCCTGTTTATTGAAGACCTTTCCTGAACCGGTCACGAGAATAAAGTCGTCAGCCAGAATTTTGGCCATTGCCTCCGCATCATTGGCTTTCACGGCGGCCTGGAACTGCTCATCTAAGTGAGCCACGGTTTCGGCATCCGCGGCTTCGGCATTCGCGGTCCCGGTCATCCCGTCAATGTGCGTTCGTGGCCGGAATGAAAGATCAAACCATGGCTTCCATGTTTTTCCAGCGTCGGATGACGTGACAGCCGATTCATGTACATTGCTGCCCATCGGTGTCCAGGAGCCCCGGACGAGAACTTGCTGGCCGCCAGCCAGGTAGTAGGCTCCTGCGAGGACGATCGAGCCGTTCGTTCGCGCGCCTTCGATCGTCAGCAGGCGACCGCGATTCGTGACCCAGGTCTGGTGCCAAAGTTTCCGTCCGATATCGTAAGTGGTGAAGCTTTCCCCGACCGCGCCCGTCCTGTCCTCATAGTGCTCACGCAGGACACAGCCGCCGAGAATGCGATCGACCCGAACATGCGCAGCACTGATTTTGTCGTTTGTTTCAAATACGTCCCAGTCACCAACCCAGAAGTCAAACTCCTGATACCCCGGAGAAGCACACTCCGCGTTGCTCTGCGTGAACACCCTCTCGTTAGAAAGTGCCAGAAGAATGGCGACACAAATCCTCACCGAACAGCTTGATGTCATATGACATTGCCTCCAGTGCACAAGGAGAAGATCTAGTTTTGCTCCTCTTTTCCCCACTAGTCTCCTGGATCAAATCCAAAGCGGAAGGCGCGATGTTCGATGCGCTTCTCGCGGTCTCGGGAAAGGTTTAATGGCTGCGCATCGTGAGGGGTTCGCCGCCCCTCTATGGCTGTTAAATCGTCCTCTACCTTATGTACTGGAACAGCGACGTATGCGGGGGAGGCAGTCGAATTGGGAATCGCGGCTTCGCCCACAATCCGGCCCTCATTATTGATGTCGTTGGCAAAAATGAGGTAGGGAGATCCCGGCTGCGTCAAGGTGTTGAGATCGGTGAAGGTACCGTTCTCCCAAATAATTGCCCGCAACCCCGACCGTGATCGCGACAAACCAACAACTTGGCCCTTTTCATTGATTCCCAAGGCCTCGCTACGAATATCATCGGCAGGCATGCCGAGTGGACGAATGCCGCTTTCAGCGGTCCAGATGAATGCCCGAAAGTTGCTCGTACCGTCCTGACTTGCGGGCAACGAAAATCCAACCACCACGCCCTGATTGTTGATCGCCGTGGGTGTATTCCAGGAATGTCCACCGAAACTGCCCAGATCAATAGGTACACCCTCGTGCCAGAGTACAGCATGAGCGGCGCTGACGCCGCCAACGGCTATGCCGCACGCGCCGGAGATGCCGACGACATCTCCCCGATCGTTAATCGCAGTCGCCGCGCTGGTAGAGTCACCGGGCAAGGGCGGTAGCTCCCGCATCTCACCATCCGGCTGCCAGATCGCCGCCCTGAACTGCAGGATCTGAAACGAGGGGTTGCAAGTGGGGTCATGAACACCATTCTCCGCCCAACCGACGATTTGCTCGCGATTGTTAGCAGCCGTCGCATAGCTGTTGTAGCCTCCGGCAAAGGGTGGCAGGGGCTCCATCCTGCCGTCTCTCCAGCGGAAACCTTTGCAGATCTTGCCCGTCGGGCTGCCTGGAGTAAAGAATGGCCAGCAGGAAAACGCCTCTCCGAGGGGATTGTCATCGGCAGTGTCTGAAATGCCTACGATTAGCCCCCGGTCATTCTTTACTGGCCAGGCTACGGCACTGTTTGCGGTCTGCCCACCGAGAGCGCCGAGATCGAGGACACGCGAGGAGTTCAACCACAGGGAGGCGTGACCAACGGTATCTCCAGCAAAGTTGGCGAGCCCACTCGCCCAGCCACGGTTGTTGATACTGTTAGCAGCTCCAACGCTGCCGCCGAGTGTCGGGAGAGTCACCACCTTATATCTCGTCTGCGCGGGCAGCCAATCTGGAAATGCAGCCAGCAGGGTTATTGCGAGCACAGTTGCCAAAGGCTTGAATTTCATCTGCCCTCCTTGAGGAAACGTTTAAAAATTCAACTCGGTTCCACATCGCTAGTCACCGTAAGTCGAACCGAACATGCGTACTCGCCGGTTTCGGACTTTATAGACTCGTCGCACTCTGCATCCCCTGCGTGCGAAGGGCAGATCGCCGTTAAAATCAAGGCCAAACAAAGAGGTCTGAAAATGGCGAGTCGACGGACGGAGCCGGAGCTATCGTCGCCCACGATGGGGGAGACTCTTGGCCTGAGTGTGCGCGCTCTGGACCGGGCTCGCATGAGCCGCGATGCACGCTTTGACGGTAAGTTTTTTATCGCCATTACCTCGACCAGGATTTACTGCCGTCCCATCTGTCCTTCGCCTCACGCCAAGAGACCCCATGTGCGTTATTACCCGAGTGCCGCGGCTGCGGCAGCCGCGGGTTACCGCCCCTGTTTGCGCTGCCGTCCCGAAGCGGCCCCTGGAACGCCGGCTTGGTTGGGAACCTCGGCGGTCGTGCGACGCGCGTTGCGCCTGATCGATGCTGGCTTTCTGGACCACAACTCGATCGACGAACTGGCGGCACGGCTCGGCATCGGGTCCCGTCATCTGCACCGGCTATTCTTGCGGCACGTGGGCGCACCGCCGGTCGCGATGGCACAGACACGCCGGCTGCATTTCGCTAAGCGCTTGGTAGACGAGACGCAGCTCCCGATTACACAGATCGCTTTTGCCGCGGGCTTCGAAAGTATTCGACGATTTAACAGTGCATTCCGGCAGACTTTCCGTCGCGCACCGCGCGAGTTGCGACGACAACGGTCAGCGATTAGAGGTGATGAAGACGAGGTGGTGCTTCGACTTGCCTTTCGTCCACCTTATGACTGGGCACAGGTCCGGGACTTTTTGGCTCACCGAGCCGTGCCCGGAATTGAGCTTGCAAGCGAGTGCCGGTACGTGCGTACCGCAAGGGTCGGAAGGAGCGCCGCGTTAATCAGTGTTTACCCTGCGGAAGGCGAGAATGCACTGGAGTTGCGGGTACGGGATGCCGAGCCAGCAGCGCTTCTGCACATTTCGGCGAACGCTCGCCGGACTTTTGACGTTGCATCGGACCCAGCCCTGGTCGCCGCTGCATTCCGATACGATCCGCTACTCGCACCATTGGTGCACCGCCATCCGGGCCTGCGCATTGCTGGCGCATGGGATGCTTTTGAATGTGCAGTGCTTGCGGTGTTGAGTCAGCAGATCGGGGCTGCGGAAGCCCGCAGGCTTACGGCGCGGCTGGTGGTGCGCGCTGGCTGTTCCCTCGACACGTCGACTGCGCGTGTGAAGCACTTATTTCCGACTCCCGCTGAACTGGCAGAGGCAAACCTCGAGGGCTTGGGACTCACCGTGCCACAGCTTAAGGCTTTGCGGGCACTGGCGTGGGTCGTCGCGGAAGGAAAACTGGATTTCGAGGCTGCTGCAGCAGACATTCGCGCTACCCTCGTTGCGCTTCCGGGGATCGGCGAGTGGACGGCGCAGTACATTGCCTTGCGCGCACTCGGAGAACCTGATGCCTTTCCGGCCTCCGACCGTGTCCTCCGCACGGTGGCCGCAGGAGGACGAGCACCATTGTCGGCGAGCGAGTTGGAAATGAGAGCTGAGGCATGGCGACCGTGGCGGGGGTATGCAGCCATGCATCTTTGGCGCGCTGCGATGGACCGAAGCTAACCAATATCGCAGGCCCGTTAACCGGGGTTATGCCAGTTCTGAACCAGCAACGTTGAATCTTATAAGAGCTCCGCAGGTATGGTGTCCGCCCTCGGCAATATTGCCGTATGCCCAGAGAGGACACTGAGGTCGCGGCTTTTCTCGCCACATAATGGCGTGGCTTGCCGCGATCCATTCGCGAAAAGGTTTGCAACCAGAACGCCGTGCGCGTCTTACAGATCCGCATATGAACGTAGGTGCTCGTCTTTGCTCATCACGAATGCAGAAAAAGGCAGCGCCGTGCGTGTGCGCCGTACAGTGGAGGTTCAGGATTTATATTTCTTCATTGGCCTATCGTGACGCCAGCTTCCCCTTGGCTTTCGCTATCCCATATGCCAGCCAGCCTTCTTCGACGACGTTTTCACAACGTTTTTGCAGATATTCCAAAGCCTCAATTCGGGCATTCAATGCACTACTGTTGTTGTCGTCGTATGCCAGGATCACATCCGTGAGGTGCAGAGCCTCAACAGGCCTTCCCGCTGCCACCTTTTCTAATGCCAAATGCGCAACGGGTTCCGGTCCTCCAGCGAGTTTTACCAAATCGGGATACACCGAAGTTGGCGGCAACTCGTACATGCTCGCTGGATTCATGTCGTACCAGCCCGCATACCCGTCGTAAATTCCGCGTACTGACCAACTCACTTTCCCAAATACCTGACTCAAATCATAACTGGCGGGAAGTTTTATTTCTTGCATCAGGGTAAACACATCTTTGCCTGCATTCATTCCTTTCACCGTCTGATCGTGGACGTACTGTATCGCATCGCGATATCGCGTCAGGCGCCGGCCAATTTCCTGGTTGCCAAAGATCGGGTCGCCGTGCCCATTCAACACAATCTCTGGTTTCAGTTCCAGGACTTTGTCGAGCGATTTAACCCACTCGAGGGCCCATCGTGGCTTAGTCCCCCTGATGGCATAAAGGTTAGGGAAGGATATAGGTTCAGGCATGCCAATTCCCGCGTAATTGTCGCCAATGAAGGCAACTTTGTAACTCGGAATCCACAGCGTAAGATGGTCGGGTGTCTCTCCCGGGGTGCTGAACAACTGGAACTCAACGCCGCCGAGGCTAAACTCGTAATGTTCGTCGAACAGGATGTTGGGATCAATCTTGGCGCCGTAATTGCCGGCCCACGGTCCCACGGTTTCTGGACGACGATTGAAGGCGGCCGCATTGCGGGGGGCAAAAAAAGCGTCGAGCCTTGTCACGTAGTTAACCAATTCGTAGTAATTTCTTTGAGCGATGATCTGAGTTCCCGATTCTTTCCAAAGACCGATCCCACCAATATGATCCGCATGTCCATGGGTCAAGACGATGTACTTTACCGAGGAATGACTGTATGGCGCCAGGAGAGCTTTCGCTTCCTCAGCTTGCCGGTCGGGAGCCGTGTCAATGATCACAGTGCCATCAGGTGTCGTTACCAGATAAACGTTCGAGGCCAATGGCGCCATATAAATAGAGTCGTTGATTTTCACGACTTTTGGCTCGGGCTTGTCGGTCGCGTACGCGGTTATTGCAAATTCCAAACACAGTACGGCTACTGTACCAATCATTCGCAGCATTCTCTCCTCCTTGACACGTCGCGTAGCTGTTTGTCTCCGAAGATAGTTGGACACCTTCTGCGCTGCCAAGGGTTGGTGGCCGAAGGCGCATGGCGAACTCGCTCTTGAATCAAGACACCGCTGAACGGAACAGACTGCCTGGACAGGCAGCGCCTTTGATTCTCAAGTTCAATATGAATCCGTAGTCCACTGTGCCTAGAGAGCGGGCTTTGCCGTACTTCATGACTAACAGCGAGGGTGATTCATCCTATTGTGGTAGGGCTGAGCCTGGCTGGCGCCGGCGGGATCGCCGTCCAACATTGGACATTTCCGAACGTAGAGATTACTTTTTTTCTTCACTCTTTTTCCCCGGATTTTTCTGTGCCTCTACCGTCCAGGGCGGCACGATGCCGTTTTCGCGTGCATAAGCGACGCATTGCCCTAAGTGTTCATGCGCATCTGCGACCAGGATGTAGACTACGTCGCCGGCATTCGCCGTGGGTCCAAGCTTCGGAAGCAGCTTTGCGAATTCTGCATTGCTCATTCCATCGATCGTCTTTCGCGTGAACTCCCAGGATTTGTTCAGTTCCGCAATGATTCGATCGCGATCAGTTGTGGATTTTTCGTACGCCTTGGCATCAAACCCCGCAGGCGCAGCCGCCCCCATCAAAGCTAGAATCCCGTACCGCTCCCCAGAAACATGCAATAAAACTTCCGCAAAGGAGCGCGAATCAGCCGATGGACGCCACGTAAGCTTATCATTGGGGAAAGCTATCGCGAGGTCTACAAACTTCTTGTGTAGAGCCCCTAAATCCAACAGCGACTGCGCCTTGAGATCATAGCTTGGGCTCGTACTGTCCGCGACGCGGGTAACCGTCGGACTCTGCGCTCGCGTGCTGATTATGCAGCTCACGACAACTGCAATGAGTAACCAGGAAAATCTATCCATATGGCTCGCTCCTCAAGAGTGGCGATTGTTGATGTAGATTTCTAGCCAGCATTTTCGATTCCCATTAAAAGCTGAGCCTCAATTGCCACTCGATGACCCGAGGAGCGCCGAGCGCGTTTACTCCCGAGCCGAGACCGAGTCGGAGGAAATTACCGGCAGAACTATGCTCGAGCGCGCTGGTGGTGCCGTTAGGCGACCCGACCTGTCCGTTCAGTATGGTGCTAAAGGGGACGGCGGGGCCGTCGAAATTTGCGAAATTGAGCAAGTTAAAAAAGGAAACTCCCGGTCGGAGTTCAACTCTTTCTTTTAATTTGTAGGCCCAGCTCAGGTTCAGATCGAACGCGCGCATCCAGGCTTGGCCAATTGCCCCCGGCGGCGCCAACTGCAACGGCCCGAAGGCAGATGTGGCGGTAGGCGTATTCCCCCCAATGACGCCGCCCAAAGCCTGCAGCTGAGGCAACGTTAACAAGCTACTGCTTATCAGTACGTTGCCTGCGGGGGTGGGCTGACCGACAAGGTTGTTATTGAAGTTTGTAATCAGCTTGTTCAGACCATTGGGGCCAAAATCGCGCCCGAAAGAGCCAACATTGCTTCCGGGAAGAAGATCGCCTATACCGCGATTGTTGGTCGAGGCGCCATCCCCCGTACCATCTCCCGTGATGTCCGTCTGGAAAATACCGCCTGGCGCTGCGGTCACGGGCAACGTCACGTTTGACGGCAAGGGGCTACTAAAATGTGCCGCCACCCCCACCTGAAACTGTGCCGGCAAATCAAGGTACCCACCGAATGAAATTTGGTGAGTGCGATCAAGAGCATTAGGGCCGATATAACGCGTGGGGTCGGCGAAGTCGGTCGCTGCTGTGCTGAAATCGTTGTCTCGAGCTGTGGCGACATACCGAGAGAAGGAGTATGACACCTGAAGATTTGCATGCCTGATGCCATGAATGGGTTCGACGACATCCTGCTTCAATGTGGCCTGGAGCCCGTTATAGACCGAGCGCCCGACGGGAAAGAGCATTTCATTCGATCCCACTGCATTGTTTATGCCCGGAAAAGCTGCCGCTGGGCAGGGTCGGCCGCCGCACAGGATATACCCCGAATCAAGTCCGTTCTTTGCAAAATCGGTGATTCGCGCACCCGCAGAAATGTCACAGTTAATATCTGCGCAGCCAAACTGCGTATTGGTTGCGGCGATCGCCGCCTGCGCTGCGGCCTTATTGAAGAAGCGAGCATCGCCAACATGATTTGTGTCAAGGATGAGGAAATTGTGAGTGGACACGTTACGCAGGAAGTCCACGCTGGCCATCGTACCTCGCCGAATCTCGTGCTGCACGCCGATGTTCATCTGTACCGATCTGGGCGTCACGTAATTGGGAGCGAGCAGGGCCGTGCTCGTATTGAAATTCTCGGCAAGGATGTTTCCAATATAATTAAGGTTAATCGCCGGCCCGGCCGCGACCACTGCTGCCTGGTACTGTTGCTGGAATTGGGCAATCTGCGATGCGACGCTTCCGATAGGTTGTCCGCAAAAGGCTGCGGTACGCACGGTTCCATCCGGGAAAGGAACCGGCGTTGGACCTCCATTTGAGCAGACGCCCGCAAATCCCAGGAAAAGCCCTCTTTGCAGCCGTCCTGGAGGATCAAACAATATGTTATTCCATATCGAGTTCTCATAAAACAGTCCGACGCCCGCCCGGATCACCGTTCTGCCGTCGTTCTGTGGACTCCAGGCAATACCTAGTTGGGGAGCGAAGTTGCGATTGGGCTGGCGAATCTTAGACCCCAAGTTCGAATTGAACTGATTATTGAATTGATTGAGGACGGGAAGCGGGCCAAGATTGCTATCGGTTCGACCAGTATCCCGCACATAACGCAGGCCAGCAGTTACGGTAAAGTTGCGCCTGATCTTCCATGAATCTCCAATGTAAAAGGATACGCGGTCATCCGGCCCCAAGCCACCGGCAGGATACCCGAAGGCCGGCTGCGCAGAAGAAAACCCTTGTCCATTTCCCATGGTGACATTAGAGGCTGGGTAGTTGAGGGGATTGGCTGCCCCTCCGGGGAAAATATTGAAAGCTGTGGCATTGGCGGCGGCATTCACGGCAGGCGCCAGTCCGAGAAATGCGGCCAGGCCGCCCCCGTGAATGTGATTGTATCCCGCGCCAAATCGAAAGACATGATTCTTATGAAGCTTGCTACCGTCGTACTTGATCTGATGGTCAGACTGCACCGTGATCTGGGGAGCCAGGAAGTTAATTCCAGAGCAGTAGGGGTCTGCTCCTGCGGTGACACAGAAAGGGTCAGCCCCGATGGCCAACTCGATACCGTGCGCGGGGTCAAAAATACTGGACCCAGTCACAGCATCCTTAATTCCATTTTGGAATTTTGTATAACCAAAACGGATGCTGTTGGTCAAAGAACCGCTATTGAAGTCCACTCCGACGACATGGTCGCGGGCGTGATTGGAGTTGGCAAATGGTTGAAATGAGTTGGGAATAAAGGGTAGAACACTCTTGTTCTGATTAAAGGTAAACCGATAAAAGACCTTGTATCGGCTGGCCTGCCAGTCCAAGCGCCCGATGGTGTCCAGCTCGCGGAAAGGTGAGTTAAAGTTTCCGACGAGACCGGAGAATGCGCCTCCCGGAATGACTGGATCAATCAAATCCTGTTTTGTTCGCTCGCCATCCAGAAAGAAAAAGAGTTTGTCTTTAACAATCGGACCGCCTATGTTGCCCCCAAACTGATTCCTCTGAAAGGGGTTGGTCGAAGCACCGGGAAGAGCGGCATTCATTGATTGGTCACGGAAGTAATAAAACGCTCCCCCATGCAGGGAGTTGGTGCCGGACTTGGTTGTGACATTGACCGACCCCGACGAGGTCAACTCCGTAGATAGGTCAAGCGAGGACTGCTGTAGCGCTGACTCCTGGATCGCACCGATGGGAAGATTTTGGGTTGTCGTACCGACGTTCTCATCGCTGATGTCGATGCCGTCTACTTCTATGCGTGCGGTTCGGCCGAAGCGGCCGCCAAAAGAGACCGAGGAGAACCCATTCTTCGTGGGATCGAATGTACCCCCGTCCTGGATCTGGACGCCAGGTTCGAGCTGTGCGAGGTCGAGGAAGTTGCGCCCGTTGATCGGCAGGTTCTGGATCTGTTGCTCGGTTAGCACCCCCTGAACGGTTGCCTGTTCGGTATTGACCGCTAAGGCCGAGCCAGCGACCTCAACGGTTTCAGCGGCCTTTCCGACCGTCAGCATGATATTCGCTGCCGAGGTAGTGTTCACCTTTACCGTAACAGACATTTCAACCGTCTTGAACCCTTCAACCTCGACTCTCACCTGGTAGTCCCCGGGAATCAGAGCGCCTGAAGCGTATGTTCCAGATGAACTGGTCAAAGTTGAGAGCGATTGCCCAGTCAACTTATTCGCAATCGTGACCCTTGCGCTCCCGACGACTGCTCCCGATGGGTCGGTCACAGTCCCTTGAATGCTGCCGGTAGAAATGGTCGTCTGGGCAAACAACGTTGTTGAAGCGGACAGTAGAATCATGCTCAGTGCCAAAAACCACCCGCAATTGCGTGCCATTCGGAAATCCCTGGGCATCGTCGCCTCCTCGAACATCAACATCTTTTCCCGGTCTGTAAATGATGAACAGAGTGCTTCTGACCACGATTGAGTTCTTGCTGGCAAATGCACGTTGACTACCTAGGTCTTTTGCCGAGGGATTGGTACTGGAAGGTCGGGTACTGGGCGACGAATACTAACTTCAACTACACGGATATTGCCGTGAAGGTGGCTGCGTCGAAGCATTACGAGAGCGACAACGCTACGGTAATTGGTACCGAAACGTGCTGGCTGATTCACTTTTTGGAAGATTTGTCGAGACTAGACTGGCGCGAAACATCAAGTGCCACTCATGCAATACTTGTGCTCAGAATTCAGTACCATTCACGTTGAGGGACGAAATCCCCTACAAACACTGCCAGTACACAGTTTGTAGTGACCGGCTGGACGTTTCTGATGTGCAACCGTGGTTGCGATTCACGGCAGCTAACGACTTTTAACCTGGATTGCCGCTAACTGGTTACATGTTGAGCAGGAGTTATTCCGGTCGCGAGCCTTTTCGGGATACTATGATGCACAGCACTTCGCATGGCGCTTGAAATGAAAACTCGTTGTGAGCGGTGCGGCAGAGGCCTTTCTGCGACCGACGAAGCGTATGTTTGCTCATACGAGTGCACATATTGTGTGGAATGTAGCTCCGCTGCGGATGGAATGTGCTCCCTCTGCGGTGGTGAACTGACGCGCCGCCCCCGGCGTACCGTTCGGACCGGAGGTGCACTGATAGCTGGGCAGAAGGATTTCCATCAGAGCCGTCGATGGTTGATCTGGGCCGCGAGCTTGGTGGCTTGGTCCTTCGTGGCCTTGCTGGCAGCTGTGGCTGTTATCCAGATGTACAGAACAGAAGGCCGTCACCTCGAGTTTAGACAATCTATCACCATGCAGTTCTGCCAGATGCTACCATTTGTTCCACTAACACCGTTTGTTTTTGGGTTGGTTCGTCGATATTCAATTCAAAGAAACAATTGGATTCGCTGCTTAGCGGTTTATTTGTTGGGTGGGCTCGTCTTCACTGTGGCGCACGTAACGATGCGGGCTGTAACTCCTTATGCAATTTGGGACGCAAGAACACGATCATGGAAATCCGCCGTATGGGATTATCAGGCTCACCGGCTGGATCTTCAATGGCATCTTTTGGGAAATATGTTTATTGCTGACGCTTTTGACGATATAACCAGCAGCTACATACCCATCCTTTTTTTGGCCTATGTTACGTCCTACTACTCCACGCTCAGAGAACGAGAAAGGCTGACGGCGCGACTTGAAGCAGAACTAGTCAAATCAAATCTGAAAGCCTTGAAAAGTCAGTTGCAGCCGCACTTTCTCTTCAACACAATGCATTCCATTTCCAGTCTGATGTTTATCGACGTCCGCGCCGCCGACAAAATGATGGCACGCCTGAGTGAGCTTCTTCGGATGAGCTTAGATGATGGCACGGAACAGCTGACCACCTTGAACAAAGAATTGAACTTCGTCAACGGTTACCTTGAAATCGAGAGAGTACGGTTCGGCGAACGGCTCAGCGTTGCCCTTGATGTGCCCGCCGATACCCTGGACGCTCAGGTTCCACATCTGCTGCTACAACCGTTCGTGGAGAACGCGGTGCAGCACGGGATATCTAGCCTGGCCTCGAATGGGAAGATTGGCATTTGCGGTCGCCGGGAGGGGGAACGCCTTTATCTTACGATCAGGGACAATGGGCCGGGATTCGATGCCAGGCAGGCGACCAGAAAGGAGTCTGGGCTTGGAATTGGGACATCGCGGGCAAGACTGCAGGCTTTATACGGGAACAATCAAAGCCTGAATTTCACAACGCCTCCTGACGGCGGCACGGAGGTGACTATTCGCATTCCGTTTCGTCAAATGTGGGTGAAGGAGTAAGCGGCAACATGCGGCTGATTATTGCGGACGACGAATCGCTGGCTCGAGAGAAGCTGCGTTTCATGCTGGCTTGCGAGCCAGGTGTCCAGGTCGTCGCTGAATGCCAAGACGGAGCTGAAACTGTTCGTGCCCTCGCGACTTACAAACCGGACATTCTGCTGATGGACATTCGAATGCCCGATATGGATGGTTTTGAGGTATTGAGCCGGGTACCTGTGCAGGATATGCCGATGGTCATCTTCACGACCGCTTATGACAGCCATGCCGTGCGTGCATTTGAGGCGCATGCGCTCGATTACTTGTTGAAGCCCTTCGATCAGGAGCGTTTGCATCAGGCGGTAAACCGAGCCCGCAGTGAACTTCTTAAAGCCAACGATCGCGAGGTGACTGAGCGCATTCTACATCTATTATCGGAAAGCGCCGGAATACAGCCCTCGGTTACTCGAAGGTTAATTGTTAAGGCTGGTGGACGGGTCTTGTTTTTGAGCTTTGATGAAATTGACTGGGTTGAAGCAGCAGCCAACTATATTAGGATTTACGCAGGTAAGGAAACCTACGTCCTGCGCAAAGGCATCGGCGAGATTGCCGAGCGGTTGGACCCATTACAGTTCATTCGCATTCATCGCTCGACCATTGTTAATGTACATAAGATTAAGGCACTTCAACCGGTAAATAGTGGCGAATACATCGTCATTCTAAAAGATGGAAAGGAGCTATCTTGTAGCCGTGGTTACCGATCCGGCTTACAGGAATTGGTTGACAAGAACTTATAGACTACCACGGGGAAAAAGAGCGCGCGGGTAATCTATTCCGCAAACGGTGATTGCGTAATTAGATCAGAGATATTTCGGGGCCGATAGCTTGATACATATCTCTCGCCGATATCACGCATAAAATTGCGCGCAGCGCCCTGCGGGTGCTTACGGACGACGTCTGTGCAGGTTTCAACGAAGGCTTTTTTAAAACTCAAACGGGGATATGCTTTAACCAGCCTTTGTATGTCGCCGCTGTTTATTTCGGACGGATCCGGTCCAATCACGTCTGCTCCCGCACCAACACCGACCAACGCGATTTCTGGCTGTTTATACTCTCCAATCAAGGACGCATGCATGGCTATTCCATCCCAGACGATCGCAGTTTTGCTGCCATCGTACCCCTGATGTTGAAGAAACTGCCGAGCCGCTTGTGCACCTTGGATCTCAAATGGCAGGTCGCCTTCAAACTGACCCGTGAGACCGAGGTCGTGCAGAATGCAAGCTAGATACAAGATCTCTTCATCGAACTTCTCCCTGCGCGCCCGGCCCGCGAGCGATGCAAAAAGGAAAGTTCTTACCCCGTGATTGAATAAATAAGGAGGCGAAACACTGCGGCTCAGGTACGTCGCAATTTGAGCGATTTGAGAGTCAACTATGCGAATCCCAGCCACTGGGGAAGGCAATTGCTTCGTTTTAACATCCGGAAGACCAATGCTTGCCGGGGTAGAAATTAACGCAGCCGCTCTCTTGGGGCCACCTCCGACCACCAAAGCACCAATTCCGCAGATCAGTTCACGTCGTCGAATCAATTTAAACAAAACATTTTTGGGCGACTCTAAATGCAGCGATGGTGGCGGCTCAGCTCGACAGTGACAAATACATTTGCTTCCGACATTTGCTGCCTGTAGCCGCAATCCTGTGCGCCGAGGAAATACGAGATTGTGGAGAAGTGCTGCCGGACACGCATTGGGGCATCGGTATTATGCACTCTGTTGCTCCTATCCATCGCCACCTTGCGGCTTCTGCAATCATAGAAACTTGAACTTCACCTCTGCGCCGTAATGCTCTCAGCGCATTCGAGACAGACGCGCCCGAGTTTATGTAACCCGCCAAGGCGCTGGGAAACTCCTGTCGGATCATTTCAGCAAGCTGGAACATGGTCACCCACTGGGGAGATCGGCTTAGGAGGTTACGGCACAGATCGATCACCGTCGGGGCTCCTCGTGGACCATCCTGGGCTTTAGGTTTTGCGGTTCGTTCCCTACATTCGAGTATCTCTGGCCCGAAGACGTGTATCAATTCGGCGACTGCGTGCCGTAAATGCCTAATCCGTTGGCTAACTTCGGCTCGGTGCAGTGACAACAAAGCTAATTCAATTTGAAGGTTCTCGATGCTACATTCTGGGCCATGTTCTGGCTTCGATGGTTTGAGCGGTTGTCCGGAAACAGTAGGCAAGCGACTCCTCCGCACTGATCGCAACTCTCCTTACTTACAGCTCTTTAGGAATCAAAACAAGCCGGTGAGGGACGAGCACAAGGAAACCAGAGCCAGGACGAGGTGTCCCGCTGACCGTTACTCGTTAGCGTCGATTCGCAAAGCCAGCAGCCGGGGCCGGTTCGGTTCCGCGACGAGTCCCGTCCCAAAGTTGAGCACGGTTGAAGCACAACAAGAATGCATCGGCATTCGTGTACATGGGTTTTATCCCTTGCCCAAGACTAGTGCAACCGTTTCGCATCAATATGAAGAGAGCGGACATCGACGATGAGCAGCACCGAGCAGAACGAACTGCGGAGATCTCTCGCCTCCATCGTCGTTAGTCTACAGTCCGAATTGGATGAACTTTTGCTGCACAAAGCAAGAATCAAACTGCGCATGCGGACTCTCCGCCGTCGCCTAGGCGTTTTACAGGCCGGATCTGCTCGGAACGCAGCATCCCGCCGATGGCCGAAGAAGGCCGAAAGTATGCAAGCCAGGGAAATGTCCCGCTCGCAAGAGAAGTTGTGGCGGGCCTGCCGCATCGCCTTTTTGGATCTCGGGGGAACGGCCACTGCAGAAGAACTCTACTCTGCCATTGCGCGCCGGGGGTCCTTTTCCTTTGCAGCTACCGGCAATAACGGGGTCACCGCCATAGTTCGCACACTGAGTGCTTTGGTGCAATTAGGCGAGGTGAGTTGCAGCATCAACGATTCTGATCAAAAATGGACCTACAGGGCCGGAGGGCGGATTCTGTCACTGTGATCGCCGGCGGTTCCCAAGTTCACAGAAACCTACCTGAACCGGTGGTTTTCAACAGCGCGGCGAAAACCCAACTACTCACAGTCTCTGAAGCCGCAGTTTTGCATGGGCAAATGTCGTTGCCGCCCGTTTGGCAGCCCTTTTAACATTTTGCCCTAAATAACGGGGGCGAGCTCTCGGGCTCAGTAAGTCAAAGCTCCTCCCGAAAGCAGCAGCTGGGCGCCTGCCATGCATGTGTCTGTCCCAGCCATGTCAATCTTGAACGCTCTCGGTAGAAGCTATTCACGCCGCACGTTCAGAGTGTTCATGGCGTTGTTTCGCAAGCTCCGGAAGGATTTCCTTGGCGTAGAAGTCCATAAAGGCCTCCTGATTCGGGCCGATTTGATGGATAAATACATGACTGAAACCTGCTTCGGTGTATTCCCGAATGGCATTGAGATGCCTGACAGGATCCGGTCCGCAGGGAATTAGTTTGGCGATCTGATCAACCGAGACGAGCTTTGCAGCGCTTTCGAATAGGGACGGAAGCGGCAGTTCTGAAAACAGCTGTCCCGGTAATCCTGCAACCGGCCAGATCTCATGCGCCAGTTGTTGTGCTTTGCTTTCATCCGGATCAAAGCACACGGCTAACTCCCCATAACAGGGTTTCTCCGCGTCCGCTGCTCCCCGGAATTCCTGAACTAATTCGCCATTCGGCTCGGTTGCAATGAGGCCATCGCCGAATTCTGCAGCTAGTTTGGCGCTCTTTGGGCCGGAGGCGGCGATCATGATCGGAGGAGCTTCGTCCGGCAGGCTATAGATGCATGCATTCTCGACCGTGAAATATTTCCCGTGGAAGCTGTGCTGACCTGGTTGCCAGAGCGTGCGAATGATCTGAATCGATTCAGCGAGCCTCTGTTGGCGAATTTCGATCTCGGGCCAGCCCTGGCCCAAAATGTGCTCGTTCAGGTTTTCTCCCGTCCCCACCCCCAGGAAGAAGCGGCCCGACATCATCTCGGCCGCGGTCGCCGCCGCCTGCGCGATAATCGCCGGATGAACGCGGAAGCTTGGGCAAGTCACTCCCGTGCCAACGATGAGTTTGCTTGTTACCTGGGCTATGCCGCCGATAACGCTCCAGACGAAAGGGCTTTGACCCTGCCTATCTGTCCAGGGGTGGTAGTGGTCTGAGATCGAGGCGAATGTAAAGCCATGCTCTTCGGCCGCTCGTGCAAACCTGACGAGCGCGGAAGCCGGAAACTCTTCGCTGGTAAGTTTGTAGCCGATTTCGACCTTGTCTGGCATATGCGTCTCTTACACTCCTAGGCGTCCGATGGCGACCGGGCAGAAGAAGGATGGCTGTCATCACCAATAAATCTAAGTCTCCGGCGTGACGCTCGGTCCGGCATCTAGCGATGAGCCAAGCAGCTATCTTGCGCAGATGGGCTTCCCGCCGCTCTCGCCAGTTTCTGCATCTACCCATCCGCAGTCCGAAATGTAGGAGAGTTTCCCGATGAGTGCTCCTTTACGAATCAGCGTTGATGAACTGAAGAAGAAGATCAAATCCGGAGAAGACTTTGCAATCATGGACGTTCGAAGTCCTGCGGCCTGGGCGCCGTCGGACACAATGATTCTGCGGTCCATTCGGGTGCCGCCGGATGAGCTCGAGCGCAACCTACCGCGAATTCCAAAAAGCAGGCCAACGGTCGCCTACTGTACGTGACCCGATGAGTATCCAGCGCCAGCGTGGCGCAACAACTCCGCGACCTCGGCTATGAGAAGGTGTGGGCTCTTGAAGGCGGATTTTAAGCCTGGAAGGATGCCGGGCTCCCATCGAATCAAGGGGGCGGCAGCGTAGCTATGGCTGACTATCTCGGTTGAATGCATATTGCAAGAAGTAGAGCGCGAGCGAGGTTCTCGTGGAGTTCTCCATTTCCATTCCCCAGACTTTTCCTGACCCTGAGCGCATTCAGCGGTTTCTGAAACGAGCCGAAGAACTGCGATTTGCCGGGGCGTGGTGCATTGAACAGGTTATAGGAACCGCACCCGTGCTGGAATCTGTAACTACGCTGGCATATGCAGCCGCGCTGAGCAAGCGACTGCGCTTGGGAATCGCCGTCCTCATTATCGCTGTCCGCAATCCTATTGATCTCGCAAAGGCGCTGTCATCCTTGGACGTCCTTTCAAAAGGACGGTTAATTGTGGGCGTCGGCCTCGGCCACGGCACAAGGTTCTACCCTGCTTACGGCCTGCCTCCGGAAGGTCGCGTCGCCCGCTTCCGCGAGAATCTGGCCATTATGAAGCGCCTTTGGACAGAAGAAAAAGTGACGCTGGATGGACGTTTTTCGCACCTTGAAAGCACCCCTATGGCGCCGAAAACTGTTCAGAAACCGTACCCGCCGATCTGGTTCGGCGGCCGCGCAGAGGCAGCATTACGACGGGCGGTAGAATTGGGCGACGGCTACATTGGCGCTGGGTCGACGCCCACGGGCACATTTCTCGAAGACATCAAAAAACTTCCGCCCAAGTTCCCGAAAGCCAAGCGTCTTTATGTTGCCGTGGGAGAGGATCTGCCGCGGCTACGCGAATGGTTCGGGGCCTTCTACGGCAAGCCGGACATGGCCGATCAAGTTTCGGTTTGGGGATCCACACAGCGGATTGTGGAAGAAATTGCCCGTCTCAAAGATGCCGGTGTGGACCAGGTGCTGCTGAATCCCGTGTTTGACGAAGAGGAACAATTGGAGCGACTCTCTGACGATGTATTGAGACACTTTAGTCGTTTTTCGAGCATGTAGGCACAATTTTTGGAGCGTTGGCACAGTCGAGTAAATCGGCCGCTCGCAGATGGTCGGCTACACGAGAATCCGAACCCAGGTCCACGCCGACTGCCGGCCACTCATTTGCAGCATCGACGGCACATCAATCAAAGACTGGGCGTAAACGCCGTTGTCAGTCTTATTGACCACTCTGTTTTTCGGTATCCGGACAGGCAGCATGGAGCGCGATGACGCGGTCGGGCGGATGAACTTCGTATAAACGTTCGACGAGTTCGGCGCGATGGCTTAACACGAGTCGCTGGTTCAGCGACCCTTTGTCGGTGATCTCACCGGCTTCAAGAGAAGGCCCTGAAACCATGAGCAGGATCCGTGTAAGCCGATTCGAACTGCCAGTGCTTTGGGCGGCGAAGCTCTCGAGCAGCTCCCGAAACAGAGCACGCACGCGCGAGTGGGAGGCGATTTCCGAATCCGATGCGCCGCGGGGCAATCTGGCATGGCGGCGGCACGCCTCATAATCAGGAAAAATCAGCGCACCTACCTCGCTGCGGTCATGACCGGTGATGGCCGCATCCTGTACATATGGGCAAAAATGAGCTACCAAGCTCGTGCGCAGCTCCCCGGTGCTCACCCATGTCCCGGTCGAGAGCTTAAAATCCTCGGCCAGACGGCCGTCGAAGATGAACCCCTTTTCGGGATGATCCCTATCAAGGAGTGCAAGTGCGTCACCCGTCCGGTAGAAGCCTTCTTCGTCGAAAGCCGCGGCCGTCATTTCGTTGTGCTTCCAGTACCCGGGCGTCACATGGGGACCACGCACGCGCGCTTCGAGTTTATTTCCAGAAGGCACCAGCTTCAGTTCGACCCCCGGCTCCGGCACTCCGATGTAACCGGAGCAGCCCGATTGGAGGACCGGGCAGAGCGATGACGGCGCTGTCTCTGTCGACCCAAAACCACTCACCATGGGGATGCGTTCTCCGCACGTTTCGAGCGCCAGACGCTCCAAGTCATTGCGCGCGGTCTGCGAAAGGCTAGCGGCAGCGAAAAAGATGACTTGAATCCGGTTGAAGAAGCGCTGACGTAGTTCTTCATCGCGCCGGAGAGCCGCGATGAGTTCCTGATATCCTCGGGGGACGTTGAAATAGATGGTGGGGGCAATCTCCCGTAGATTTTTCACCGTGGCGTTGAACCTGCCTGGAAGGGGACGCCCTTCATCGATGTAGAGTGTTCCGCCGTTATAAAGGATCAGGCCGAGGTTGTGATTCCCACCAAAAGTATGATGCCACGGTAACCAGTCGACTGTGAGCGGTGGCTCATCCGCAAGGCAGGGTAAAACGCTTAGAATCATCGCCTGATTGCTCGAAAGCATGCGCTGGGTGTTGATTACGCCTTTGGGGACGCCGGTTGAGCCGGAGGTGAATAGAATCTTGGCGATCGTATCAGCATTGACGGCTGCATTGGCACGATCCACGGCAGCGCTTGCCTGTGCCCTGCTCAAAACCTCGAAAGGCGTGGCGCGCAATGGCGAAGGGTCTCCGGAAGTAACTAATTCTGCGCCGCAGAAAGAAACCGCTCGCAACGCATTTCCAAAGACATCGAGCCTGTCTGTAAAGATCATTCCCGGCTGAAGCAGTTCCACAATACCTCTAAGCCGCGAAAACTCCTTCACCGCCAGCGAGTATGCGGGCGAAATAGGCGCATAAGGGATCCCAACCAGCATGGCTGCGTACATCAGGAGCGCGTGTTCGATGTCGTTGCCGGACAGCACCACGATCGGACGCTCGACAGACAAGCCGCGGCTCAGCAGAGCCTGGCCGATGGCTCGCACGTTCGCCTGAAATTCGGCATAACGGATGGTGCGCCATGTCTGATCCCCCCTGCGCTGAGCCAGAAACACGCGATCCGGCGCCGCCCGCGCCCAATGCACCAGACGGTCAGTAATCTTTTCCGGGTATCTGTCAAGAGGATGAGGATTCCGTGCGATGAAACAACCATCACTACGCCGCTCGAAAATCATGCCAGGGGGTCCCAGGCGAACAGCGCGCACACGATTGAGCTGCTTCGCCGCCGAGGAAATGATGTGATCCATGTCGGTCTTTATCGATCAACCATCAGTGTGGTTTACTGCGAGCTCCGCCAGCTGGCCGGGCCACCACCATGCGGCAAGACGGCCGGCCCTTGCAATCGTCATAGTAGCCCAGTAAAGGGCAATACAGCCGATCGGGAACTATGAATCGATGCCATCTGCTGCTTGAGTCGGCACTAACTCTCGATGACATTCGGAAAGTTCCGAAAGATGCGGGCACTTCCTAATCCGTGCGGTTCGCGAATTCCAGGCCACAGGGCACAACCTGCCCGCCGGGAGTGTTTGATTTCCGGGCACCTGATGGGCGCAATCGTAATGTTTTCGAGTTTTTGAGCTATTACCGAGGCGTTCGCAAGTAGCCGAAATCGCGCTTCTATGGCATCTATATCGACGACTATCGCGCTGTTGCCGGCGAAGCTCTATAAAGCGCGTATCTCCTTATGGCTATCGGAACTAGGGACGAATGCACCAAGATACGGGTTTTTAACCTTACGCACTATCGATGTTGAGCGGAGGCTCGATTTGCATTTCCGCGCCGGGAGCTCTAACGTGCAGATTCCAGATGCGACCATGCCGCCGAAACCTCAAGCACCCGTAAAACCGGCTCCCCTATTTCCCTCCAGGCATATGGCACCGTTTGTCCTGATTACGGCGCTGTTTTTTCTCTGGGGCATTCCGAACAATCTCAACGACGTATTGATCCGGCAGTTCATGAAATCATTCGCCATCTCGCGCTTTGAAGCCGGGCTTGTGCAGTCGGCCTTCTATATCGGTTATTTCCTGCTCGCCATGCCGGCCGCCATCCTCATGGACCGGCGGGGGTACAAAGCAGGCTTTGTCACCGGCCTGGTTCTGTTCAGCCTGGGCACGTTCATGTTCTGGCCCGCGGCCCTCGTGGGCAGATACGGATTGTTCCTGTTCGCCCTTTTCGTTATTGCCAGCGGCTTGTCATTCCTTGAGACCGCTTCGAATCCTTTCATAACGCAGCTCGGTGACCCGGCCAGCGCCGAAAGACGTTTGAACTTTTCGCAAGCATTCAATCCCCTGGGTTCGATCAGCGGCGTGCTTATTGGTACAGTTTTCATCTTCTCGGGGGTTGCGCTTGATTCTGCGCAGATCGGGGCCATGAGGTCTCAGCACCTGTACGATGCCTATCTGCGCTCGGAGACTCTGCGGGTAGTGAAACCATACCTCGGTCTGGGAGCCATTGCGCTGTTCTGGGCCCTATTGATTTGGCGCACAAAGTTTCCCCGCATCGAAGGCGAGCGTGAAGCAGAGGGCGACCGTGGACACTTCCGTCAGCTGTTCCGTCATCCCCACTTTTTGCTGGCCGTTCTAGCCCAGTTCATGTACGTCGGCGCGCAGGTGGGCACCTGGAGCTATTTCATCCAATACGTTCAGGAATTCACGCGGCAGGGGGAGAAAATCGCCGGCTATCTGCTGACGGGAACGCTAGCAGCCTTTGGCCTGGGGCGGTTCAGTTCGGCTTACCTGATGCGTTTTGTGGCGCCCAGTAAGCTGCTCGGCTTTTACGCAATTGCAAATGTGGCCCTGGTTGCATTCGGGGTGGCGGACCCAGGCTGGGCTGGCCTCTGGGCACTGTTTGCGACGAGTTTTTTTATGTCGGTCATGTTCCCCACGATCTTTGCGCTCGGTTTGAAAGGACTGGGCCCGAATACGAAAGTCGGGGGATCGCTCCTGGTGATGGCAATCGTGGGAGGAGCCGTCCTGACTCCTATGATGGGGCTGATTGCCGAGGTAAGACACAGCATTGCCCCCGCATACCTTGTGCCCTTTCTGGCATACCTCATCGTTGCTGGCTACGCCTTTGCAGGAGCCAGGGCCGGACTGCCGGCTGTTCCGGCGACACCTTTTGTCTCTTCCTGAAAACAGCATGAATCAAACTCCTGGTACTGCATTAGAAAGCACACGATCCGGAGGGCCTGAGCTTTCCCCCTCGAACCAACGTCGGTGGGCGATTGTGGGCCTGCTTTTCGCGGCATCGCTGATCAACTACCTGGATCGCTCGACCATCTCCTTCGCCCTGCCCCTCATCTCGCAAGACCTGCATTTGCTGCCGCGCACGAAGGGGCTGCTGCTTTCCTGTTTTTTCTGGTCCTATGCACTTCTGCAGATTCCAATCGGCTGGTGTGTCGATCGGCTGGATCTTTACTGGCTATATGCCGCAGCCTTCACGATCTGGTCGTTGGCGCAAGGCTTTACCGGTCTCGCGGGAAGTCTTGCGGTGCTGATCGCTTTTCGCGCGGTGCTGGGCATGGGTGAGGCGATTTATCTCCCGGGCGGGACCAAGATCGTAAACAAGCTCTTCGCTCGAGATGAACGTGGCCTGCCGTCCGGACTCTTCGACTGCGGTACGCGAATGGGCCTTGTGCTGGGGGGAATCATGATTCCTTTCCTTCTGGTGCGGTTGGGATGGCGGCACACGTTTGTCATCCTGGGCTTTGCAGCCCTCCTTTGGCTTATCCCCTGGTTCCTTGTCTTTCCTGCCGGCCGGGAAGGAGACAAAAGCACAGGCGTGAGGCGGGATCCTAAACTTCCGATTCGCAAGCTGCTGAGGGATCGCAACCTGCTGGGAATCTGTTTGGGTTTCTTTTGTTTTGACTATTACTGGTACGTTCTGGTTACCTGGCTGCCCGACTATCTAGTAACCGTCCGCCACCTTGGGATCGTCCTGGCAGGCTTCTATGCATCTTTGGCATTCTTGATCTTCGGCGTAACCGAACCTCTAGGCGGATGGATCGCGGATCGATTGATTACTCGAGGGTGGAACGAGACGAGCACGCGCAAAGGGATCATTACCCTGGCATTCTTGTTTGGTTTGTTGCTGATTGTCGCAATCCACTCGAAGGACACCCGATCGTGTCTGGCCCTGCTTATGGGAGCCTGCTTAGTTGGACTGGCTACTGGCAATCTAATCGCCATCCTGCAGTCCTGCGCGCCCCCGGAGGCAGTTGGGATATGGACAGGAGCCGAGAATTTTGCCGGCAATCTCGCCGGCGTGGTGGCACCGCTCGCCATTGGTTTTCTGATCAAAGCGACCGGCTCCTACATCCCCGGATTCGCTCTCGGCTCAATCGTTCTCTTTGCAGGAATCTTCGCCTACTGGTTCATTGTCGGCCGGCTAACGCCACCTGCTGCGCAGACAATTGGCGAGTAACCCGCCCGCACTCCTGCGTCGCTCGTCGTTTTCATCTGCCGGCCATTCCAACCGAAGCCGATGCTATTGGAGCCCTGGCTGCCCCGAACGGGCGGCGTCAACATTTACGTGCTGCGAATGGGCCACAGCAAAGAACAACGTGGCCCGCAAACACACAGATGCGCCAGTCGAACCTATCGGGCCGAGCGGGCGCCGCAACAATCTTGGCGACCAGGCGACCCCGTTCGGTGACATGAATCTCCTCTGCCGAAGCCCACCTGACCCACCGACCGGTCGCTTGATGAAGCTCCCGAATCGTGATCGTCTTCATGTGACTCAGTGTGTCAGATTCGATCAACGCGGTCTACATCACGCCAGCCACTTAGCAGAATAGCCGCACCTGTGCGCGAAGTGACATCCCAGCAGCTGTTTAACTTATTTCAACCGGACGGTTGCTGAGTAATCCCGAAGAATGGCTCAAACTATACCGACGAACACACATCAGGAGAATTTATTGTCTTGTGTTGTATCGTCAAAGGCGGGTGGCCACCACGACGCCTTCGGCGGCGCCGTTTACGGCATCCTCCTCTCATCCGGGTCCGCCGTCGGTTGACTCGCCATGCCAATCGGCGCAACGCGTCCCGTCAACAGATCAGCCGCCGGTATAGGGAGACTTCATTCGCTTGCGCGCGGTCTCGGCCAGTGGAGTGCCGGCGTCGACGGCAAGCGCCGCCTCGTAACGGCGCAAAGCTATATCGCGTTTACGTAACAAATCGTACATTTCG
>JAFAWX010000248.1 GCA_019241535.1 Acidobacteriota bacterium | reverse complement strand
AATTCATGCGAGTCCCAGCCGTACCCGACTCTCATCTGCGCTCGAGAATTGTTTTCACGATTCATGCCTCCGCCTGCCCTGGCTGGAGGAAAACCCTACCCCGAACAGCATAACCCCTGTCTGAGGTGTGCGCGAAGAGTGCTGGCCTATAATTTCTCCATGTCCGCGCGCCTGCGCACCGTCTGGTTACCGCTGGTGATCCTGCTCTCGGGCTACGCGCAGACGCCGCCTGCCCAGCCGCTCGCGATCCTATCAAAAGAGCTCCCGGCGGCATCGCTCTGGCAGCCCTACGCTTTTCACCTGGACGCGCTCGGCGGAGTTGGGCCCTACCACTGGCGTGTGACGGGCGGATCTCTGCCTCACGGCTGGATTCTGGATGAAAACGGCGACCTGAAGGGAGTTGCCCAGGGCATCGAATCTGTTGCCCTTACCGTCCTGCTCACGGACAGCAACAATCCGGCGGCGAGCGATCAACACAAATTTATTCTGAATGTCGAGTCGCCGCTGCGCGTCCTATGGGGGCGAACAGCACACGTCGTTGAAAAAAAGATCTTGGGCTCGGTGAAACTCTCAAACGGCACCGGGCGCAACTTTGATCTTACCCTGATCGTGCTTGCGGTGAACGATACAGGGCGAGCCACAGCCATCGGCTATCAACATTTCGCCCTCAAGAAACACACTCGCGATCTGGAGGTACCCTTCGGTGATGTGCTTTCTCCCGGCAATTACGCGGTTAACGTCGACGCCATCGGCGAAGAACCTGTCTCGAAGCGTATTTTCCGTGCCCGCTTGGTTTCAAAAACAGAATCGTTGAGCGAGGGACCGTAGGGCACGCGCTCTCGGAACTCGGGGGAAGGCAGGGCTCCTGCTCGTTCAACATGTGAGGGGGAGGTGAGCGCGAAGCCCATCGGGTGGGGGCGGGGAAGCCGGAAGAACCATTCTGGGGGAGAGCTGAAAGGTCTACCGGCGTCAACCACCGCCGCCCTATGCTGCGCGGTAGACGCACAACATAGAAAGTAAGAGTCCCGAAGTGATGTTGATCTCGCTCTTCTCGGCCAGTAGCTCGCTTCTACCCGTGCCGACCAGCTTGCCTGCTATCCGTGAGGACGCCGCCAAGCGATCTTGGCTCAGGCTCCGGGCTTACCGCCAACCGGATGAATCGGTTCAACGCCTCGGGACTCTATTCGGTCTTTGACACGTTTCTCGACGTCTCCAACCGGTATACTCCGGACTTCGCTCACCTCCTCCAGTCATCTCGCGATGCGAAGGCGGCGTCGCTCATGTCGAAAGCCTTACCGGCCCGGAAAAGACTCAAGAGCTGTCAAAGAACGAATGTCTTTTTACACCTTCTATTTCTCAGGTCAACAAAAAAAGCTGACAATTTATGTCTTGTATTTTCAGGCGAGTGCGCATGATTCACAGGGTAGTGCCCCGAAAGCTGTGCAATCAGGAGCTGATTCTATCCCGGCGGCATTCCCCGCTATGTGGTTTCTCGCGGATAGATTTCGACCGTGGGTAGTTGCCGAGCACCCGCTGCGCCAGGTTCGTCTTGTGCAAATCGCGGTCAAAACCGCGTAAATCGAGATTGCGGACGGTGGTCGGATGAAAGCGCGGGTTCGCGGGCAAACCCGCGGCGCCGAAACTATGTATCGAGTACTCGTACGTCTCTCGCGTGCGTCTATAATGAGCGCCGGGTTTCGTTGAAGGAGGGAACTGATGTCGCAGGCTATACCGGATAAGTATCGCGACCTGTTCACCAAGCGTGCGTTTGCCAGCCTGGGCACGGTGATGCCCGACGGCAGGCCGCAAGTGACGCCCGTGTGGTGTGACCTGGAGGAGGATTTTGTAATTGTCAATAGCGCCAAAGGCCGGCAGAAAGACCGCAATATCCGCCGAGATCCACGCGTGGCACTGGCCGTCATCGATCCTGACAATTCTTATCGTTATCTTGAAATTCGCGGCCGGGTGGTCGAGATTACCGAGCAGGGTGCCGACGCCCATATCGACAAAATGGCAAAAAAGTACCTCGGCACGGATAAATATCCCTATCGCCAGCCTGGCGAAGTGCGGGTCATGTACAAGATCCAGCCGGAACACACAACCATGATGGGGTAACCCGGCTCCACCGGTCGGACTTGGCCTGGACCGCTTCGGCTGCAGGCTCGAGCACCAGGATGGGGGCGACCGCCTTCCGCATGACCCAAGAAACCCAACTCGCTGCGCCAGAGGCCAGCTCGCCACGGCTCGATACTGACTGGGTGCGGGCACAGTTTCCCTCGCTTTCGCAAGAGGTGAATGGCCTTCCGGTGGCCTTTCTTGACGGGCCGGGTGGCACACAGGTCCCGAAAAGGGTGATCGACGCCATTTCCAGATACCTGTATTCGATGAATGCGAATACCGCCGGGGCCTATGCAACCAGCCGCCGCACGGACGAGATGATCGTCGCGGCGCGCCAGGCGCTGGCGGAGTTTCTCGGCTGTCGTGCGGATGAAATCGTTCTTGGGCCGAACATGACCTCTCTCACATTCGCTATGAGCCGTGCCTTGGGGCGGGAGCTTCGGCCGGGAGACGAAATCGTTGTTACCCGCCTCGACCACGATGCCAACATTTCCCCCTGGCTCGCCCTTGAAGAACGCGGGGTGAAGATCCGGTTCGCGGACTTTCACGATGAGGACTGCACGCTCGACATGGAGGATCTGGCGCGCAAAATCTCTCCCCGAACCAGACTCGTGGCCTTTGCGTACGCCTCAAATGCCGTGGGTACGATTCAGGACGTAGCCAGCATCGTGCGCCTGGCGCACGATGCCGGCGCTCTTGCCTATGTCGACGCCGTGCACTACGCCCCTCACGGCCCCATAAGCGTCCACGAGCTCGGCTGCGATTTTCTTGTGTGTTCTACCTATAAGTTTTTCGGGCCTCACATGGGCGTGCTGTATGGCAGGCGTGAGCATCTCGAGCGGCTCAAACCCTATAAGCTTCGTGCCAGCGCCGACGCCGTTCCGCAGCGCTGGGAGCGGGGTACGCTCAATCACGAGCTGATCGCAGGCATCACGGCGGGGATCGAATACCTGGCCGAACTTGGCCGGCGGAATTCGCCGGCCAAGACCCGCAGGGAGGCGCTTCAGTCGGCCTATGGCGCCATTCAGGCCCATGAACGCCGTCTGATGGGCGAAATGCTTCGCGGCCTCGCCGGAATCCCTGGGCTAAAACTTTATGGAATCACCGACCCTCGACGCCTCAGCTCCCGTTGTCCGACATTTGCCCTACGCATCGACCGACACTCTCCGCTCGAGCTGGCCGCCCGGCTGGGCGAGAGCGGCATCTTCACCTGGGACGGTAATTACTTTGCCATCAATCTCACTGAGCGTCTGGGAGTTGAGAGGGACGGCGGTTTCCTGCGGATCGGGTTCGTGCACTACAACACGGAGCAGGAACTCGAGCGGGTTCTCGAAGCATTGACATCTTTGGCAAAGGGCTAACGTTCCACCTTGACTTGGAGCTGCAGAAAGCGGGAAACGCTTTCGACGTAGACGTCGGCAAAATCCACCACCGGACGCCGGGAAGAGATGGTTTCGATGGCCGCATCCACATCCCAGCCCTGCATGCAGAGCACTGCCAGGGTCATCATGGCCGCACGATGTACTCCCGCAGCGCAGTGAATGAACACCCGGCTGTCTATCCGCTCGAGTGCGCGCAGTGCGAACTCCACGCCGCGCTGAAACAGCTCCGGCGGTTTGGACTGGAAATCATCGTCGGTAGGGTTCCACAAGACCTCGATCCCGTAAGGGGCGGCGAGCGGCGAGTCGTCGAACTCGATCTGCATGTCAATAATGTGGGTAACGCCGGAACGGGCCACCGCCGCCATGTTCTCCGCGTTCCAAATCCCCCCGCCTAACGCCACCCTCGCTGTAATCCAGGTAATATCCATCCCTAAGTTCCCGTCCCTCCCTGGACAGACTGCCTCGCCCGGGGAATTGCCGGAGGCGAGAACCCCGGACCCGCCTTGCAGTTCCTCACGAACGGCCACCTGCAGGCCTTCCCAGAATTCATTGTACGGGATGAGATGCGGTAAGTGTCCTCGAAGCGAGTCACCACGGTCACCGGCTGCTTCAATTAAGAGGATTCGAGCTGAAGAACTCCGACTCGATGAGCAGTGATCAGCGGTTGTACTGGTTCTGCTTTTTTTCCCGGTGGCGCTCCATTCCGAGCTCGATCAGCCGTTCGATCAGCTTCGGATAGGGCAGGCCCGACGCCGCCCACAGCTTGGGATACATGCTGATCGAGGTAAAGCCCGGCATGGTGTTGATCTCGTTCAAGTAAATCTTCCGCGAGAGCGGGTCCATTAGAAAGTCCACGCGGGCCAGACCGGAGCCGTCGACGGCGCGAAAAGCGGCCACCGCCAACTCCCGGACCCGCCGGGTCTCGGGCCGGGTCAGCTGGGCGGGAATGATAAGTTCAGAGCCCTCGTCAAGATACTTGGCCGCATAATTGTAAAACTCGGCGCCGGGCACGATCTCTCCCGGTACTGACGCTTCCGGACGATCGTTGCCAAGAACCGCGCATTCAATCTCGCGCGCCTTCTTTCTCTTACCTCCTACCCCTTGTTCGATGATGATCTTGCGGTCGAACCTTGCCGCCTCCTCCATGGCCGGCTGCAATTCCGTGCGGTCGTGGGCTTTTGAAATTCCAACCGAGGAGCCGAGATTGGCCGGCTTCACGAAGACCGGATACTTCAGCCTGCTTGCGACCTGTCGCTCAATCTTCGCCGGCGCCGACCGCCAGTCGCTGCGCAGCACCGTCATATGCTTGACGATGGGCAGTCCGGCCACCCGGAACAGCGATTTCATGATGTCCTTGTCCATGCCGGCTGCGGAGCCGAGCACACCAGCGCCTACGTAAGCAATGTCGGCCAGTTCGAGCAGCCCCTGGACCGTGCCATCCTCGCCGAAGGTTCCATGGAGGACGGGGAAGATGATGTCGACGTTTACGGCGCGGTCCGAGGCGCGTCGCGCGGGGGGGGCGCTCTGAAAAGGAGTAAGCGACCCCGCCTGGTGCGGTTCCGGAGGGACGACGACCGCCTGGCCAGTTTCGAGAACCGCGGCCGCGGGAGTCGCTTCCGGGTCACCCGCGCGCAGCCGGCGTTCCTCCTGAAGCGGCTTTCCCTCAAGCAGCCGCTCAGCATCGGCCGCCGTCACCCAGCGGCCCTCTTTGGTGATCCCGACCGGCACCACCTGGTATTTACTTTTATCGATGGCCTCGAAGACGGAAGCAGCCGAAAGCAGCGAGATTTCGTGCTCGCCGCTGCGTCCCCCAAACAGAATGCCCACCCGAAGCTTTTTCCTCATGAACCTCGCTTCACCTGCGCGAAAAGTGCCCGTCGAGCGAAGACTCAGTGTGAACGCGGGGCCGGATTTCCGTCAATCACCGGCTTGATGCCTGGTACGCGAGAGTGCCAAGCTCAAATTTCATTGGCCCCGCGCTTGACATCCGTGGTTGTTCAGAGGCGATACACTTGTGAGATGATTCGCCGTCCTCCGGGTCCGAAGCCGCACCTGGTCATCGGCAACATGCCGCTTGCCGGCCGCGCCCCTCTTCCCACATTCTTGCGCTGGGCGCGCCAGTTTGGCGACATCTTTTATTACCGCGCCCTCTGGCTGCACGTTTATTTCTTGAACCATCCCGACCTGATTGAAGCGGTATTGATCGGAAATGCCAGAAGCGTTCAGAAGGACCACGTCGTCAGAAACAGCCGGTGGTTTCTCGGCGAGGGGCTCTTAACCAGCGAAGGCGAGTCGTGGCTGCGCCAGCGTCGCCTGCTGCAGCCCGCGTTTCATCGCGCGCGCATTGCCTCCTACGCCAAGATCATGGTGGATTTGACCGAGCATATGCTCTCCGGCTGGAGGGCGGGAGAGGTCCGTGACATTCACGCGGACATGATGCAGCTGACCCTGCGCATCGTGGTGCGCTGCCTTTTCCCGGTCGAAGCCGGGGAGATCGAGAAAATTCCTTCTGCCATGAACGCCCTCATGCGCAACGCTTCCGGAGTGCGCATGCTATTTCCGCCGGTTACCCGTTACCTGCCGATACCCACAATGATTGCGGTGCGGGAGGCGGTGCGCCACCTGGATGAAACCGTTTACCGCATTATCGCCGAGCGGCGCGCCTCCCCGGACTGCGCCGGCGATCTGCTCTCTACGCTTGTACGCGCCAGAGACGAGGATGGAAGCAGGCTTACGGATCGACAGCTGCGGGATGAAATCATGACTTTTCTGCTCGCCGGTCATGAGACCACGGCGCTGGCGCTCTCCTGGACCTGGCACTTGCTGGCCGAACACCGCGCGGTCGAAGAGAAGCTGCATCGAGAACTGGGCCGGGTGCTCGGGAATCGTGCGGCGGGATCGGCCGATGTCCCGGCGCTCACTTATTCCGAACGGGTGATCAAGGAGTCCATGCGGCTCTACCCGCCAGCCTGGAGTCTGGCGCGCACGGTGACCGCCGACCTCTATATGGGCGGTTACCGTATTCCGGCGGGCGCTAACGTGGTCATGAGCCAGTGGATCATGCACCGCCACCCCAGGTATTTCCCCGAGCCCGAGACCTTCGACCCAGACCGCTGGCTGCCTCAGCAGGCGGAGAAGTTGCCGCGATTTGCCTATTTCCCTTTCGGCGGGGGCGGGCGCCAGTGCATTGGCGCGTCCTTTGCCATGATGGAGGCCGTCCTGGTACTGGTGACCATTGCCCGGCGCTTCCGGCTACGTTCCGTGCCCGGCGAAACGGTCGTGCCCGTGCCCGGCTTTACTCTGCGGCCGAAACATGGAATCCCGATGAGACTCGAAGCCGAGCCCGCCGAGGAGCTCGGCAATCTACATTCGCTCGCGGCAGAAAACCTGTCCGAGCAGCTTTGAAGCGGAGCCGCCATCCGTACGGTGAAAACCTCCAAGGTGACCCGAGTTTCCAGTGAGTTAAATTCAGACCTGCGCTTTGAGAGGTTTCACTCTTTCCCCAGGCCGGTTAACAATTGGCGCACAGCGGTTGACGCCTCTTGATCAGTGTGCCTGGCGCTGCGCGCTCGCGCGCCCGCCGCTTGCCTGCCTGCATTTCCCCGCATAATATGGATCGTCCGCTGGCGCCCTCGGGCCATTTCTCGACCAGTGGCAGCTACGTGGTTAGGCGGGAGCTCTTATGAAGACTCTTACGCTCGAACAGGAAATTAACCCGTGGGAAGCGCAATCGGCGCGCTTCGATTTTGCCGCGCAGAAACTCAACCTCGACGAGGGCTTGTGGAAAGTGCTCCGCTATCCCAACCGCGAACTGATCGTGCACATTCCGGTCTCGATGGATACGGGGAAACTGGAAGTCTTCACCGGCTTTCGCGTGCAGCATTCGATCGCCCGCGGGCCGGCCAAGGGCGGGGTGCGATTTTCTCCCGATGTGACGCTTGATGAGGTCCGTGCCCTGGCCAGCTGGATGACCTGGAAATGTGCCGTGGCGAACATCCCCTTCGGCGGCGCCAAGGCGGGGAGCATCTGCGCTCCTCACAAGATGTCGCAGGGAGAGCTCGAACGTATGACCCGGCGTTATACCGCCGAACTGGTCGAGTTCATCGGCCCGGAAAAAGACGTTCCCGCTCCCGACATGAATACCAACGAGCAGATCATGGCCTGGATGATGGATACCTATTCCATGCACATGCGCCAGACCGTAACCTCCGTAGTTACGGGGAAGCCGATCAATATCGGAGGATCACGCGGCCGGAGGGAGGCAACCGGCCGGGGTATCATGATCGTGTCGAACGAGGCCATCAAAAAGTTAGGCATGCGGCCGGAAGATACGCGTGTCATCGTGCAGGGCTTCGGCAATGTGGGTTCAAATTGCGCCCGGCTCATGGCGCAGGCGGGTTACACGATCATCGGCATCATCGAGGTCGACGGCGCCATTTACAATGCCCGCGGCATCGACATCGAAGGGCTATGGAAACACCGCGAACGCAGCGGCTCGATCGCGCGATTTTCCGAGGCAGAAGAGGCCGACCCCGCGGAACTTATGCTGGCGGAATGCGGAATTCTGATTCCCGCCGCGATCGAGAATCAGATTACCAGCCGCAACGCCGCCCGGGTGAAATGCCGCATCCTGGCCGAGGGCGCAAATGGCCCTACCACGGCGGCAGCGGATGAGATCCTGGCCGACAAAGGCGTGATGATCATTCCCGACATTCTTTGCAATGCCGGCGGCGTCACTACCTCCTACTTCGAGTGGGTACAGGACCGGCAGGGCTACTTCTGGAAGGAATCGGTGGTAAACGAGCAACTTGAAGACATCATGATCAGCGCGTTCCACGACGTGGTGCGCTACGCTGAGAACCACAGTGTCAACAACCGCATTGCCGCTTACATGCTGGCCATCGATCGTGTGGCCTACACCATCCGGCAACGCGGAATCTATGCCTGAGGAGCAAAACAACATGCGCAAATTGTGGATTCTGCTTTTGACCGCGATGCTTGGCCTGATGTTCATCGCAGGCTCGAGCGAGCGAGTTTGGGCCGGGGCCAACAGCTCGGCTGCAAGCTCACAATCAGCCCAGACAAGTCCCGCTCCGGCAACCGAGAAGTCGGCGAAGGGTGCGGCCGCAACCGGCGAAAAGGTGGATATCAATTCCGCTACCAAGGAACAGCTCGACGCCCTGCCGGGAATCGGCGAAGCCTATGCCCAGAAGATCATCGACAATCGGCCGTATCACACCAAAAGGGATCTGGTAACCAAAAAGGTGATTCCGGCCTCCACCTACACGAAGATCAAGGATCAGATCGTCGCCCAGCACGAGAAGGGAGCGAAAGCCACCGACAAATAGTGCCCTCTAGAGTCCGAGCCGGTCGCGCTGAGCTGCGGAGCCCGGCCCGAGCAGCCTTGGACAATTGCTTTCCGAAATCCGGCTGGGGGATAATCTAGACTGGGCGGTCGGGTGAATCTCCCCAACTCCATAACGCTTACCCGCATCTGCAGCATTCCCTTGTTCATGTGGGTGCTTTTGAGCGCGCGCTTCACCAGCGCCAATGGAGAAAAGGAGCTTCTGGCTTCGGCGCTTTTTATCGCTGCCTCGATTACCGACGGCAT
>JAFAWX010000066.1 GCA_019241535.1 Acidobacteriota bacterium | reverse complement strand
CTGGTCCGCAGTGCTGGCCGTAACGGGACGCGGAGCACTGGCGGCCGTTTCCGTCACCGCAGGAGCGCTCGGCGCTGAAATAGGAGTACGCTCCGGCTCGGTCGTACGACCTGGCGCCGTGGGCTGATTAGTAGGCTTCCACATTTGATGAGAAATCCTTTCCTTTTGGGGAATATTCTAGGGCCCAATCCGCAACTCGGAGGCCAATAAAATTCTACTCTGTACAGCCGGCTTCGTCGTTGTGGAAATTCGCTCCGCGTTGTGCATTTCCACCCGTTGGTAATAAGGCCAATGCCTTAATCTGGCTGCGTTCCCGGCAAGTGTAAGCCTTTGCTCGCGGGCGCAAAACAAGAGAGGTACCAAATTGGTAACATGGTACCGGCCCCCGCCCAAGCCGCGCACATCGTTCCAGCAAAGGCATATGCTCTCTGACTCCCTACTTCTTGAGAAGATCCGCCGGCAACCGAAACATGCCGCGGGTTACAAGCAGCTGGTGCGCGAGCTGGGCCTAAACGGCGATGAGCGTCGGGAGCTTTTCGTCCGTCTTGAGAAGCTGGCCGACGCTGGCCAGTTGGTGCGTATCGATGCCCACCGCTACGCAATAGCAGGACCAGCCGGGGGAAAAAACGTGGTCGCCGGCACGCTCAGTTTGCATCGGGACGGCTACGGATTTGTCGGCGCTGACCCCTCGAGTGTCGCCCGGCTGAACTCACCAGTTAGCGGCGACATTTTCATCTCTCCTTACGCAGTAGGATCCGCCATGCACGGCGACCGGGTGCTAGTTGAAATCACCAGCATTCGCCGCGATCACAGGGCCGAAGGACGCATCATTCGCTCGCTCGCGCGCGCTCACCCCACGGTAGTGGGGCTGTTTCACTACGCTCCCCGTCACAATTACGTTACCCCAATCGATCCTAAGCTGCGCGAGGCCATCCGGATTCCTCCGGGCCGCGAGTATCCCCGAGCCGAGCCTGCAGCCACGAATGCTGAGAGTGCCCGGCCCAAGCACACATCGGGTGGCGGGAGAAAACAATCCCGCCACCGGGTCATTGGCGGGGAAGCTCGTCGCCCGAGGGAGTGGAACGATCTTGAAAATGTGGTGGTCGAGGTTGAGATCACCGACTGGCCGACGGCCACCCAGAGTGCCCGCGGGCAGGTCGTCGAGATCCTCGGCTATCAGGATGATTTCGGCGTGGATTTTGAAATTGTCATCCGCAAGCATCACCTTCGCCACCGCTTTCCTCCGGAAGTGCTCGCGGAAGCGGAAGCGGTTGAGCCCATCATAGCGGCGGGAGAGGTGCGCACACGGCGCGATTTTCGCCAGCTTCCGGTTGTCACCATCGATGGCGAGACAGCGCGCGATTTTGACGATGCCGTGGTGGTACAGCGAATGGACGAAGGTAGTTTCCAGTTGCAGGTTCATATCGCCGATGTAGCTCACTACGTCCGGTCCGATTCGGCGCTTGATGAGGAAGCCCGTCTACGCGGAACCAGCGTCTACTTTCCCGATCGGGCTGTGCCCATGCTTCCGCTTGAGCTCTCTAGCGACATCTGCAGCCTGCGCCCCCAAGTCGATCGCCTGGTGCTGTCGTGCCTGATGGAAATTGATCACCGCGGCGAGGTCGTCAGCTACGAGATTTGTCCCGGCGTCATCCGTTCCGTGGCCCGCATGACCTACACGTCGGTGAACGCCATTCTCGAAGGGGACGAGGGAGAACGCAGGCGCTATTCGCACTTACTCGAGCAGTTTTCGCTCATGAACGAGTTGGCTGCGATTCTCCGGCGCAAGCGGGAGCGCCGTGGGTCGATCGATTTCGATTTGCCCGAGCCGGTCATTGAATTTGACCAACTGGGGCTGATGAAGAGCATTGTCCGCTCCGACCGCAACACGGCCCACCGCATTATCGAGGAGTTCATGCTGGCGGCAAACGAGTGCGTGGCCGGCTACCTGGAGGCGAAAGCTGTCCCGTCGCTCTATCGCATTCACGAGAAACCGGACGCTAAAAGAGTCTATGACTTCGAGGTCATTGCCGCGACATTCGGTTATTCGCTGGGCATAGGCGCACTGCCCATCCAGAGAGTGCAATTCAAGAGCGACCGCCGCTCTCGCTACGGCTCGGGACGGCGAGCGCCGGAATTTGAAATTCCCGAGGAGGTTCAGGTTACTCCACGCATGTACCAGAAGCTGACAGAAAAGATTGCCGGCAAGGCCGAGGAGCGTATTCTCTCTTACCTTATGCTGCGCTCGCTAAAACAGGCCCGCTACTCGGAGGAGAACCTGGGACACTTTGCTTTGGCGACAAAAAGCTACACCCATTTCACCTCACCTATCCGCCGCTATCCGGATCTGATCGTACAGAGAATCCTCAAGCAGGTGCTGCGCGACGGGGAGCAGAAATTTGTAAGCGGCGGAGACGGCGAGCACCATTCGCCTGCCTGCTTGCGGGCAGGAGGCCACGCGCCTCCTGCTGCGGGACGGGGTCGCGCAAGGCAGGCAGTGGCGGCTGCTCCAGCCGAGGGCCCAATTCCGGTCGCCGAACTGCGTGCCATTGCCGAAGACTGCAGCCAGTCGGAGCGCCGCGCCGACGACGCTGAACGCGAATTGATGGAATGGAAAAAAGTCAAGTTCATGCAGGACCGCTTGGGCGACGATTTTGCAGGCCTGATCATAAGCGTGACCAAATACGGCCTCTTCGTTGAGCTCACGGATCTGTTTGTCGAAGGCCTCGTGCCCTTGGCAACGCTGGCCGATGACCGCTACGCCTATCATGAGAATACGCGGGAGATCATCGGGCAGCGTACTGGCAAGACCTATCGCCTCGGACAAAATGTCCGAGTACTGGTTGACCGCATCGATCCGGTGGAGAAAAAAATCCAGTTTGCGTTGCTCGATCCGGAGCCGAGCAGACGATCGAGACGCGAGAAAGGTCAAAAGTAGATTTCCCCGCTCACCCCTGCTTTTACTGTTCGACTTGGGCCGGTCGTTACCGCGCCTGGCTCAGTAAACACGGGAAAATGAGAGAGAGTCCCCAGAAACGCTTTCACACATTGGTGTAGAATTTGCCTGTTAACCCCTTTGGTCCGACGTCGGGACGTGGCTCAGCCTGGTAGAGCACTCGCTTGGGGTGCGAGGGGTCGGCAGTTCAAATCTGCCCGTCCCGACCAATCCCTTCCAGCAATTTAAACTTCGATCTTGGCAGGTCCCGAAACCCACCCCTGGCTCTGGAAGAGGCGGTTGCCCAAGCGCTTGCCGCCATAAGCGCGGAGAATGCGGCCGAGTTGTTGTGAACATCGCGGTTATGAAGCACACAAATCAACTCTTAAATTTAGTTTCCCAAACCCATGCGGAGGAGCAGCTTTTTGAAACGTGGATCGCGGCGCAGCGGTTCGAACCGGCGGCGGCGAACGTTTAGATAAGTAAGTTCGGGGTCGCGCTCCTCGTAGGCCTTGTCCAACCACGCAAAAGCCTCGTCCAGTTCACCCAGAGCGCCGTAAAGAATGGCGATCGGTGCGGACGACGTGGTCCCCCTCTCGTGTTCTTGTATGAGCTTGGCAAGTATCCTGTGCGCTTCCCCCCGGTTCCCGGCGATGGCGTAAGCAAAAGCGAGGTCAAGAATGAATTCGGTATCGTCCGGTCCGGACGCCTGGACCGCCTCTTTAAATTCGTTGACGGCTTCCTTGGGCTTGCGCTTATTCAAGTAGATCCAGCCTAGAGTCTGGTGGGCCGCTGCAAAATGAGAATCGAGCTCCAGGGTTTTCTCGACCTGCGCCAAGGCCTCGTCGTCACGGCCGGCCGCAAGAAGCCTGCCGGCCAGGGCGTTATTGACCGGCAAAGATACCGGATCAAGATCCCGAGCCTGACTTTCTTCTGTAACCCCCTGCTCAGGTCTTCCGACGTAAACCAAATACCCGGCATACCAGTGGTGAACTCCGGCATCACCCGGGTTTAGTTCCAAGGCGCGCTTGTACTCCCGCTCTGCTGCAGCCCAGTTCCACTCCTGGGTCTCGGCAATAAATGCAAGGGATGAATGTGGCTCTGCCAAACTCGGGTCAAGTTCGATCGCCTTGGTTGCCGCGGCCTTGGCCCGCGCCAGGTCCTCATTCGATAGCACCCCGTCGCGAAACCCGAGCAGGGCGTAAGCATCGGCCAGGCCGCTATAACACAAAGCGTAGTTAGGATCGCGGGCAATTGCCTGCCGGAAATAGGCGATGCTTTTGTTGAGTGCCTCAGACGTCCGCTGATTGAAGTAGTAAAGCCCTTTCAGATAATCTTCGTGAGCTTCGGGATCGACCGTGCGGCTCGGTGCCAGCCGCCGCCGCTCCTGGGGCGCAAGGCTGGCTTGGAGGCGCTCGGCAATTTTACGCGTGACGTCTTCTTGCAGGCCGAGAATGCTTGGATATTCCCCCTGGTATTGTTCTGCCCAAATGTGCTCGTCGCTTGCTCCACGAATCAGCTGGGCATGGACGCGAACCCGGCTCGCCTCGCGTATGACTGACCCTTCGACAACCGCATCGACCCCCAGCGTTCCGGCAATTGCCGGCACCGAAAGGTTTGTATGCTTGAATTGCATCGAGGAGGTGCGGGAAATAACTCGCAGACCGTGGATATTCGAAAGCCGCCCGATGAGCTCCTCGGTCAGGCCGTCGGCCAAGTACTCCTGGGACGGGTCTCCGCTCAAGTTTTCAAGGGGCAGCACAGCCACGGAACGTATCACCCTAGCTGCCGTAACCTGTCGGTGCCGCCACTCGCGCCATGCCCAGGCGACAACGGCAATAGCGCAGAGCAGCGGCGCGAGTAGCCATAGCTTTCGGTAACCCACGGAAAGCGGCTTTGTCGGAACCAGCGGCGTTCGAACGGCGACCGACGCTGGAGCGCTGGTCCCGTCTCCCCGACCGGCAACCGGTGCAATGAAGCGATACCCGCGTCGCGCCAGCGTCTCGATATAGCGCGGCTGGTCGGCCGAGTCGTGTAGGGCTGCACGCAAGCGTTTGACCGCCGCATTCAGGCTGTGCTCGAAATCGACAAACGTATCCTGCGGCCAAAGCTCTTTCTGGAGTTCCTCCCGTGTGACCAGTTCTCCTCGGCGGTCAAGCAACATTTTCAGGATGGCAACTGGCTGGCCCTCAAGGCGGACTCGAATTCCCTGCCGCCACAATTCCCGGGTGTCCGGCGCGAACTCGTACACGCCGAAACGCACGACATTGAGCTTGACCTGGCTGGCCACCGAGCAGAACTCCGGCAGGCAAAGTATAAGCGGGTTGCCTTGAATCGCAAGATCCGCTGTCACCGCAGGCTGGAAGACCCTCCGAATCAACAACTTTCCCTGTCACCTACGTTTCACCTGCTTGCCATTGCATTCCGGCCAAGGTTGGCCAATGCTCTCTCGCCGAAGCGAAGTTTCTGCGGAGGAATCCTATGCCATTCAAATACCAACTTGGTTTCATTTTCCGTCGTTACGCTCTGCTGATTGCGCTCCTGCTGCCGGTATCGGCCGCGGCCGACACCTGGCAATTGCAGGCCGGCGCACAAGACAGCGGCATGGCCCATCAGGCGCTTGCCTTTTTACCGAACGAGATCTGGATTCACTCCGGTGACACGATTACCTGGACGTTCCCGGCCGGCGAGAATCATACCGTCAGTTTTCTCGCCCTGGGACAGGTCCGCCCGTCCCGCCTGGCAGGATGTCCCGGCGTGCCTAACGGCGTCACCCCCGACTTCTCCGTCTTCGATGGCACCACCTGTGTCAATAGCGGCTTGCTAGCAAACACCAGCGGCTCGGCCAGTCCGCCAACCTATTCTGTGGTGTTTCCAGCGCCGGGCAATTTCAAGCTGGTTTGTCTCGCCCACCCCAATATGACAGCCGTCATCCACGTTCTAGTCTCTGCCACGCCATTGCCCCATGATCAGGCGTTTTACTACAGCGAGGCGCAACAGCAACGGGCGCGTCTACTCTCCTCGGCGACGATCGGTTTCGCGCCCAATCATTCCTCCTCGAAAGAGGTAATCGCCGGCGTGGGGCACATTGCGGGAAACGGGGGAGGAACTCAGACCGTCTCAGTCATGCGCTTCGAGGATGCGACGAAGGTAATCCATGTCGGGGACACGGTGGAGTGGACGACCGAGGAAGCAGTGACCAGCCATACCATTACGTTCGGCCCCGAACCCAGCCTTCTCCAACAGATTCCACCCTCGGCCAACGTCACAACCGATCCCGATGGCGCCCGGCATGCGTACATCAGCTCTCCCTCTGACGCCGTACACTCGGGATTCATTACCCAGGCACCGCAGGATCGGATCGGCCTGGCTCAGGCTCCCCTGAGCGCGACGCGCTTTCGTGTGACCTTCACCCAGCCCGGGATTTACCACTACATATGCGTCCTGCACGATCAATTGGGAATGGTCGGCGAAATCGTCGTCATGGCGCAGTGACAAACAACCCGACGAGCGAAGAGGGCATGGCCGCGCAAGACAGGCAGAAATTCGCCGAAGCACCAAGCAGATGCTCCGGACCTGATACATGGAATGGCGATTTGTTCCAGCTCCACGGTGGCCCATAAAGCTCGAGAGGCGTAGCTGGCATTTTCCTGCGATATTCGTAACACAAGGCGGGGCTCCTGACCCATAAGAACCTGGGTCGGCAGCCGGGTGAAGGCAACGGAATTGCCCCTGACCGCGATCGTTGCTATCGTAACTCTATGTATCAGAACTTCCACGCTTTCGATCGCTGGACCAGAAGAAATGTCCATTGTTTTTACCAGGCACTGATCGTGGCCGTGGCCACCAGACATGCCGATGCCGTCGACATAAAGTTCCTGGTGGACGGACGTCCTGTCTGGGTCGCCCTGCCCCTGCCCGCCTGGAATGAGTACAGCAAGCAAACTGGCAAGACCATTACCGATCCACTGGCAATTGCCATTGCCGGACATTTTCTGAAAACTGCGCTCGAATCTGGCGAGGGCGTAGAACGCGAAATGTACTCCCTGACCGTTCAGGAGACCTTAGAGCACCTACATGCGCTAGTGAACGAAACCGAGCCGGCCGAACCTGCAATCGTCGGCTGAGCTATTGCTTTCCTTCTGCCCTCATTCCTGCTACGGCCATCATCCGTCCGGCATTTCCCCCGGCGCCGCGGTGCGAAAAGAACAAATCCTGGCGGCAACAGGTGCACAGACCCAGGTCGGAGATGCGGCTTCCTGGAACTCCGGCCGCGAGCAATTGTCGGCGATTCGCCTCAGCAAGGTCGAGGAAGATCATCTTTCCCACCTCCCCGCGGCCGGGAGCACGGGAATTCAGAAACAGCAGTGGATATTTTTCGCGGACCTCATCGGCCGCCTCCTCCGAACGGAAGAGACTGGCTGCGTAGGAGAATCGCGATTCAAAAGCCTCCCTCAGCTCGGCACCGACTCGGTAGCAGCAGGCCCTAATACCTGGCCCGATTGCGGCTTCAAGGTCGCGCGGCCGGGTGTCAAAGAGCCTGCGCATCTCCCCCACTCCCTTTTCAACGATTCGCTTGAGAGTTCCCCGCCATCCGGCATGAAAGACCCCCAGCGCCCGTTGCCTTGTGTCTACCAGGATGACCGGCAGGCAGTCGGCAGTTTGTACGGCCACTAACAATTGCGGGGTTTGGGTGATGAGACCATCGCCGGCCGGCGCCTCTAGGGGGGTGGCATGGATAACATGAATCAGGTCGGAATGAATCTGCCGCAGGGTGACTAGCGGCCACGACGTTTTTCCCCACCGAGCGGCTAGATGCGCCGCCAAAGCCCGTCGGTTAGCTTCGACCGCAGCAGGTGAATCGCGGGAAGTAAATCCAAGATTGAGCG
>JAFAWX010000153.1 GCA_019241535.1 Acidobacteriota bacterium | reverse complement strand
CTCAACAGAACGCATTCTGGTTGCGCGCGTACATTGATGTAGCTTTCCTCGAGGGCATCGTCAGACGGATCGGCCAATGGCATGCGGAATGCTTTCACCTTATTTCCGCGGTTCTCGTACTGTCCTCACTGCCGTTGTCGCTAGTGGGACCTCGGCCGAAAACCAGCCTCAAGCCGTAGCGGCGGTCCCTTGGATCTGCTTCGGGCACAATCATGGGCACGAGTGACGCGTGCTTGTGCGCGAGGTGGCTCATGTGCGTATCGTAGACGTAGCGCCCGATGAACCAGCCCATCGCTCCCCCGGCAAATACGTCCGAAGCAAAGTGCCTCTGAGCCGCCACTCGTGATGCGCTGACTATGCCAGCGAGGCTGTAGGCAGTTATGGCGATTACTTTCTTGTGCTGGTACTCGTGCGCCAGCAGTGAAGCCACCGTCCACATTTGAATCGAGTGGCCGGAGGGGAATGATGTTCCGCCCCCCCAAAAATCGCCCGCATGCCTGTCCTGAGGGCGGTTGCGTCGAAAAACCTCCTTTGCTACGCCCACGACGATCAGGCTGTCCAGCAGTGACTCCGTTCCCAGAACGCCGATCTCGCGCGCTTTGGCATTATCCCGCCACGCGCCATAGATGTAAGAGCCCCCAATGATCGGCAGAAGCGTATAAGACGCGCCAATCTGCGAAATCCGCCCACCCCAGCGAAGCTGACCACGGCTGTTCTCAAAAGCATTGCCGATGTGGGTGTCGGCTGGAATCAGAGCGCCCGTTATCGCCGTCGGCACCAGCCACTCTAGAGCGTTGTTCCGATTTATATGAAAGGGGCTGGTGAATATGTCTTTTTGATCGAGCGCGATGTTGAGGAGTAGCTTTCGCAGCAGGGGCTTGGCCCGCTCCGTGTCTCCGGGATAAAAGATCCGGTCCCGCCGGTCTAGAATTGCCGGCGGCTCCGCCTCCGACTGGTCACCCGGCCGAGCGGCGTCAGGAATTGCGCCTTCTGCGGACTGGACCTGGTTTCCAGAAGGCCGACGATTTGGATATGTCTCGTCGTTGGCCGTGGCCGTGCCGGCTAGGATCCCTCCTGCCAACACCATTGCGAGCGCCCAAGATTGTTTCGGCATGTCCTTTCGATGCAGCTTCGGCCTTCTGCGTGTCCCATCCCTCTAATGAAGCGCATCTCAGGTTGCACAGGAACAGTGCATGGTTCAGCGTGTAGTTCGGCAACCGAAGCCGCGCCCCCGCTTCATTGAGCCCATGGAATGCAGACGCGTGTCCAGGCTGCCGGAGGGTCGAGATTGGCTCTATGAAATAAAGCAGGATGGTTACCGCGCGGTCGCCCTGGTCGACGGGCGTACGGCCCTGCTGTATTCCATGTCCGGCCTGGATTACACGCGGGAGTTCCCACACGTAGCATTCGCTCTCAGAAACCTGAAGCCAGGTGACATCGTGCTCGACGGCGAAATTGTTGCTCTCGACGAACATGGCCGAGCGAGCTTTCAGGAGCTGCAAAATCGCAAGAGCACCAAACGTCCTATTGTTTATTACATTTTCGATGTCCTCCATCGTCGCGGACAGGATTTGCTGGATCTGCCGCTTACCTCCCGAAGAAAAATTCTCGAGAGCCTTGCTCCTCGGTTCTCCGATCCACTGCGGCTTAATCCTCAATTCAACATAGCCTTGGGTCCACTTATCGACGAGGTCAAGCGACTGGGGCTCGAAGGCATTGTCGCCAAGCGCTCCAGTTCGTTGTACCTCCCTGGTAAAGAGTCGGATGCCTGGCAGAAGCACCGTTTTAATGAAGAGGGTGAGTTTGTGATCGGCGGCTATGTTGCCGCGGGAAGGCGTTTTTCCTCTCTAATCGTGGGAGAGTACCGCGGAGACAAACTGCACTACGTCAAACGGGTGGCTGCCGGATTTACACCGCACCTGCGGGATCAGGTATACCGGGAACTCGAATCGCTGCGAACACCGGAATGTCCGTTTGTTGATTTGCCAGAGCGGAGCCGGTCGGGTCATGGCCTCACGGCGGAAAAAATGAGGGAATGCGTTTGGCTGAAACCCGAACGCCGCTGTGAACTGGAGTTTGTCGAGCGGACGCGGGAAGGCCGATTGCGCCACGCTGTGTTCAGGAAGCTGGTAAGTTAAGCAAGTTTCACCATGGAACCAGGCATAAGGAAGCGCCGAATGCAGGCGTTCAGCTGTGGGCCGGCCGCTTGTTTTAGTCCCCCTCGTCCCCCTTTAATCGCGTCAATCGCCGCTCACGGTTTTGGGCGATTTCCAGTAGCTCACGCACATCGCGAGTCAGCAGTTCAAGCGATTCGGTCAATGCTTCATGCCGCTCAGTCAGACGATCGAGTCTTTCATCGCTTGTCATATCCTGCCTCATTATAACCGTGCTAGCCCATTTCTAATCCTCGAGGCGCGCTATTAGTATGCCTTCATGAACGTGCGTGAGATGGCCGTTTGGGCGGCCAAAGCTAAAGGCCAGCACGTCAGAGCAGAGCAAGAGATCGGCCGCGAAAAGCGGCCGCGACGCCGCCAAGGCTCATCAAGAAGGCGCCGGAGCACAAGAAAAGAACAGGTTTTTCCTAAGTTGTTGGTCGGTCCCTCTTTTCTCCCTGATCCCGATGCTCAATGTCCTGCCCGGAAGGTCGAAGTACCCTTTCAGGGTACTCAACAGTTGCTCCGTCCCTCACAAATTCGCGCAAACTTATCAGGCCCTTCGTGCTGTCATCCCGAAATGACACCTCACGAACAAGAACTTCTTTGGATCGCGTTACACAATCGACGAAATCCATAAGCGATGACCGCAGTTCCAGTAGCCGCAGCCAGGAATGCTCCGGACGCATTCAGACGGAAGCCCGCTCCGAGAACAATAAACAGGAAAACGAACAAGCAGAAGACAATCGCGCAATCCTGGACC
>JAFAWX010000084.1 GCA_019241535.1 Acidobacteriota bacterium | reverse complement strand
GCGAAGGCCAGATTTACATCCTTTTCTGGAATGGCCGGATTCAACACGGCACCGGATTCGATCCCTCCATGCGCGGGATCGATCATGACCAGCGTGGCGAGTGTCGGCGCTGGCACGATGACCGGGCCCTGCGCACCCGCCTCCGGGGCCCCCAGCATAACCGCTGACCCGATGAACAGCGCGAAGCCCAGAAATTGGGGAATACGGGAGGCGAGTCCATGCCTATTCCAAGGCATAAATGGTAAGCCCGCTAAGCAGTTTGGGATAAAAGTCGGTGGACTTCTGGGGCAGCACCTCGCCTGCGAAGGCGATATTGCGCACCTCATCGATACGGACTGGGTTCATCAGAAATGCCACCTGCGCCCTTCCATCGCGAACCTGGGCCATGGCCTCACCGATGTCGCGAATGTAGCCTACATGCTGTTCACCTGAAATGGCACTCTCGGAAATTCCAAGCGCCCGTTCCAACACGCAGCGGTGGAGCTGGACAACGTCGAGGCTTTGCTGGCGAAGCGAGAGTCCGCTGAACACCTCCGGCGAAGCCTTCGGTCGACTGAGCAGGAACACGCGCTCGGCTCCGACGGCGACAAATGCCGTTCCGCTGCGGGCAGCCTGTCGCAGTATGGCCTGCGCTCGTCGGTAATCAATTCCCGGGTCTACTTCCTCGACGCTGAAAAAATCCGAGGCGCGCCGAGAGAGCGAGTCCATGGCGAAGCCGGGCAGGCCGTGAACTACCCGGTGCGTGGGAAGGATCAGCAGACCCGGGTTGTCCATGTTGACAAAGGTCATCATGGCTAGCTCAAACGGGGCCAGCCGGGGACCTTCGGGTGCTCCTCCACGCTCGTAGCGATAGCGGAGCGCGGTTTCATAGCGATGATGCCCGTCTGCAATGATGAGCTTGCGGTCCCGCATCTGGTCCTGAATGAGGGCAATTCTGGTCGGGTCGGAGATCTTCCACACCTGATGGAGAACGCCATATTCGTCATGCACGCTGATGACGGGAGCAGCTTCTGAAACCAGGGCGCGCTCGATTTCGGCGCTCGGGTCGGAGTAGAGCATGAAAATCTGGCCGAAATGGGCGCGTGTGGCGCGCAACAGATCCAGGCGGTCGGCCTTGGGTTTGGCCAGGGTTTGTTCATGACGAAAGACCACCCCGGCTGAGTAGTCCTCGAGCTTACCGAGGGCAATGAACCCGCAACGTTCGGCGGGCGATCCGCCCCCGGGCAAAGTGAACTGCTGCGTGTAGCGGTAGAGGGAGGGGGCGGAATCCTCAACCAGCACCCCCTCGTGCCGCCACTCGCGGAAATGAGCCGCGGCCCGGGTATATACATTATCGTCCGCTCCGTCCTCCGGGCAGCGCTTGCCCAGGATGATGCGCACCAGGTTGAAAGGACTGAGCCCGTAGTAGCGTTCCTGCATCTGGGAAGTAATTTTGTCGTAGGGCTGGGTGGCCACATCCGCCAGGGCAACGCGGATCGGATCATAGCGAAGTGCGCGGAAAGGCTCAATGTGTGCCATGGAGGGAGAGAATAGGAGATTGTACCAAGGTCTTTGCGCGGGATCCGACTGCCGGGAATCCGCACCGGCAGCCGGATTTCGCCTGCCCGGCAAACTTTTCGAGAGACTTGAGAATCAAAGTGTGTGGCCTGGGTGAGCGGAAAGCGTGACAAAGATTTGACGCCGGCCGGTCTCAGGTTGTGCTAATATCGGCAGCAATTCGTAGATTCTATGACGCGCCGGCTCCAGCGCGAGTCCAGTAAGCCCGGGATTCAGCCGCGAACAGTATCTGTAGCAATTGTCAGCTTCCCGCGGGTGATTCGATCGAAGGGATTTCTCGCCTCCCTGCTTTTTTCGACCCTCTTTTTCTCGCTACCTGCTCTACCCCAGGCCCCGGACGTGGAGGACGTGCATATCGCGCCTCGCCTGGATGTGGAAAAAAGCGACCCGGTCACGCAGCAGGGCGTGCTCGACACGGTTCGAACTCACGCTCCCACGCTCAAGTCAAAAGTCGATCTGGTGCTGGTTCCGGTCACGGTCACCGATCCCATGAACCGCCTGGTGACCGGCCTCGATAGGGAGAATTTCCAGATCTTTGAAGGTAAGGACCGCCAGGAGGTGAAACATTTCTCAAGCGAGGATGCTCCTATCTCACTCGGCGTGATCTTTGATATGAGTGGCAGCATGAGCAGCAAGATTGAGCGCGCGCGCGAGGCCGTGATCGAGTTCTTTAAGACGGCCAACCCGCAAGACGAGTTTTTCATGATCGCCTTTGCTGATAAACCGGAGGAGATTTCGGACTTTACCAATTCCATCGACGACCTCCAGGGCAAGCTGGTTTATACCGTTCCTAAAGGGCGAACCGCACTGCTGGATGCGACTTACCTGGGCATCAGCAAAATGCGCCAAGCCAAGTACCCGAAGAAATCCCTGCTGATCATCTCCGACGGTGGAGATAACCACAGCCGCTACACCGAGGGCGAGATTAAGTCCCTGGTGAAAGAAGCGGACGTGATGATCTATTCCATTGGAATTTACGACCATTATTTCCAGACCGAGGAAGAGCGGCTTGGGCCGCAGCTATTGAGCGATATCTCGGAGTTAAGCGGGGGGCGGGCATTCACCATCGACAATCCTAACGATCTCGCCGATGTCGCTACAAAAATTGGAATCGAGCTACGCAACCAATATGTGCTCGGATACCGTCCAAAGAACCCAGGGCATGACGGCAAATGGCATAAAATAAAGGTGAAGTTGCTTCCGCCTAAAGGATTGCCACCGCTCCATGTCTATGCCAAAACTGGGTATTATGCTTCTTCCCAATAGAGTTCCGTCAAAAACCTTCATACCCTTTCTGTTTCTGTTGATGGCAGTGCTGATTCTGCTCCCGACGAGCGGCGCGCAGAGTTCCCAGCCCCAATCGGTCCCTAAACCGCCGACGGCGGGAAATTCCGGGCAGCAGCCCAGTCCGGCCCCTCCAGCCGCGAATCAGAGCCCCGCCTCGCAGAATCCCGCTCCCGGGCAGCCGCCCGCCGGAGGACCGGAACAAGGGCCGGCGGCGAACGACAACGGGGTATTTGTGTTTCGCGCCGAGGCCAAGGAGGTCACCCTGCACGCCACGGTGGTGGATGAAAGAAACCACCTGGTTACTAATCTGGCCAAGCCCGATTTCACCATCTTTGAAAATAATCAGCCGCAGCAGATCCGTTCCTTTCGCCAGGAAGATTTTCCAGTTGCCATGGGAATTGTCATCGACAATTCCGGATCGATGCGGGAAAAACGTGAGAAGGTAAATAGGGCTGCTATTAACCTGGTAAAGGCGAGCAATCCCAACGACCAGGTATTCGTCGTGAATTTCAACGACGAGTACTACCTCGATCAGGACTTTACCTCTGAGATTAAGAAGCTCCAGTCCGCGCTTGAACGTGTGGAAGCGCGTGGAGGAACCGCCCTCTACGACGCTATTGTTGCTTCCGCCGACTATTTGATGAAGGCTTCCCTGCAGCGCAAGGTATTGTTCGTAGTGACCGACGGAGAGGACGACGCCAGCCAGGAAACCCTCGAACAAGCCGTGCAGCGCCTGCAGCAGGAAAATGGCCCAACCGTATATGCCATTGGCCTTCTGGGCGAAGAAAAATCACGTCGTGCCAAGCGGGCGCTCGAAATCCTGTCGGAACGCAGCGGTGGAATGGCGTTTTTTCCTCCCACCCTCGATCAGGTGGACGAAATCAGCCGAACCATCGCCCACGATATTCGCAACCAGTACACGATGAGCTACGCTCCCAGCACTCCGAAAAGCGTTGGCGGCTATCGCACCATTCATGTCGAGGCGCATGCCCGGCAGTACAAAAAATTGATCGTGCGAACGCGGAGCGGCTACTACCCGGGTCAGGAACAGGCGATGCGCTAGCCTCACCGTGTGGATGTGAACCAACCAAGAAACCAGTTGCCAGAGCCTCTGGATTGACCTCGCGAAGCTCGTTCCGTACCCTGTAGAGTGCCCACTCCTTCGATGACCCGCCTTTCGGTAGCCGACGACATCACCGAATTGGTGGGCGAAACTCCCATGCTCCGCCTGAAGCGGATCAGTCCACCGCAATCGGCGAGTGTATTCGCCAAGCTTGAATATTTGAATCCCGGCGGCAGTGTAAAAGATAGGGCGGCGATCGGTATCATCAGCCGGGCCGAGAGAGAAGGGCGGCTGTCGCCCGGAGGAGTTATCGTCGAAGCCACGGCCGGCAACACCGGCATCGGCCTGGCTTTGATCGGGGTCAGTCGCGGCTACAAAGTGGTGCTTTTCGTGCCCGAGAATTTCTCTGAAGAAAAGGTAATGCTTATGCGGGCGCTGGGCGCCGATGTGCTGCGCACCCCTGAAGACGCCGGCATGCGAGGTGCGATCGAGCAGGCACAGATATACGCTGCGCGCACAAAGCATGCCTTTGTGGCTGCGCAGTTTGAGAATTCCGCCAACCCGGACTACCACTACCAAACCACAGCCAGAGAGATTTTCGAACAGATGGAAGGGCGACTCGATGCGGTCGTGGTCGGTGCCGGTACGGCCGGTACCTTTACTGGAGTCGCCCGTTATATAAAGGAGAGACTCCCCAAGCTGCTGGCGGTAGTGGTTGAAACTCAAGGTTCGGTGCTGGGCGGAGGGTCCCCGGGGAAACATAAAGTCGAGGGCATTGGCGCGAGCTTTGTGCCCAAGAACCTGGATTATTCGGTCTGTGATGAAGTCTTGATGGTCATGGATACAGACGCATTCGAGACGGTAAGAGAGCTGGCGGCGAAAGAAGGGGTGCTTTCTGGTTCAAGTGGCGGCGCCAACGTCTTTGGGGCCCTTGAGGTGGCGCGGCGGCTGGGCCCGGGAAAGCGCGTGGTCACGCTGATTCCCGATTCCGCCGAGCGCTATCTTTCCAAGAAGGTTTTTGAGGGCGGGATCTAGAACGCCGAATCAGTGCTCTCCCTGGCGCGGCGCGACAAACGCTTCTTATCGACCACCATTGCTCATTTGAAGCAGCACTTCCAAGCCGGCTTTGCTACTCGTGCTATCCACGACGGCCAGGAACCGGATCCTCTCACCGGTGCGGTGACCGCGCCTATTTACGCAACCTCCACCTACGTCCAGGAGGAACTCGGCAGGCACAAAGGATACGAATACGCGCGGGTGTCAAACCCCACCCGCGATCGCGTGGAAAAAAATCTCGCATCGCTTGAGGGCGGGCTTGCTTCGCGGGTGTTCGCGAGCGGCATGGCGGCGATCAATGCCATTTGCGCCCTGTTCAAGTCCGGCGATCACGTTGTCTGCGGGCACAACCTCTATGGCGGTGTGCCCCGCCTTTTTGACCAGGTACTCTCGGGATACGGGCTGGAGTTTACTTATGTAGATACCTCGCAAGCAGAAAATGTCGCCCGCTCTCTTCGCCCGACCACGCGCATGGTTTATGTCGAGACGCCGACCAATCCGCTCATGGCTTTAAGTGACATTCGCGCCATTGCCGAAATCTGCCGTCAAGCTAAGGTGGAACTGGTCGTCGATAACACCTTCATGTCTCCTTATTTCCAGCAACCGATCGCTCTCGGCGCCACCATGG
>JAFAWX010000384.1 GCA_019241535.1 Acidobacteriota bacterium | reverse complement strand
CTTGCCCTCTGCGCTTAAAGGTCAGACCCTGCAAGGGTAAATTTCATCGCTTTCCCGTTAACGGGCTCGCATGAGCGGGTTCGTAAATGCTGAGCTTTCCGCCCCCGGGCAGTGCAAAAAAGGCGAGCTTTCCCCAGCGCTCCTGAGTCACCTCTGAAACTTTGACATGTTTCGAGCGGAGCTCCTTCAGGGTAGCCGCGATGTCGTCGCACATGAAATAAAGTTCGTGAGGACCGTTATTGTCGGAGTCATGGAAGGCGGCTTCGAGTGGTGGCATGGCGAAAATCAACCAGCCGTGTCCGGCATCGACCGACGCAAACTTGAGCACATCACGAAAGAACGCCCGGTCAGCCTGCGGGTCCTTCGAATAGATGATCACATGGGCGCCGTTAATCACGTCTACTCCGGTCTTCGTAATTCTGCTACCAGCCTACTGCAGGCATAGGTCCGCTCCTTGAGCTTAAGAAACCAGGAAACCGGGAGAGCCGACCACGCGTGTGTTTTCCTCGCTATAAATCTAACACTTTCATGTTTCTTCCCTGCTGCCGTGTTCGGCGTCTTTTTCTTTCACTTGGCAGCGCAGCGGAGAAAAACACGACGGATACGGTGAAGGGAACAAAACGCCCCGGGGGAGGGCAGGGCGCGAGGGGCGGCGCGTCCGCGACCAGCACGATTCCAATCTCCTTAAACCCTCCTAGAAAAACGGACGGGTGCTGAAGACCAGCGTCTTCCGTCAAGAGGGCGGTCAGTACGTGACATTCCCATTTTCTCGGCCAGCCACTCCGCGCACCCCCGCTCCCGGAACGCAGCATTGCGGCCAAAGAATATTGACACCTCGCAAAACTTTGAGTGACCCTGCCTCCACACTGCTGATTCGATTGGTGGGTCCAATACTAACGTCAACCCGTGGTTCGCTCCCGCAGAGCGGACGAATGTCGCAGGTTGAGAAGTTTTCCAGCTAGTGGGGTCGAACCTTTGTGAAACCTGCAAATACATGGGCCTGAACTTTCTGGATTTTCCGCGCTCGGGCGAAAAGGACATGCAGGCCTTTGCGAGCCACCAGCGCGGGCACACCTTTCGTTCAGCCAGAGCGTCCGACTTGAGTTGCCGCAGCGGTTGAGCAGCGTCGATATGTCCGACGGTCGCCGAAGTTCAATCTGGAGGCCGACTGCGCCACGGGGCTTGTCAGAACCGTAGTAACTCAGTGTCGCGGGAATATCAGTATTCCTGTGGGAGTGCCTCATTCCCATTTGAGCTACGAACCGAGCCAGCCACTGTTGAGAAGTGTTACGTAACAGGCTACACTACTTAAAGTGAAAATTCGGAACTTCGTCCATAAGGGACTTAAAAGGCTTTATGCCGAGGGTGTCACGAAAGGGGTTCCGCCCGATACCGTGGACAAGCTCCGGAAGATGCTAGCGTTCCTCGACGATATGCAAGATCCTGAGGAATTGCGCGCACTGCCTACGTGGAAGGTTCACACGCTGACTGGTGAGCGCAAGGGAACGTGGAGCCTCATCGTGACGCGGAATCGGCGTCTAACTTTCCGAATTGATGTTACGGAAGGGGAAATCTACGACGTGGACCTGGAAGACTACCACTAGAAGAAGGGGTAAGAAACTTATGCCCATAAAGAACCCTCCTCATCCCGGAGATTTCATTCGAACGGAGATTATCAGGCCAACGGGCCTCTCGGTTACTGCGGCAGCGCGTGCATTACGAGTTTCGCGGCCCGCGCTGTCCAGTTTGCTTAATGGCAAGGCTGATCTTTCTGGGGATATGGCATTGCGCATCGAAAAGGCCTTCGGACTGAAGATGGACACGCTTATGAGGATGCAGGCATCTTACGACATCGCCCAGACACGCAAGCGGGAAAGGAAAATTCATGTTCGGCGAATTCATCAGACTGCCAAGGCTCCTGCGTAACCCGTGTGGCGCGCAGAGCTCCTGCATATCTTTTGGTTTCTGGCCGGAAGAGGGCGGGATTGCCACACCTATTCCTCTGCAAATGGTGCTTCGCTGAAAACAAACCGATCTATGTTCTCGCGGTTGGCGGAGAGGGAAAATCACTGCCGATTTGCCGTCTGGTCGCAATATTCGCTAATATGCTGCGCCTGAGCAGTGTTGCGGGTCTCGATCTCGTCGTTTGGCCAGTGTAGGGACGGCGGCAGTTCGGTGACCAGTCTTTCGGGTCGAATGACCGGCTCCGGCCAAAATATAGAGCTGCCAACTGTCTGCCTCCTCACGGAACGAAGCGCGTGAGAGGCTGAAGAATCGCAGCGTTTCAATGAACAACGGTTCACTAGCCGATACCACGTAGAAGCTGAAATGGGGGAAAGCCGGGGTCCTGACCAGAAAAAGTGAGCGCGACCGTACCACGCCCGTCTGGGATACCTGATACACTCCCGAAAAAGAGGAATTCTCGGGCACTTGGGACGGCAAACAGCGCCGTCAGAATCATGGAGAAGTAACAAGACTTGAAAAATGGGCTTCAGAACCGAGGTTTCGTATTAAAGATGAACGCTACCCAGTGCGATTTTGCCAGGCTGAACCCTCTTGTTGAACATCGCGTGGTTGGGCTTGGGATTCAACATGAGACCCAGGATCAACACAATTGTCGTCTTCGCGTTTCCTTTGATCCTCTGAGTGCCGGTGAGGGCACTGGCTCGCACGGGAAACATCGCTGGACGCTTCCCCGATCCAACAGGAGCAGCGATTCCCCGACAAGCAGAGGAGCGGTTGAAAACGGGATTCTAAGGATATCGAGGGTATCGGCTCAGGCCAGCTAAAAGGTGCTGCGCGGGCAGCGCTCATCTGTTCTTCTTTCGGCTCCGCTTGGATGTATTGGGCCGTCGTATCCTCAGGCTTGATGCGCTGGGCAGGGAATCCAGGGGTCCAGTTCTTCTATCGGATCGCGAACAGCATTTCGCCCGCTGCACAGTTTTGATGAGTTCACGCATAAAGGGATCGGCGAAACCGCGGAAGCCCTGGTCAGATGCGGTGCGAAACCAGTCGCAGAGAACCAACTCTGACGTAGCGGGAAACCAGCTGGAACGAGCGTCGGTACCTCGATGAAGCTGGCTTAACCTTCTTCATCCGGTGGTCCTGCGGCGCCTGCCAGATCCTGCGGCCTGATCTTCTCAACGTTGAACTTTGCCGCGCGTTCCTGCATGGTCTTAAGTACCTCTTCCAGCGGTGGTGGTTCGTTCTTAATCCAACGCAAGGGATTAACCCGAGCTACCACGAACGAACGCAGGTATGGGCTGACCAGGCCGCGTTCCTTCAGCTTTTTTACTGCGACCGCAACTTTTTCTTCGAGATCGAGAACCATCGCGGCGTGCTTCTCATGTTCCTTGATGGCGGCCCGCAGGGACTGCGCGGTGAAGCTTTCAAGCCGGCGCAGAATAGGGTGATAGGCCCCGCCGCCAAAACGCGGAATCTTTTCATAGCAAACGCCAAGAGTTACCAGGGCGGCCTCGTCGAGGTAGAAGGCAAACTGCGACTCCGGGCGGGAGGAGTCCTCATCCAGAAGCCCGCGGTAGATACGTATAACCTCGAGCGAACGCTCCTTCAGGTTATGGGCTTTTTCCGTATTCAGTGCCAGGATCTGCCACGCAACTTCGCGGTCCGGCATGACCAGAGCGGCAATGGATCTTGCCCCAAGTCGTCGCATGGCCTCGAGACGATGGCGGCCATTAGGGGTCCAAAACCCGCCTTTGGGCGCTGTAATGGCAATGATAGGGTCGAGAAACCGTCCAGTCTTGTCAATGACATCGGCCAATCGCTTGTGATGTGTGTCGGATAGGTCGCGCTGGAACGGCGTTGGCTCGACAGTGTCAATCGGCAAAATCGAAAGCAATATCGGGTGACCGCCGAGCGGCTCCTTGTAGGACCCTACCACACAGCCACCGGCTTTCCCGATCGCCTCTGCGGTTTGGGCAGCATCTCCGGCAGGTTCCTCGAGACGGCATTCCGGAGGCGTGAAGCCCTTGGTGCCGGGTTTGGCTTTTCGAGGACGGCGCTTCGCTGGTGCACGCTTGACCATAGGAGTACCTCTAGTATTAAGTTTTACTTCGTGGTGATTCCACCCGAGCTGTTCGGCGCGTTAACAGGCACAGTTCCGGCGAATTGCCCCTAAAGCAATCGCATTTGCAGCACAGGCAAGAGAAACATGCATATTAACGTGCTGTCTGCCAGATTCTATTCTGAAATGGCGACGACGGTTCTGTGTGCGCACGCGATATTTATCCTGTGGGTGGTTTGTGGTGCTCTGCTCGCATCTTCCCGACCCAGCCTGCGTTGGCTGCACATCGCCTCGCTTATATGGGGAGTCCTCGTAGAGGTCCTGCCCTGGCCCTGTCCGTTGACCGTGCTTGAGAACTGGCTCGAGGGCAGGGCGGGGATCGTACCTTACCAGGGCGGATTTCTGCTCCATTATCTGG
>JAFAWX010000349.1 GCA_019241535.1 Acidobacteriota bacterium | reverse complement strand
CAAACAGCGATTTGCGGTTCCTCGCCGCAAAGCGGATGATTTCGTAGGCCACCCCGGTGATTACCGGCAGCAAAGCAATGCGAATGGCAAAGCGCGCCCAAAAGGCGGTTACCGGCACCAGCATGTAGATGAAAATCGAGATGATCATGACCGTCATGAGAAAGCTGGTCCCGCACCGGGGATGAAACGTCGGATACTTCTGTACCGCTACGGTCTCGAGTGGATCGCCATTTTCAAAGGCGAAGACGGTTTTGTGCTCGCCGCCATGGTACTCATACACCCGACGAATGTCTCGGAGCAGCGATGTTCCCCAAATAAAGAGCAAAAACAGCGCCAGCCGGATCACGCCGTCGACCAGGTTGAACATGACCTGCCCGTTCAGGGCCGGGTGGGCCTTCTTCAACTCTGTGGTCGCGAGAAGCGGCAGATATTTGTACATGAATATAAAAAATCCGACCGAAACCGCGATGTTCAGGACGGCGACCCAGCCTCCGATCTCCAGCCTTTTTCGCGGCAGTTCGCCGGCGCCATCTCTTTGCAGCTCGTCCAACTGCAGGTTGGCTGAGAAGCGCAGCGCACGGAACCCGAGCGTCATCGCGTGGCCCAGGGTGATGACTCCCCGAACGAGCGGCCAGGCCATCCATTTATGGCTTTCAGAAAGGCGCGCGAGCGGCTCGCTGTGGCTCACGACTTCACCCGACGGTTTCCGGCACGATATCGCCCACGCGTGCGGTGTGCGCATCATGACTCCTTCGAGCACCGCCTGGCCTCCGACCAGGGTTTCCTCCCCGCCTTCGAGCGCGGGCAACAGCTGCATGGCGGCTAAGAAACGCCACAGGGTTCTAAGAAGTTTCATATACGGTTAGATGATCTCGAGGCGAGCAATGTTCCACGAGTAGGGTACCACAGCTTGAGTCAGGCTCAGCGCAGTGCGAAGTGGAATTGACACAACGGTTTAAACCCTTTAAGAGGACCTGAATGCGCAGGTTCGCGGAAACTGCCGAACGGATCGCGGCCACGACCAAGAAACTCGAAAAGACGGCGCTGCTCGCCGAATACTTAACGGCCGTTCCGGTCGAGGAAGCTGCCGTCGCGGCGATATTTTTCTCCGGAAGGCCGTTTCCGGTCTGGGAAGAGACCACGCTGCAGGTGGGAGGCTCGATGTTGTGGCGAGCGGTAGCGGAGCTGGCCGGGCGCAGTGAACCCGAGTTGGCCGAAAGCTACCGTGCCCACGGCGACCTGGGCGCCGTAGCTGCTGACCTTCTCTCGAGGAGCGAGCAGGTGGCTGGTAGGCGCCCGCGTACCCCCGTGGAAACTCAGCAAATGTTCCGCGAGATCGCCGCAGCCCGGGGTACGGCCGCCAAGGCAGGGCTGGTTCGCAGTCTGCTCGGGGCAGCGTCTCCCCTGGAAGCTAAGTACCTCGTGAAAGTGATGACCGGGGACCTCCGTATCGGACTGAAGGAGAGCTTGGTGGAGGAGGCGATTGCAAAGGCGTACGGGGGAGGGCTACCCCTGGTGCAACGCGCGAATATGCTGCTCGGCGATATCGGTGAGACCCTTAAGCTCGCTGCCCAGAGCAGGCTCGAGCAGGCCAGGATGCGCCTATTTCATCCAATTGGTTTCATGCTCGCCAGCCCTGCTCAGTCCGCAGAAGAGGCCCTAGTGTACTTCGAGAACGCCTGGGTGGAAGACAAATATGACGGCATCCGCTCGCAGGCGCATTGCTCGGGCCGGATCGTACGGCTCTTCTCGCGCACTCGAGACGAAATCACGGAATCTTTTCCCGAACTGCGCCAGGCGCTCGGCGGGCTTGCTAAGGATGTCATTCTCGATGGGGAGATTGTTGCCTGGAGCTACCTGGCCGATGATCCGCTTGCCGGGACCTCCGGCCGGGCATTGCCGTTCAGCGCCCTTCAGCAGCGACTCGGGCGCAAGCAGGTGAGCGAAGAACTCATGCGCCAGGTACCGGTCGCATACCTGGCCTTCGACGTGCTCTATGCCGCGGGCGAGCTGGTGATCGATCGCCCCCTGGTCGAACGAGCTCGCCTGCTCAATCAGCTGCTGAGCGAAAAGGAAAGGACTGAATCCGGAGCGGCTGCTCGGTTAACGGCGTCCCATTCTGACGGCAGTCAGGAGAAGTTGGCGTTCGACGAGGCCGCAGCTCGCCGGCAAGAATCCGTGGCCGTACTGGTCATTCGCGCCCCGGTTTTTCACGGATCCACTCCCGACGAGCTGAAGCAGTTGTTCGATGCTGCCCAGGCGCGCAACAACGAAGGCCTGATGATTAAGGACCCGCAGTCCCCATATACCCCGGGTCGTCGTGGTAAATCCTGGCTCAAGTTGAAGCGCGAGCTGGCTACGCTCGACGTAGTGGTCACGGCGGTCGAATACGGGCACGGCAGGCGCATTGGAGTGCTGAGCGACTACACGTTTGCGGTCCGCGATGGCGACCAGTTGGTCAATATCGGTAAAGCATACTCCGGGCTGACCGACCGCGAGATTGCCGACATGACCCGCTGGTTCCTCGAGCACACACTCGAGGACCAGGGTTTCCGCCGCATCGTAAAACCCGAAGTCGTCCTAGAAGTGGCCTTTAATAACATTATGAAGTCCACCCGGCACAACAGCGGCTACGCGTTGCGTTTTCCCCGCATCGTGCGCCTGCGCTCGGATAAGTTGCCGCAAGAGGCTGACACCGTGGAGCGAGTGCGGGAGATTTACGCCCGGCAGGGAGCTTAATGCGAGAGGGCGCACTGGAGAGCAGTGGCTAAGACAAGGCGAGCTTCAGGTTAAGTGGGAGTGGTTCATCGCGCCACGTCTCCAATAGCCGAGCGAATTCGCGTGTAGGTTATCTCGAGCGCCTCGGGGAGGACCCGGCTCTCCGCCGCTACCGTCATAAAATTGGCGTCCCCGACCCAGCGGGGAAGCACATGCATGTGGATATGGCCGGCGATGCCGGCCCCCGCGGCGCGGCCGATGTTCATGCCCAGGTTGATGCCGTGAGGCGAGTAAACCCGGCGGAGCACTGTTTCCATCCGCTGCGAAAGGCTCATGATTTCCTGGGCATCCGTCGCCGGCAGCTTTTCGAGTTCGGCGATATGTGTAAAGGGCACAATCATGACGTGCCCCGAGGTATAAGGGAAGCTATTCAGAACGATGTAGCAGTATGCTCCACGATAGACGATCTTTGCATCAGGGTCGGCGAGCTGGGGCAATCGGCACAAAATGCACGCATCCGGCTGCTCGTCGTTCCGCGCGGAGGCGATGTATTGATAGCGCCATGGCGTCCAGAGATAATCCATTCAAGCGAGAGTAGCAGATTTCCCTGCCGGCGCAGTTCTTGTCAGGCATCTTCAACCCCCGGTCTATTCAAGCTCCGCGCGATCCGAAGACAACGAAACCAGCCGCTACCTAGGGCCATTCGCGAACGCTGAAGTTTCAGATCCCATTTCCGTTTGACACCCTTTCCGAGCGGTTGTTATAGTCGAAGAGTTCCCTGTGGATTCGGGTTCGATCTTGTAAACGACGGCTGGCTTAGTTCATCCGCCCGGGTGGGCTCAACATAAACTACGACGCACACCAGCAGTTCGCTAAC
>JAFAWX010000237.1 GCA_019241535.1 Acidobacteriota bacterium | reverse complement strand
CTTTGCCGGGCGGCAGGTCAGGGACGGCTACGGCTGCCGCGAAAAGGAGCGTTGTTGCAAGGAGCATATTAAACATACTATCATAAGCTTATTGACCATCTCCGCAGGACCGGGCACGCGCGTCTAAGTCAATGGGGGCCCACCGTGGAATGCGCAGGGGCATCGCCTGCAGCATAATACGGCGAAGGCCGCTCGCGAAGCCCTAGCATCTTTCGCGCCTGAGCTGGAGTAGCCACCTCTCGGTTCAGTTCCTTCGCGATCCGCGCCGCCCGGTCCACGAGTTCGGCATTGTTTCGAGCTTTTCTACCTCGCGAATAGTAGATGTTGTCTTCCAGTCCCACGCGCACGTGGCCCCCCATGAGAGTCGCAAGGGTGGTTAGTGGCAACTGAAAGGGGCCAATCGCTGAGCAGAGCCACAAAGAGTCTTCCGGCAATTCCTTCAAGATCTGCAGAACGTTTTCAACGGTGGGGAAACTGCTAGTCTGGTAGCCCATGACGGTTTGCACCCAGTACGGTTTTTCGAGCAGGTCGTGCTCAATTAGATAACGCACCACCCAGGCACAGCCGGGATGATAGAGCTCCAGTTCCGGCTTGATCCCACGGCGTTTCATTTCAGCGGCGAATTGATGAATTTGCCCGTATGTGAAAGGAATGCATTCGTCGATTTCCTGTGCCGGGCGCGGGAATGGCAGGGGTGCGGCACGTTGCTTCAATTTGAACTGGCTCATGTCGGGAGCGAGATTCAACGACGCGACCTCCGGGGTTGCAGCTAGAGAGGAAGCACGTTCTTCCATGGTCATGCCAGGACCGGCCCCGGTGGTGGCGTTGATAATGATTTCCGGGCAGCGGCTCCGAACCTCGTGCAGGACCTCGCGCCAGGTGTCGGGGTCGCGCGCGCCCAGGGTTAGCTGTTTCGGATCGCGCGCATGAATATGCACCATGCTAGCGCCCGCCTCATATGCGTCTTGCACTGACCGGGCAATTTCATCGGCCGTCTCAGGGATTGCTTCATTGGCTTCCTTGCCCTGTATGCCACCATTGCAGGCAACACAAATAATGACTGGAGGCAGCCCCACCCGGACCCGCTCCATGAACTCGTAGCTGTTTGTATATTTAAACCAGGGACGTTGTTGCGATTGTTCAGGGTTAGGCAAAAGTTCCTCCCGATGTGACTGCGCTCTCTTTGTTGCGTTGCGAACCGCCGCAGAAAAGCGTTTTAATAATCCCCCGCGTATTGGATTCCCCGCGGGCACAGACGCGTCCATAGGTAAACGAGGAGCCTCATGCGAACAAGCGAAATTGTGCGAAAAGCTCACTCGCTGCGAACAACATGGCCTTGCCGGAGGTTGCTGATGAGGTGTACTCTGCACATCAACCAGGCGAGCTGAGGGACGGGTCTTGTCTAGCCCGCGCTCAGCTGTTGAACTCGAGGTTGCTTTCTTGTGGGGATGAATTTCAGTCGACGGTTGATGCCGCTTTCGAGATCAATTCCAACAAACGGCACCCGTGTCGACGCCGTTTCTTCCTCTAGGGAGGATCGCCTTGACTCCTGGAAAGAAATTGCCTGTTATTTGAGGCGCGAAGTCCGTACGGTGCAACTGTGGGAAAAGAACGAGGGGCTTCCTGTTCACCGACATTTTCACAAGTCTCTCGGCAGTGTTTTCGCGTTTCGCTCGGAGATAGAAAGGTGGAAACGAGAAGTCACGAAGGCGCAGACCGGGAATGAGCATCCGAGCGACGCCTCTAAGGTTTGCCGTTCCGTTTGCGTTCATGTTCTTCGAATTGCAAATGAAAATGGCGAATTGCGGGAATGGGGCGAGTCCATTCTGGCAAACACCCTGCTCCGCTTACGGGAAGTCTACCCTGAGCGCCTGGTGGCGTTATCCGTTGCTGGTGCCGATTTGCCGGAGCAGACTGGGCCGAACAACGGTCCGGAGCGCTATGAACGAGAGTATCTTCTTTGTTGGAATCTTGAGGATCACGACACACAAATCCGAGCAAGCGTGTTTCTCGAGTCGCTTCCCGAGAGGAAATTGATTTGGTCTCTTCCCTACGAATGCGAGCGAGGCAATAAAGAGAGGGCAGCGGACGAACTGGCGCAGCAGATCGTTCAGTGTGTGTGGCTGAAGCTGATTTCCTTGCCTAAACCGACGCCGCCCGGGCAGTCGGAAGAGAAGCGCAGATCTCAGCAAGCTTATCTCAAAGGCAGATATTTCTGGAAACTGCGCCGCCAGGACAGCCTGTGTAAAGCCATTCAGTGCTTTGAAGCCGCCATCCGCCAAGACCCGCAATCAGCATTGCCGTATTCCGGTCTCGCCGACTCCCTTACTTTGCTTTCTTTTTACGAGATCGTTTCTCCGTCGGAAATCATGCCAGCAGCGCGGCGCGCAGCGCTGAAGGCCATTGAACTGGCTCCGAACCTCGCCGAGGCGCACGTCTCGCTAGCTGACGTTCTCCTTCATTTCGATCGCGACTGGCAAGGCGCAGACCGAGAGTACCGGCGGGCGATCTCGTGCAATCCCGAATATGCCCTGGGCTATCACTGGTATTCCAATCTGCTCACGGCCAAAGGCCAGCATCAGGCCGCGCAGCTGGCGGTGATGAATGCTCTGGAACTGGATCCTGTTTCGGTAATTACGCTGGTTTGGGCGGGAGTGACCTCTTACTTAGCTCGCCAGTTTGATGATGCAGTTGCGCATTACAAGAATGCTCTCGAGCTGGAACCGAATTTTGTTTGGACGCACATGTATTTGGCCCAAACGCTGGAACAGAAAGGCGAATTCCACGCTGCCCTGACAGAATTCGAAACCGCAATCCGCCTGGCCGGCGGAAACAGTTGTGTAAAAGCCATGAAGGCACACACCTACGCGCTGTCGGGCGACAAAAATTCAGCCCGTGGGATTCTGCGCGAACTCAGGGGAAAGGCGGGGTCCAAGGCGGGGTCCGATTGCATTCCTTCTTACGACATCGCGGCGACGTATGCGGCCTTGGCGGAGCCCGATCTTATGATTTTCTGGCTCGATCGAGCGTGCCGGGAACGAAACATGAAACTCTTCACTCTGCCGCAGGACCCGCGATTTGATCCGTACCGGAACAGAGCTGAATTCCAGAATGTTGTGACGGGAATCGGCCTCGCACCCGCATGAGCGATCCGGGCGGATGGTTTCTTGTCTGAACCCGCATTTGTATTCCATTAAGCCGAGGCCCTCCTTTGCACTCATCCTTTGACCGAGTTCCTCCGGTGCAGGCGGCGAGCGAACCTGAAGCCTTCTCCCCTCGGCCGAAGCTCCGTCGCACCCTCGGCTTGTTCGATTCGACAATGATCGTCGCCGGGTCGATGATTGGTTCGGGAATCTTTTTGGTTGCCGCAGAGATGGCGCGCCAGGTCGGCAGCAGCGGTTGGCTGCTGCTGGCTTGGGGCATTGCTGGAATTCTGACCCTTGCTGCAGCCCTCTCTTACGGAGAGCTCGCGGCGATGATGCCCCAAGCGGGAGGACAGTATGTTTACTTA
>JAFAWX010000049.1 GCA_019241535.1 Acidobacteriota bacterium | reverse complement strand
GACATCGGTTATGACGAGCCATTTCGGCGCATCGTGCAGAGGTGGCGGCCTATGTCGGAACCAGGAAGCAACAACAGCAAAAATGGGATCTCAGTTGGCATCGGCAGATAAACGTGAACCCGTTCGGTTGTGCCGCCTAGGAATCTTTCGACCGAGGACCCGGCGGATGCTCAACTGGACAGCAGAAAAGGGAGCGATCCAGGTGATTATGAGACATGCAGCCCTTACATTCGCAATATTGGCTTCATCGTTCGTCCCCGGCGTTTCCCAGAAAATTGAAAAGGAAAACGCGGATCGTTCTCGCGTCGTGCACCTGAAAACGGCGCTTGACCATTTAACGGTAATCGAGCTGCGCGAGCCGGTCCTGCAGGTAGCATCCGGCAGTCCCGCGTTCAAGATCGAGTGGCGGGAAAACAAGGTTTTCATCCAGCCCACCGAGGCCGATACGGCCACGAACCTTTTTATATGGACGGCGAGTCAACGGCTCAACTACGAACTGGAGCCGGCTGGCTCCGTAGCGGAGATGGACTTTGCCGTTGACCGCGACCCGCCTCCTTCAACTCCAGCGAGCGCGTCGAATACGCGGCCAGAAAGAAACGTGGCCGACTTGTTACTCGAGGCCCAACCCGTCCGAATGATGCCAGGGAATCACGATCGCCTGAAGCTTGTAGACGTGTGGATCAGCGACGTCTATCAAAAACAGGGCCAGCTGCTGGTGCGTTACACGGTTTTCAACCACGGCCAGCGGGCATATGCAATCGATGTGCCACGCGTGTTCCAGTTAGATGCGATCCGCAGTCCGCAGTCTCTTTACAACCTTGTCAATTCGCAGCTGGACGATAGACAAGCTTCGCGATTGCGACCCAAGCGCCGCATGCGAGTCAATGTGCTCGATCAAAAGATGGAGGCCGACAGCATAGCTCCCGGCGAGCACGCGACCGGCATTGTTTCGCTCGAGGTACAGCGAAACCGCGAGCCGACCGTCCTCTGCTTTCAATTTCCTCGTGCCCGCGAGGCAGCCGCGAGCGAGGGTGAGAGGCGGGTAAACGCCTTTCTTGTGCGATGAACCGGGTGCGCGCAGCATCCTTGAGTGCACAGTCGAGCTGCAGCCAAGTGGCAGGGAGGAAATATCATTCCAATGGAACCGCTGTCGTCAGCTCTTGTCGAGAGCTACTGGCGGTTGTTCGTCAACCGTCAAGCGTACACAGTGCAGTCCCTTCGGCCTCATCCGCAAACTGGACGCCATTACTATTTCCGTCCCAAAAAAGGACGGAGAGGCGCCCCGCCACAAATGACGCACTGCACGATCCGGGGACACCTTGAAGGAGAGATTACTATCGGGCTGTATGCCATCAATCCCGACACGCAGCGCTCGAAATGGCTGGTTCTCGATGCCGACTACCAGGATGGAACGGCCGATCTGCTGAAATTCGAGTACGAGTTGAATGGCGATGGCATTCAGCCGGCGCTCGAGATGAGCAGGCGGGGAGGCCATCTTTGGATCTTTTTTGCTACGCCGCTGCTGGCAAAGCAGTGCCGCATTTATCTTCACGACCTTGCCCTGCGATTGGGGGTGCGGGTGAAAGGCTCCGGGCAGGCAGAAGGCATCGAAATTTTTCCCAAGCACGATGAGATCGAGCCGGGGCGATTCGGCAGCGCGGTACGCGGTCCCCTAGGGCTTCATCGGGCTGCCAATCGTCGCTTCTGGTTTTGTGGGGCCGACCACACAATCGAAGCACAAATGGCTCACTTAAGCACGCTTACAAAGCTTACGGAGCAAAAACTCCAGGGATTCATTGGGGGAAGAGAATGGCCGAAGCCGTTCAGTTCTCTCGAACCCAGGAGACGCTCAGGGCTCCGGCGCCCACCCGCACGACGGGAGTTTCGAATTTTGGATCATGTGGGAGCCGTTCGGGTGGTCGGCCGGAACTATGTTACGCGATGCCCGTCCTGCGCCGAATCGAGACTGGACCGCAGTGGAGACAACCTGGCGATCCTGATCTCCGATCCGCGATTCTATAAATGCTGGGCCGGCTGTCCGAAGGAAGCAATCCGCTCCGCTCTTGGTTGCCCGATCGAAGTTAGTGTGCCGCAGCTTCGTCCGGCGGCCTTATGAACGGAGGCGTCATGTTTTGCGATGGCAGGGTCAAGACCGCGGGCCAGGCGACGATTTGCTGAAAGGATGGAACACTGGAGCACAGGCGTGAGCGCTTTTCTCGGGGGAGATATGGCTGCTGGTCAGGTTAGCGAACCAACGCACCCGTTAATTGTGTAAGGAGGCAGATAGTTTGTGGAAAAGGGTCCAGGATTGCGCGATTGTCTTCTGCTTGTTCGTTTTCCTGTTTATTGTTATGGGAGCGGGCTTCCGTCTGAATGCGTCCGGAGCATTCCTGGCTGCGGCTACTGGAACTGCGGTCATCGCTTATGGATTTCGTCGATTGTGTAACGCGATCCAAAGAAGTTCTTGTTCGTGAG
>JAFAWX010000044.1 GCA_019241535.1 Acidobacteriota bacterium | reverse complement strand
GAGCATTGCAGCCGATATCGAACAGGTTCTTCGGCTGAAGATCCGGATGATCAAGATCCACCCGCCACATCAGCTCCTCTACGCGAACGATTACCTGAACGGGGTGAAACAGCTGGAACTCCTTTATCGCGCCGCCGAGGCCAACGGCATTCCAGTCATGTTACATACCGGGACGTCAATTTTCGCCGGCGCTCGCAATCGTTATGGAGACCCGATTCATGTCGACGACGTCGCCGTCGATTTCCCAGACTTGAAGATCATTCTTGCCCACGGAGGACGGCCGCTCTGGATGGACACCGCATTTTTTCTCTTGCGTCGGCATCCCAATGTATTTCTTGATATCAGCGGCATCCCACCGAAGTCGTTGCTGAAGTATTTTCCTCGCCTGGAAGAAATTGCCGACCAGACCCTGTTCGGTACGGATTGGCCCGGGCCGGGGGTGCCCGAAATTAAAACCAATTTGGCAGATTTTCGGGCATTGCCGCTGGGCGAAGAGAGCAAAGACAAAATCCTGCGCCGGACGGCGCTGAAGATCTGGCCGCTTTAGCAAGCAGGATTTTCAATCAGCAACGCGATACCCTGCCCGCCGCCGATGCAGGCCGATGCGATGCCGTACCTGCCGCCGCTGCGCTTCAATTCCCGAGCGAGAGTAATTGTCAGTCGCACGCCGGTAGCGGCCAAGGGATGGCCGATCGCAATGGCGCCGCCGTTCACGTTCACCCTGGCGTGGTCAAGCACCAGCTCGCGTTCACAGGCCAGCGTTTGTGCCGCGAATGCCTCGTTGATTTCGTAGCGGTCGATTTGGTCCAGGCGCAACCCGGCGGCTTCTGAAACCGCCCGTACTGCCGGGACAGGTCCGATTCCCATGATCTCCGGAGGCACGCCGAACACGGCGCCCGACACAACCCGGGCGAGAGGAGTCTTGCCGACTTGCTTCGTGAATGAGCGCGATGCAACCAGCGTTGCCGCCGCTCCATCTACAATTCCCGAACTATTGCCCGCCGTATGAATGCCACCGAAGGCCGGGGGAAGCTTTGCGAGCGCCTCCAGGCTGGATGGTCGCAGGTGACTGTCCCGATCAAACGATTCCACCCCGCGCGGAAGTCGCAGGCTGCGAGGCTTATATTGCGGCACTTCAAAAACCTCATTTTTTAGGGCGCAAATTTCGCCGCTCAAGAAACAGGAGTTTTGCGCCGCCAGCCCGCGGGCAAAACTGTCTGCGGCAAAACGATCCACATCTTCGCGCCCGATGCCGTAGCGTTTGGCCAGGGTCTCCCCTGTTCCGCCCATGGTCACGTCGGGACAGGGATCATGAAGTGCTTCCCAGAGAAAGTCCCTGAATTCGACTTGGCCCAGCCGAAATCCGCCACGATGGGTGTAGGCGGCGACCGGATTCCTGCTCATTGATTCCGTCCCTACGACGAGCGCGAGGTCCGCCTTGCCTAACTGGATGCTGTCGGCGGCCTGAAGGATTGCCTCCATTCCGGTACCACAGACCCGCTGCGCCATGTGCGCGGGCACCTCCAGGGGGACACCGGAGTAGATGCCGATGTGCCGCGGCAGCATGTAAGCATCGAAGGCAGCTTGCGCCATACTGCCGGTGATTACGGTGTCGACAGCCTCGGGTGCCACGCCGGAGCCGCGGAACACCTCGCGGGCAACTTTAATGCCCAAATCGGTCGGCGACACCAGTCCAAGCACGGTGTTGTATTCCGCAAAGGGCGTACGCACACCATCAAGGAGCCAAATGTCGTCGTAGGTTGCGATCAAACCTTTCGCCCGTTTCTGCATGGTTATTTCTCGGATGCCCAGGGGAAATATCCGCTGGCGCGGCGGTTCCTTTTTTGAAGCCGCACACCAGGTTGGAAGATGCTGCCCAGGCCTCTAGGGATACTTTAGCTTAAATCGCGTCGACGCGAGAGGGGTCTACATAAGAGGACACAATGCGGAAGCGGAGATGGAGGATTTCATGCTCGATCGCGCAGGGCATTATTCATGGGCCTGCGCTGCTCGCGGCACGATGTTCGTGTCCGGGATCAAGTGGGAGTCTGCCCCTGCTCGCGTGCACCCTGGCATTTCAGACAATAGCTTGCCCAGGGGATTGCCTCTAGTCGTTTCAATTCGATGTCGCCTCCGCACGCGGCACACTCACCGAAAGTACCCTGCCGCAAGCGCTCAAGAGCCTGGGACAGAACGCGAATCATCTGCCGAGCGGCCGCTGCTTTATGAATGACTGCCTGTCGCTCGTACTCGCTCGCCGCCTGGTCTGCAGGGTCGGCATGCCTGGCGGCATCCGTGCGAGTCTCACGCTGCGCGGCCTCCAGCGTGCCCTCGAGCTCGGCGATGCGAGCGTCGACAACTCCCTTAAAATACTCAATCTTTTTGGGTGACAACACGAAAAATTATTCTCGGATGTGCCAATATACCATCATCGCCACAAGTCGAGAGCGCGCCCTTGCGAGGGCTGCTATGTTGAAAGCGGCAGAGCGCACGTCCCGAAGCCACACTCGGCTTCTAAATCCGATAAGGCAAAACTAGCCAATGCTGACCGATGTCCCGCCAAAGCGTGTTAACCGGGAAAGTTTTCAGGAAAGCGACCGTCTCAAGCTGCTAGATCTGCCCGGAGGCGACGAATTAACCGGGATCGCTACCCGAATTGCGTCGGCCATGAAGGTCGGAGCGACGGTGGCAGTTCGCAGTGCCTGCGCGGAGTTTTTGGCGGCCTCTGCAGACTTTTACCGAGTCCCGCCGTGCCCGGTGCGTGTGCTGGCAGCAAGGCCACTGCGTGTAAGGGAAAACTGGTCGAGTGAAATCTTTGGCGACTACCATCCGGAAACCATGCTCATTCGGGTCTGGATGAGGACGGCGGTGCGCAAAGAAATCACGGCCTACGGCACATTTCTGAGCACCCTTTGCCACGAGTTATGCCATCATCTCGATTACCACCGCTTTGGGTTCGGGGATTCCTGGCATACTCGCGGTTTCTACGAGCGGGCCGCAGTGCTCTATCACCACGCGCGAGGAACGCCCGAGAAGCAGCTCTTCTGGGCGCCAGTCTCTGGCGGGCGCTGGCGCATAGATTGGCCGAGAACAAACCGAACAATCTAAGCCACGAGTCAGCACCTAACGTCACCCCGCGCACCCAGTCATGTTCATCGATGATGCTTTCAAGGTTAACGAGGGCAAGGGCAGCGGTCGCTTTCAACGCAGACAAACTCAATGCTGAGGCTGGACGGTACCGGTCAGAGCCGCTATCATGCTTGCTTTCTCAGCGCTATCGCACTCGGTTGCCGGCATGATTCCGAACAGTCGCAGCATTCGTGAACGGGTGGAATTCGGGCAGCAACAGCGGCGCAAATTGAAGCGCTCGGACCATGGTCTCTGGGAAGCGAACCGTCGCACCCGTGATCCGATCGAAATCATACTGGCCGACAATCGCAGCCGCATTGCGGAGCTGGTGCCAATCAAGATGGCCCGCATGCGGGGCTCGCCATTTTGTTTTTTTCGGGGTAGCGTACCGGTCATGGCCGCTGACCTGGCGGCCATGCCTTCGACCCGCATAACCGTCCAGCTTTGTGGAGATGCCCATGTTCGCAATCTCGGGGCCTATGCGGCTCCGGACGGCAGGCTGGTGTTCGACATCAATGATTTCGATGAGACCATTCCCGGTCCCTGGGAGTGGGACTTGAAGAGGCTGGCCACCAGCCTGGTGCTCGCCGGACGCGAGGCGGGCAATGCCGAGCGCCAGTGCCGTGCAGCGGTGCTGGCCTGCGCCAACCTGTATCGCACCAGGATGCGCGAATTTTCCCGGATGAGCTGCCTCGAGGTGACGAAGTACCGAATTCACCGCCAGTTTTCGGGTCAACCCGGGGGTTCGGTCCTTGAGCGCGCCGAGCGCGCGACGCCAGCCCACAGTCTGGCAAAACTGACCGTACCGCGGGGGAAATTGCGGATCTTTAAGGAAACGAAGCCTCTGCTAACTCATCCTTCCCGGGCAACTGCCCAAAAGGTGCTCTCCGGCCTGAACTCCTATCGCGAGACCCTGGCGCCGCCCAGCCGCCACCTCCTCAGCTTCTATCGTCCGGTCGACGTGGCCTTTAAAGTGGTGGGCACGGGCAGTGTGGCCACGCACGATTATCTGGTATTGCTTTTTGCCGGCGACGCCACGGCCGATCCGCTCTTTCTGCAGGTGAAGGAAGCGCTCGACTCCGCCTATGCGACTTACGTCAGCGGGACGAACATCGTTCACCAAGGAGAGCGTGTCATACGGGGCCAGCGAATGATACAGCTGCAATCGGACCTGCTGCTGGGCTGGACCTCGTTTGAGGGCCGAGACTACCTGGTTCGTCAGTTGAGCGATCACAAGGGTGTGATCGAAGATCGCGACCTGCGCAGGACGGGATTGATCGAATATGCAACCACCTGTGGAGAGGTCCTGGCGCGGGGCCACGCGCGTTCGGGAGATCCGGCGGTGCTCACCGGATATCTGGGAACGACCGAGCGCTGGGACAAGGCACTCGGAAGATTCGCCGTAAGTTATGCCGACCAGGCGACCAAGGATTACGAGTCCTTCAGGCGGGCAATCCGCAGCGGCAAAATCCAATGTGGCCGTTCCTACCTGTAAAGCGCGTTACGACCGGCGAACTATCAGTCTAACCCTGAGCATTTCACAGGCGGCAGATCAGCAGCTCGCGTTCATATACCAACTCAGGAGGAAGATGCGCATGCAATAGGATGAAGAGTTCTTCGTGGTCAATAACCTCCCTTTTCCAGGCAACGCGGTCCACTTTCTGCAGTTCTTCGAACTTCTCGACAGGAAAGGAAAGTCCGCTCCAGTCCACATCTTTGTAAAAGGGAGTCCAGCCGATAGGAGTTTCCTTTCCCCGAGTGCGGCCGTGTACGCGGTCGACAACCCACTTCAGAATGCGGAAGTTGTCGCGGAATCCCGGCCAGAGAAACTGGCCGTCGGCACCCTTGCGGAACCAGTTTACGTGAAAGATGCGCGGAGTGACGCTTAGCGAGCGCTGCATTTTGATCCAGTGGCGGAAGTAGTCCCCCATGTGATAGCCGCAGAAGGGAAGCATGGCCATTGGGTCGCGGCGCACTTTGCCGATCTCTCCCGCGGCCGCGGCCGTGGTCTCCGATCCCATGGTGGCGCCTACGTACACCCCTGAGCTCCAGTTGAAAGCCTGATAGATGAGCGGCAGAGTATGTGCTCGCCGGCCGCCGAAGATGATGGCGCTGATAGGTACGCCGTTCGGATCTTCCCATGCCGGATCAATGGTGGGACACTGCCGGGCAGGTGCAGTAAAGCGCGCGTTGGGGTGAGCAGCCTTGGCGCCGGTCTTTCTGCCTAGCTCGGGCGTCCACAAATTGCCTTGCCAGTCAATGCACTCGGCTGGCGGCTCGGCCGTCATCCCCTCCCACCAGACGCCGCCCTCGGGCGTGAGGGCAACATTGGTGAAAATGGCGTTGCTGGCAAGCGTTGCCATGGCGTTCGGGTTGGTACTGGTCGAAGTCCCCGGAGCGACGCCGAAGAATCCAGCCTCGGGATTAATGGCGCGCAGCTGCCCGTTGGCATCTGGAGTGATCCATGCAATATCGTCGCCGACGGTCGTCAACTTCCATCCCTTGAAAGCCTCGGGCGGAACCATCATGGCGAAATTCGTCTTACCGCAGGCACTCGGAAAAGCCGCGGCCACGTAGGTCTTCTGCCCGCTCTGATCCTCGACTCCGAGAATCAACATGTGCTCGGCCATCCAGCCTTCGTCCCGAGCCATATTTGAGGCGATACGCAGGGCGAAGCATTTTTTGCCCAACAGGGCATTGCCGCCATAGCCTGAGCCGTAGGACCAGATTTCCCGGCTCTCGGGAAAATGCACGATGTATTTTTCCTTGTTGCAGGGCCAGGGAACGTCTTTGTCGCCCGCACGAAGCGGCATCCCGACGCTGTGCAGACAAGGAACGACACGCTTGTAGTCCTTGTCGATTTCCTTGAATACCGGCAGGCCGATGCGCGTCATAATGCGCATGTTGACGACCACATAAGGCGAATCCGTAAGCTGGACTCCAATCTGCGACATGGCAGAGCCGACTGGCCCCATGCTGAAGGGGAGAACGTACATCGTGCGTCCGTTCATGGAATTGCGGAACAGGTCGCGAAGCTTGCGGCGCATCTCGTAGGGGTTCACCCAGTTATTGGTGGGGCCAGCGCTGTCTTTGGACAGCGAGCAAATGAATGTACGGTCCTCGACGCGGGCAACATCGCCTTTGTCAGAGCGGGCGAGATAACAGCCCGGCCAAAGCTTCTGGTTCAGGCGAATAAGGGTACCGCTTGCAACCATCTCGTCCAAGAGCTGCTCCCGTTCCTCCTCCGAGCCCTCCACCCAGTGAATGCGGGCGGGTTGCGTCAGCTGGGCCATTTTCTCCACCCAGCGCAGCAGGTGCTCATTCTTGGTAAGCGGAGTTGTCACATCAACCGGAACCATGGTCGCCATCGGATCGCTCCTCGCGCCAATGCAGGCGCGTCCGTCCGCTTACGGGCAGCGTAGCGGGTTACCTTCAATGTTAACCCAGGAGGGAGTTGTTCACCGAAGCTGAGCCGCAGGAAGAGAATTTCGGCTCAATACCGGGCCTGCAACAATTTGCCGCCCAGAACGGTTACGCCCTAGACTTTGATCTCCAGTTCCGCCCTGCTTGCGTAATGGGAGTCGACGTAATCGTCGAGAATGCGGATGAATTCTTCGACTATTTTCTGTCCGCGCAGGGTGGTCAGCAGGCGCCCGTCGGCGTAAACCGGAGCTTTTGGTTCCTCGAAAGTTCCCGGCAGCGAGATGCCGAGATTAGCATGTTTTGATTCTCCCGGGCCGTTGACTACGCATCCCATGACGGCAACTTTCATCTCTTCAACGCCCGTGTAGCGCTCTTTCCATAGCGGCATTTGTTCTCGCATATAACTCTGGATCTCGTCTGCCATCTCCTGAAAGAAGCTGCTGGTTGTGCGTCCGCAGCCGGGGCAGGCCGTGACCTGCGGGGTAAAGCTTCGAATGCCGAGCGACTGCAGGATTTGCTGGCCTACCCGCACCTCTTCGGCGCGATCGCCGCCGGGGGCGGGCGTAAGCGAGACCCGAATGGTGTCTCCGATACCTTCTTCGAGCAGGAGCGCGAGCCCCGCGGTTGAGGCAATCACCCCCTTGGTGCCCATACCGGCCTCGGTAAGTCCGAGATGCAGGGCATAGCTCGAGCGGCGGGCGAGAGAGCGATAAACATCGACGAGGTCCTGGACACCGCTTACCTTCGCGCTGAGAATGATCTGGTCCGGACGCAGTCCGTATTTTTCCGCCATTCGAGCCGAGTCAAGCGCGCTTCGAATCATGGCCTCAATGGTGACTTCGCGCGCATCTTTCGGTTGCGGCAAGCGCGAGTTCTCGTCCATCATTCGAGTGAGCAGGCCTTGGTCGAGCGATCCCCAATTCACTCCAATCCGTACCGGCTTCTGGTTTTCGACCGCTACCTCGATCATGGCGCGGAAATTCGTGTCATCCTTCCGGCCTACGCTGACGTTTCCCGGGTTGATGCGGTATTTCGCCAGAGCTTTGGCGCAGGAGGGGAATTTCTTGAGCAGGATGTGGCCGTTGTAGTGAAAGTCGCCGATCAGGGGAACCTGAACTGCGCGCTTATCGAGTTCTTGAACGATGTGCGGCACGGCAGTCGCGGCCGCTTCATTGTTGACCGTAACCCGAACCAGTTCAGAGCCGGCGCGGGCCAGGGAAGTTACCTGCTCGACCGTGGCGGCCACGTCGGCGGTATCCGTATTGGTCATCGACTGCACCACGATAGGTGCATCCGACCCGACCCGAACGTTGCCGACCGTACAGGTGACCGTCTTCCGGCGCTCGATAGAGGGCATGTAGAATCTTCAGTTTAGCATTTAGCCGCGATCCTGTACCGGAGACACTTCGAAGAACTTAATCGCGCTCGGAAGGGTCGCGCCGGGGTTCCCAGGGGGCCGCTGCCGGACCGCAGCGGCCGCGGAATCAGGGCAGTTTCTGAGCTATGGTCTTTGCGATGTCGTTATAGATTACGACTGCGGCAAACAGCACCAGGAACACGAATGCGGCCTGATAAATGCGTTCCTTGATGCGCAGGCTAATATCGCGGCGCATGAGGCCCTCGATCGCGAGCAGCAGGATTACCCCTCCATCCATGATGGGAATCGGCAGCAGGTTGAAGATGCCGAGGTTCAAACTGATTGCCGCCGTCAGGGCAAGCAGCGGAGTCCACCCCTTTTCCTGGGCGGCGGCTCCTGCCTGCTGTGCGATCCCGATGGGCCCGGAAACCGTCCGCAGGGACACCTTATGCTGAACCAGTTTTCCCACCAGCTCCAGCAATATCACCGAATAGCGACGGTTGTCGGAGAGCGAGTGGCTGAGAGCCTCGGGCAGGGGCAAACGGCTGACCTTGGTCTCCGGTGAATTCTTAAAACCCAGGCGGTAATGCTTCTCGCCGTTGGCAGCGGCAGCGAGAACCGGGGTCACGGCAAAGGCGATCCGTTTTTCGCCCCGCTCGACTTCAATCTCGACCGGCTTGCTCTTGCTTTGTTGCAGGCGTTCGATCATGGCCTGGATGGAGGGTACCGGCTGACCGTCGAGCGAGACGATCTTGTCGCCTACCTCGATGCCGACTTTTTCCGCCGGCAAACCATGGTCGATTTCACCGACAATCACCGGCTCGTCGGGATACCAGCCGGCGGAGCCAATCTCGGAAGTAGTCACGGGCACCGGAACTACCGCGCCTTCGACCGTCTGATGGTTGCGGTCAACGGCGAAATTCAGGGACTGATTCGGGCTCAGCAGTTCTTTTACGCTCACCTGTTCCCAGGTCGGGTTGTGAACGCCGTCGATCTGCGTGATGCGATCGCCACGCTGGACGCCCGCTTTGGCGGCTGGGGAATCCGGTTCGACGTATCCGACGACCGCCGGTTTGTCCATATACGCCGCATATTCATAGTGGACCATGTACACGCCAGTGAGCAGGATGACAGCCAGCAGGATATTCATCGTTGGCCCGGCAATGGCGATCAGGAAGCGGTGCCAGCGGGGGTGCGAAAGGAACTCCCGCGGATCCCCCGTGCGCTCATCCATCGGGTTCTCGCCGCTCATCTTCACGTAACCGCCGAGCGGAATGGCATTAATGCGGTAATCAGTCTCACGCTTTCTGAAACCGACAAGGCGCTTGCCGAAGCCGATCGCGAACTGCTCCACGCGTACGCCCAGCAGCTTGGCCACGGCGTAATGGCCAAACTCATGGATCAAAACCATGAAACCCAGAATGACAGCAACCGAGACAAGCGAGATGAGAACGGAATTCATATGGTTAAGTTTGTGGCAATGTGATCGCGGCGGCGGGAAGTCTCCCCCGGCTCCGGCGGGCTACCCTGTCGCGAGCGCCCGCGCGGGCCTGCTGGTCTACGCCCAACACCTG
>JAFAWX010000185.1 GCA_019241535.1 Acidobacteriota bacterium | reverse complement strand
CCGACCACAGCCCCGCTGACGAAGGGATCGGCCGAAACCGCCGTCAGGCGTTCTGTACCGGGTGCATCGGTGGCTACGCATGCGACGGGAATCCGCTTTTGCGCAGCTCTGCGGATCCAGATTCTCAGCTGCGGGGGGTGGCCGGGAGCGATGATGATGCCCTTGCTGCCATCCTCGAGTGCTTCCCGAAATAGGTCCTCATCCCCCTCGCCGAGCGCGGCATGGGTGCGGAACTGCAGATCAACCCCCGCCTGGAAAGGGGCCGCGGCATCGCGAATGCCCGCGCGCACGGCATCGAAAAAAGGGGCGATTTTAGCGGGAAGGTTCACCGCCACGCGGATTTGGCGGGGCGCCTTCAGATAGCGGGCGGCCAGATTCGGCTTGTAGCCGAGGGTCTGGGCCATCTTCAGCACTCGCTCCTTTGTGATCGCGTTAATCCCGCCGCGGGAGTGCAATGCCCGGTCTACGGTGCCGATGGATATGCCGAGAGCCCTGGCAATGTCTTTGATGCCGACGGCTCTTGCCTCTCCGTAACGCGCGGCGGTTCAGGCCCGGTCGTCTGATTGCGGCTGCGGTTCCCGAGGAATTTTCGGCTCTCTAGCCATGGCCTGCACAAAATCACGGGTACGTTGACGGAACTCAGTATACGCGCCCTGAAATTCGGCGAAAGGCGTCCTATGCGAAAGGTGTGCACAAACACAGGGCGACCTGTTTCCCGGCGCCGCTCCTTTCGACCTTACGCGAAGCCCCGTGCTGCTTGGGTTCCCGGACGCGGCCGCCTGGATGGGTCGTATTGTGAGCACAGCTGGAGTTCAGCAGTAATCGCGATGGTTTCTGGTGGAGTGGTCCCTAAAGTGCCATTGTCCCCCGGGCAGTGATGTAAGGAAATTCTGAGAGTAAGGAAATGGGGGCAATATGCAGAAGCGGGCAACCATCACCAGTAAGGGCCAGATTACCCTACCTCGGGAAGTACGACGAATGCTAGGAGTTCGCAGCGGAGACAAACTCTTGTTCGAGTGCGACGGCACGGGAGTGCGTGTTCGACCGATTAGAAACAGGAGTACGTTCTCAAAATACCGCGGCATCGGTAAGCCCGCCATCCCATCTGGCAGAAAGGATATTGGAAACTGGCTGCGCCAGACGAGGGGGGAATGACAACCGCCGTCGATACGAACGTGGTCATTGCCTTGTGGGACAAAGACGCGACCATAAATCTGGCTGCCCAAAATGCCTTAGACGCAGCTTTCAATCGCGGCACATTGATTGCCGCTGCTCCGGTGTTCGCAGAACTCATCGCAGCTCCCGGACGCAGCGAAAAATTTGTCGGTTCTTTTTTTGAGGAGACAGGAATCGGAGTTGATTGGGAGCTTAGCGAACAGATCTGGCGATTGGCGGGGCGGGTATTTCAGGCCTATGCACAGCGTCGCCGAAATCAGCGCGATAAAGGCGCGCGCCGTACCCTGGCCGACTTCATTATCGGTGCGCACGCATTTGCGAACGGATTCCGCCTCCTCACCCTCGACGAGGGCTTATATCGGAAAGCCTTCCCGAGCCTTGTCATTGAGACCTTCTGAAATTCGAACTGAAAGGACTCGCCTGGAGGCAAGGGGCGCAGGCAGGGGCTGTCGATGGGAAAGCCACCATCGTTCAACGGTGTGCTTGGCCCTCGAGCTCTTCATGTCCCGCCGTCTGCAATCGTGCCCGATCCGCCAGGTATTCCGTGCAGAAAAATGGAACTCTTCCGCAGATGGCAGAACTCCTGCAACAGCACCCGCGTGAGCTTATGCCCTTCAGCCATTGCATAATCTGCTATCGCCTGAGACTTGGACGGGTGCATCTCTATCTTTTGATCGGAGCCGGCTCTATTGCGCCAGCTCATATCCGGCAAAAAAGAAGCTGAGTTCGAATCGCGCGGTATCGTCGGCGTCGGAACCATGAATGGCGTTGCGCTCAATGCTCGATCCCCATTTCTTGCGGATCGTGCCTTCTTCTGCACTCGCGGGATTGGTCGCACCCATGAGTTGGCGCAAATCGGCAATGGCGTTTTCCTTCTCGAGGGCCAGCGCCACGATGGGGCCGCTCGACATGAAATCGGTCAGCGAGTTAAAAAACGACTTATGGGCGTGCACGGCATAGAAGTGTTCAGCCTGGTGCTTTGAAATCTCCAGCATCTTCATGGCCAGGATGCGGAAGCCTCGCTTTTCGAACTGCTCGATGATGTCGCCGATGGCATTGCGGCGCACCGCATCGGGCTTAACAATTGTTAATGTACGTTCAAGAGTCTTCATAAAAAGTTCGTCGGAAGTGATCGCCGCCGGGAGCATCATGCTCCGGCCCTGACCCCCATCGCCGCGGCCACGGTCTCTCCGATTTCTGCCGGCGAATTGCACACCCGAATTCCCGCTGCTTCCATGGCCTTGATCTTCTCCGCCGCCGTACCTTGGCCGCCGGATATGATCGCGCCGGCATGTCCCATGCGCCGTCCGGGGGGAGCCGTCTGCCCGGCAATGAATCCTACCACCGGCTTTTTCATACGCGCCTTCACAAACTCCGCGGCCGCTTCCTCTGCGTTCCCGCCTATTTCTCCGATCATGACCACCGCTTCGGTCTGCGGGTCGCGGTTGAAAAGATCAAGGGCATCGACGAAAGTCGTTCCGATTATGGGATCGCCGCCAATTCCGACCGCGGTTGACTGTCCGATGCCGCGGGTGCTCAGCTGATAAACCGCCTCATAGGTCAGGGTACCGGAACGGGAGACGATGCCGATTGTGCCCTCGCGGTGGATGGCAGCCGGCATGATTCCGATTTTCGACTTGCCGGGGGAAATGATTCCCGGGCAGTTGGGTCCGATCAGGCGTGCCCGGCGGGTTTGCAGGAACTCCCAGGCGCGCACCATGTCGAGAACCGGAATTCCCTCGGTGATGCAGATGATGAGCTCAATTTCCGCGTCCGCAGCCTCCATGATGGCGTCGGCGGCAAATGCGGGGGGGACAAAGATGACCGAGACATCGGCTCCGGTTTTGTCCACCGCCTCCTGGACGGAATTAAACACCGGCCAGCCTTCGTGCGTGCTGCCGCCTTTCCCGGGTGTTACACCGCCGACAATTTTCGTCCCGTACTCTGCGCAGGCCTTGGCATGAAACGTGCCTTCGCGGCCGGTGACGCCCTGCACAAGCACGCGCGTCGTTTTGTCAACCAAGATGCTCATCTGTTCATCCGGTGCGGTCGTGAAGCCCGCAGCTGCGGCTAGCCCGCCGCGCGAACCACTTTCTCGGCTGCATCCTTCATGGTATCCGCCACGATGAAATTCAGCCCCGATTGCCGGAGAATTTCCCTTCCCTGTTCGACATTTGTGCCCTCGAGGCGCAGCACGACCGGGAGCTTTATACCGGTCTTGCCCGCAGCTTCAACCACGCCACGCGCCAGAGTATCTACCCGCAGAATGCCGCCAAAAATATTGATCAGCACCGCTTTGACGTTTTTGTCGCTCAAAAGAATTTCAAACGCATGCGTCACCTGCTCGGCATTGGCTCCGCCGCCCACATCAAGGAAATTCGCCGGCATGCCCCCGGCGTACTTGATGATATCCATCGTGGCCATAGCCAGGCCGGCGCCGTTCACCATACAGCCCACGTTACCTTCGAGTTTGATGTAGTTGAGGTTGTACTTCGAGGCTTCGACTTCCAGGGGATCTTCTTCGGAGATATCGCGCAACTGCTTCAGCTCCCCGTGCCGGAACAGCGCATTGTCATCGAAGTTCATCTTGGCGTCGAGCGCCATCAGGCGACCGTCGGTGCAGCTGACAAAAGGATTGATTTCGACGAGAGAGGAGTCAGTCTCTTCAAACGCCTTGTAAAGACCGGTCATAAACAGGACAGCCTGCCCGACCTGCTGGGGCTTGAGTCCCAGCTGAAAAGCCAGCTTACGCGCCTGAAAGGCGGCTAGTCCCATCTCTGGAGTGACGTATTCCCTCAGAATGGCAGCGGGATTCTCGGCCGCCACTTGTTCGATTTCCATGCCGCCGCTCGCCGAGGCCATGAATACCGGCCTGGCTTCGTTGCGATCGATCACAATTCCTAAATAAAGCTCTTTGTCAATCGGCAGAGTCTCTTCGATCAGCACACGCCCTACGAGCTTGCCGCCCGGCCCGGTCTGATGGGTCACCAGAGTCATGCCCAGCATCCGCGAAGCCAGCTCGGTGGCCTCTTCGCTGGAGCGCGCAATTTTGACGCCACCGCCTTTGCCCCGCCCGCCGGCGTGAATCTGTGCCTTCACCACCACCGCACTCGCGCCCGCGTCGAACAAGGCTCTGGCCGCGGCTTCCGCCTCCTCGCGGGTCGATGCTATGTTGCCGCGTGGGACGGCCACTCCGTAATTCCTTAGAATCGCTTTCGCCTGGTACTCGTGAATTTTCATTGCTTCCCGAAAATAAAGGCAGGATCTGCTTGCGGCTCGAGCACGCGCGCGAGAGAACTCCCGATTCTATAGAAACGATCGGGATTCGGTCTAGGGACCCAGCCGGCCGTCACGCTCCTCCATGTACTTGACTCACACTAGCGGGCGCCATGTACAAGCGGAGAACGAGCGTCAGAGCGCCAGTACCTCTCGGAGTCGGCTTTCTACGGCGTGCAGCTCGGGGACAGTAAGTGCTCCCAGTTTTCGCGAGATCATGTCTTGCTTAATCGTCCTCACTATGCCCGTGACTATCGATGGATACAAAAGGCCGGACTCACGCCAACTCTTAATTTTGTAATCTCCGACTAACAGTCGCCCGATATTGCTGGTGATGGCCACCAGTATGGTTTCGAGCCGACCTGAGTGATAGGCGTCCGTGCTGACGATGAGACCTGGTCGATGCTTGACGCCTTGCTCATCGGTAAAGATGAACTTGACCAGGACGATGTCTCCACGTTTAAAGCTTGTCATACGCAGCGTCTTTGGGATTATCCCAAAGATCTCGTAACACGGCGTCAGCGCGATCATTCAGTGCCACCAACTCGCTCGCTAACAACTCGTCGGCTATATCTTGGTTCAATCGCGCTTCAACGGCTTGCCACACGTATTCGCGGATTGACTGCTCGCGTTTAGCCGCGGCAATATGGATACGCCTCCGCGCTTCTCGTGGGACATCAATGCTCAGCCGCGCGCGTCGATGTTCATGCGCCATAGCGATTACGGTACCCCAAAGACACTTTGACACAAATACGTAAATGCGTCAAAACCCTCGTGTGTGGCTGGACAGCTTTGTCGTGCACTCTGGAGACGGGTTGCTGAAAGTTTCGCCCGGGAGAGGCATAGCAACGGACAAAAACACCACAACAACGGAAGACCTTAGGCTTACACCTCGGCGGCAGGTCGAGAGTACTTACTTTTTCTCCCCGCCGCCTGCTTCTTCTGCAGTCGCCGTCTCGTCTCCAGCCTGCTGAGCCGCTTCCGCCTCTTCAAGGGCTTTCTTGGTCTCGGCGGCCTTTTTGGCGCGGGCTTCGGCGCGCTTCTGGCGCTTTTCCTCCTGCAACTGTTCGCTACCGAGCAGTTCAATGAATGCCTTGTCCGCGCCATCGCCCTTCTGCCAGCCGGCGCGAATAATGCGAACGTACCCGCCGTTGCGGTCGCCAAAGCGCGGCCCAAGAGTGTCGAAGAGCTTGCGCACGGCGCCATCGGTCATTACATAGGCGGCGGCTTGGCGACGGGCGGCAAGATCGCCCCGTTTGCCAAGCGTGATCATCTTCTCGATCCGGGGTCGCAGCGCCTTGGCTTTGGGCACCGTGGTCTCAATGCGCTCTTCCAGAATAAGGGAGGTGACCAGATTGCGCAGCAGCGAACGGCGATGCGAGGTGGTACGTCCGAGTTTGAAGCCTGCTACTTTGTGACGCATGTGACACTCCGGGGGCAGGTTCTCAGTCGCCACAGCCGGAGTTTCGGCGGGACGTAGCCGGGAACCTGTCGCTCGTTAGTAATTATCTTCAGGTCCGTAGGCCGAGGCCGGCAGCACCTGGTTGGACGTCGGCCCCGGAACCGCGTTGCCATGCTCGTCGATCTTCATTCCCAGGCTCAGGCCCATGGTGGACAGAATTTCCTTGATCTCGTTCAGCGACTTGCGGCCGAAGTTCTTCGTCTTCAGCATCTCGGCCTCGGTTTTCTGCACCAACTCGCCAATCGTCTGAATATTGGCGTTCTTCAAACAGTTGTAGCTGCGCACCGAAAGCTCCAGCTCTTCGACCGAACGGTTCAGGTTTTCATTCTTGATCTCCGGCTTGCGCTCCTCCGCTCCCGCTCCGGTCTCGATGTCTTCTTCGAAGTTGATGAAGATATTCATGTGGTCCTTGAGCAACTTCGCCGCCAGACCGATCGCGTCGGCCGGGATGATCGAGCCATTGGTCCAGAGTTCAATCGTCAGCTTGTCGTAATCGGTGATCTGGCCAAGACGGGCGGCTTCAACCGTGTAGTTGCACTTGCGCACCGGCGAATGGACCGAATCGATGGGGATGAAGCCTATGCCCAGGTCCTCATCGAAGTTCTTGTCGGCGGAAACATAGCCGCGCCCGCGTTTGAGGCGCATCTCCATGTCGAGCCGGCCGCCTTCGCTGACCGTAGCAATGTAAACATCCTTGTCGAGCACCTCCACATCGGCGTCGGCCTCGATCATGCCCGAAGTGACCACGCCAGGCTGGTCGGAGCGCAGGTATATGGCCTTGGGCGCGTCTCCGCTCAACTTGAAGGGGATCTGTTTCAGATTCAGGATGATGTCGGTAGCGTCCTCCACCACGCCGGGAATCGACTGGAATTCGTGCAGCACGCCTTCGACCTTGACGGCGGTTACTGCCGCCCCTTCGATCGAGCTGAGCAGGACGCGGCGCAGGGCATTGCCAATAGTGGTGCCAAATCCCCGCTCGAAGGGCTGCGCCCAGAACATGCCGTACTTGTCGGTGAGGGTGGTAGTGTCAACCGCGAGACGTTTGGGTTTTTGAAAGCCTTTCCAAAGCATTTGTTTCTCCTTCGGCCATGGGGCTCGATCCCGGCTCCCTGAGCGGCCCGCCTCAAGTCAAGCGCCGTGGAAGGGCTGATCTGGCACGAATAGTGGACCAAAATGGGTTGCTCTTTTGTCAGCTACTTGCTGTACAGCTCGACGATCAGCTGCTCATTCACCGGCATCTGGATCTCGTCGCGCTTGGGCAGCGCCAACATGCGGCCCTTGTAATTGTCACGGTCGATTTCGAGCCAGGAAGGAGCGTTCTGGTGAGCCGCGAAATCCTTCGCCTGTTCGAGTATGGTCAGCTTGCGGCTGCCCTCGCGAACGGAAATCTCGTCTCCCGGATTCACCTGGCAGGACGGGATGTTGACCTTTCTTCCATTTACTGCAACGTGCCCGTGGCGCACCAGTTGCCGCGCCTGGCGGCGGGAAACTCCAAAACCCATGCGATAGACAACGCTGTCGAGCCGTCGCTCGAGTTGCTGCAACAGCAATTCCCCGGTGACCCCTTTTGAACGCACCGCCTTTTCAAAGTAGTTGCGGAACTGGCCTTCCTGGGTGAAGTAGATGCGCTTGGCTTTCTGCTTCTCTCTCAGCTGCAGGCCGTAGCCGACGACTTTGGCCTTGCGATCCTTGCCGTGCTGGCCGGGGGCAAAATTGCGTTTCTCGACCGGACATTTGTCGGTGAAACATTTCGCGCCTTTGAGGAACAGCTTCATGCCCTCGCGGCGGCATAGACGACATACAGCATCTTTGTAGCGTGCCAAGTTGTATTCTCCTTAAAATGCGCTCCAGTTTACAGGCCTGGCTGAAAAACCCCTTCTTCCTGGAGAAATCTCTTCTGGTTGCAACCGTTCCTACACTCTTCTCCGTTTTGGCGGCCGACAGCCGTTATGAGGAATGGGTGTAACGTCTTTTATGCTGCGTACCTCAATGCCCGCCGCCGAGAGAGCGCGAATCGCCGACTCGCGACCGGAACCGGGGCCGCTGACCCGCACTTCGACGGTACGCACGCCATGGTCGCGCGCCATGTTGGCGGCATTCATGGCCGCTTGCTGGGCGGCAAAGGGGGTGCCTTTGCGCGATCCGCGGAAGCCGAGCGATCCCGAACTCTTCCAGGAAAGCACGTTGCCGGCCTGGTCCGAGATGGTCACAATGGTGTTATTGAAAGACGCCTGGATATGCACCACCCCGAATGAGACGTGCTTGCGTTCTTTTTTCTTGAAGGTTTTCTTCTTGCCCTTCTTGTCCGGCGCCTGAGCGCCCGCCGCTCCTGGTTTGGCCATGATGCGTCCTCGCTGCTGCCTTTTATTTGCTTAGCGGGCGTCTGGGCCTGGGGCGCCCACCACACCCCTGTCGAATGTTTCCCGAACTACTAGGTCTTTGCCGTCGACTTCCTCTTCTGCGCCACCGTCCCTTTGCGCGGTCCTTTGCGCGTCCGGGCATTCGTATGGGTGCGTTGGCCGCGAACCGGCAGATTGCGGCGATGGCGAAATCCGCGATAGGAGCCGATTTCAATGAGCCGCTTGATGCTCATCGAAATCTCCTTGCGCAGGTCGCCCTCGACGAGTCCCTCGCCCTCAATGACCTGGCGGATACGGTTGACTTCGTCTTCGCCCAGATCCTGGACCTTTTTCATGGCATCGACCCTGGCCTGCTCGAGGATGCGGTTTGCCCGCGGCTGTCCGATGCCGTAGATGTAGGTCAGG
>JAFAWX010000107.1 GCA_019241535.1 Acidobacteriota bacterium | reverse complement strand
CAATGGCTACCTTTTACCGACCAATGGGGAGACCGTGACTGTGACGGGCGATTACACTCAGACGGCTAGCGGTAAGCTGAGCGTTAATTTTGCGACCACGTATCCCCCGGCGCTCGTCGTCAAATCGAATGCCACACTGTCTGGCATACTGAGCGTGGGTGTCAACCTCAAGAGGCCCCCGGCGAAGGGCTCGACTTACACCGCCATGACGTTCGGCTCGCTGAATGGAGAGTTTGCGAGCTTCACGGTGGAGGGGGGAGGCTCGCTGAAATTCACCAACGACAGCGTCGTCGTGACGTTTCAATAATGTCCTGGGACATTTCAATAAGGATGCCGGCCGAAACAGAGTTCTGCTATCAAACCTGGAGCTGACCTGTTTCGGCCACAAGAAATCCGACTACGCTGACCGGCGCGCCGTCGAGACCCTGTCGAGGTCTTGGCGGAGTTCGTCACGTCGTCAGAGTCCTTGCCGGCTTAAGTCGGCTTTCCCGGTCGATAGCGCGCTTCGACAGCACTCCACCCAGACTTAAAAATTGACGCCGTCAATGTTTTGCGAAGGGAATAATAGCTGACGTGCTCGAACCGCGGCAGGGCCCGCGATGAGGAATGCCGTCCGTCTGCTGAGCCGGGCGCGGCCGAATATTAATACTCAATTTCTGCTAACCGAGCAATAGGGGTATCCGGATTTTCCGTTGATAACAAGACGCAACACTGTTTAATTGGCACACCTTCGTTGACTTGCGCTACACCTGAACATAAGATTCAGCGCTGTGCTTGGGCAGACTATCTCACACTATCATGTCGTCGAGAGGCTCGGCGGCGGAGGCATGGGAGTGGTGTATAAGGCCGAGGACACTGAACTCGGCCGCTTCGTAGCGATGAAGTTTCTGCCCGGAGAACTGGCTCAGGATGCGCAAGCCCTCGAACGTTTCCGTCGCGAAGCACGCTCCGCGTCAGCGCTGAACCACCCGAACATCTGCACTATTTACGAGATCGGCAGACATGACGGCCAGTACTTTATTGTCATGGAGTTGCTGGAAGGCAAGACTCTACGCGAGTTGATTACAGGAAAGGCTCTCGCGACCGACCGCCTGCTCTCATTGGGCATCGAAATCGCGGAGGGGCTGGAGGCAGCGCACGCCAAAGCCATCACGCATCGCGACATAAAGCCGGGCAACATCTTCGTAACAGAGCGAGGGCACGCTAAGATTCTGGATTTTGGACTTGCCAAGGTCGCTCCAGAATCTCACAGTTCCGCGACATGGCTCGGGGGAGCGCCGACTGTCATGAGTGAAATGCATCTGACAAGTCCGGGCACGGCCGTGGGAACGATCGCGTACATGTCCCCGAGCAGGCCTCGGGCGAAGAGCTCGACGGGCGCACCGATCTGTTCTCTTTCGGGGCAGTTCTCTATGAAATGGCTACGGGGCAGCCGGCATTTGCTGGAAACACTACGGCGAAGGTATTCGATGCCATTCTCAACCGGGAACCGGTCGCGCCGATACGTCTGAATCCTGTTCTGCCTGCGAAGCTGGATGAAATCATCAATAAGGCCCTCGAAAAGGATCGCAATCTGCGTTACCAGGGTGCTGCGGAAATGATGGTCGACCTGCGGCGCCTTCAGCGAGAAATCGAGTCTGGACGAACCGGCGCCGTTGCCCAAAGCAGCCAAACTTCTGCAGTCGCACCTCGCCCACAGCTTCGAGGGCTAACTTACAATAGCGCCCGCTCGCGCACCAGGTGGATGGTGTCGGCAGCCATTAGCATAATCACGGCTGCTCTGGCCTACGCATTCCGCCCGATGCTTCCTCCGCCTCGCGTCACGGGCTACACCCAGCTCACGCATGACGGCAACGCGAAGAGCTTCTCCGGTCAGACAGTTGCCAATGTGCAGACTGATGGATCGCGTATTTTTATTCAGGAGAATGTCGCCGGCCGGTACGTAGTGAAACAGGCTTCTGTGGCGGGCGGAGACACCGTTCCGATATCCATCCCGCTTCCCAATATCTCGCTCAACAACATTTCGCCTGATCGATCGGAACTTCTGGTCGGGAGCTTCACCGGCTATGAATCCATCCAACCCATGTGGATCGTGCCAGCTCTTGGGGGCTCTCCGCGACGCTTCGTCGA
>JAFAWX010000035.1 GCA_019241535.1 Acidobacteriota bacterium | reverse complement strand
TAATCTAGACTGGGCGGTCGGGTGAATCTCCCCAACTCCATAACGCTTACCCGCATCTGCAGCATTCCCTTGTTCATGTGGGTGCTTTTGAGCGCGCGCTTCACCAGCGCCAATGGAGAAAAGGAGCTTCTGGCTTCCGCGCTTTTTATCGCTGCCTCGATTACCGACGGCATCGATGGCTACATTGCGCGCCGCCGGGGACAAATCACCACCATCGGCATGCTGCTCGACCCGCTTGCCGACAAGCTGCTCATTGCCGCTGCCTTCGTTACCCTGGTCGAGTTTAATCCGCGCCTGGTCCCGGCCTGGATTGCCGTCATCATCATCGGTCGGGAGTTCCTGGTCAGCGGCCTGCGCGGAATTGCAGCCTCGGAAGGTTTCACCATCGAAGCCAGCGATCTGGGCAAGTTCAAGATGTTGGTGCAGATCGTCTCGGTAGTTGCCGTCATCCTCGACCATCGCTGGCGGGAGTGGCCGGTTTATGGCGCTTACATCTTTCCTGTGGACTGGATTGCCCGCCTGGCCATCTGGTTCATGGTGCTGCTCTCGCTGGTTTCTGCCACCGATTACTTCGTCGCATTCTGGAACAAGATCGATCGCCATGTGGTCAAGCGCCGGCGGCGCGCTTTTGTTCTCAGCCGACGCAAGAAGCGCGATGCCGCCGCCATCTGACACCTTGGCACCCTTCCTCGAGCAAAATGCGCCACCGGAATATAGTGCTTCCGAACGGCAGATGCTTTGCCAGCTGGCCCACGAGGCCGTTCTCTCGCTTCTTGAAGAGCGTGGCTTGCGGGAATTCACCATTTCCGGACACTTGTCGGAGCCACGCGGTGTCTTCACCACTCTCTATCGCAAGGGCAAGCTGCGGGGCTGTGTCGGATATCCCGCCGCCTTGATGCCGCTTCACCAGGCGGTGGTTGAAACGGCTCGGGCTGCGGCTTTCGACGACCCGCGCTTTCCTGCTCTAACTCTGGTCGAGGCCGGCGAGCTCGGAGTGTCGATCAGCGTGCTCGGGCCGCTCAGGCCGATACTGGCGGAAGAGGTCGAGGTGGGCAGGCACGGGCTACTTATCAGCCTCGGTTCCCGTCGCGGGCTGCTTCTGCCCCAAGTGGCACTTGAGAACGGCTGGGACCGAATTAAGTTTCTAGAGCAGACTTGCCGGAAAGCGGGGCTCGAGCCTGACGGCTGGCGAACGGGGGCTACAATCGAGGCCTTTACAGCCGAGGTATTCGGGGATGAAGCAAAAGAGGGCTCCACCCCCGACTGATCAAGGCCCCGTCTTCAGCGCTGCTCGAGTTCTACCTGGTCACCAATATGAACCGGTTCCTCGGAGAAGACGACCATGCCGGTGGCGCTCGTCGATGTGGTGCCCACGATGACGATTTCGCCTACGGCGCGGCGCGGCATCTCGGCAACATGCACCTCCGGGCCGCCGGTTCTAGTCAGCAAGTTCGGATCGGTTGCAGCCTGCCTGATCTGGGTGGGCTCGGTGGTTGAAGCCGTGAACGACAGGCTGTCGACAGGATCATGCGCGGTGACTTCATAGCTGCGCACGACGCGCAGGTAGTCGCCAACCTTTAGGCCCTGCTTGTCGCCGATATTCAGATAGACCTTGGCGCCATTACCGAGCTCGGAATCGAAATCTTTAGCCAGAAGAATGCGACCTCTGGCCTGCCCGCTGGCAGGCCCGAAGCGATCAAAGCGGACGGGCGGGTGGAAAGCGGTGGCCGGTTTGTCGACAAAGGGAATGATATAGTCACCCGGCACCACACCGTCGCAGCTGAACTCGACACGAGCAATGGCCATTTTGCTGCGGGTGTCTGTAATCTGGATGCGCGCCAGTTCGGCATAGGGCTGGCCGGCCGCCTTCAGTGCCGACCACTGCCCGCGAAACATCTCATAGCGGTTCGGGTCCCGCTGCTCTCGAATGACCATGTATTCCTGGCCAACCTGGTATCCCGAGCCGCTCAGAAAGATGGCATCGCCGTTAGAGAACCGACTCGTGAATGGCGACTCCAGGCCGCCAGCGACGAATCGGTCGCGCTTCTCCAGCGGCTTGCCGATAAAACCCGCACAATAAAGGTCCGCCGCCGTGGGCGTCTGCACCCGTTCGATGGGGAAGGTTACCGAATCGGGAACCGTGCCGCCCTGGGCCGCATCACCGGCTCTATCTTGCTGGGCCGGCAAGGCTGCGGGCAATAGCAGGGACAACGATAAGACTAAAACTGCTTTCTTCATGGTTCCTCCCCTTGAGGCGCCGGTATCCGGGTAAGTTACTTAAAACAAAGAAACTTCGCGGATTTAAAAGGTAACAAGCGGGGCGGCCGGGGTCAAGGTTACGCAGGTCGCATACCAGGGCTGCTAAAAAGTTTCGTGCCCTCAAAGAGTTGCATCCCGGGTTCGCTCACGGTAATATCAGCGCCGTTCCATGGCGGTTGTTAATAACCCGGGCGTTTCCAGACTATTACAGTTTCAGCTGCCCAAACTGTGCGTGGCCGTCTCGGGCTTGACGACAGACGAAATGCTGGCCAAGGCGGAAGCTGTCGCCCGGGATAACAGCTTTGTTGAGTTAAGGTTAGACTACCTGCCAGACCCACGCTCGGCACTCCCGCGGATCCGGCAGTTTCTCGAGTCCCGACCCTTGGTAACCGCCATGGCAACCTGCCGGCGAGCGTCAAGCGGAGGCAGGTTTCGCGGATCGGTTCCTTCCGAGATCGAGATTCTCTCTAAAGCAGCTGTGGCCGGATGCCAGCTGCTTGATGTCGAGCTCGAAACGGCCGAACGCATTAAGTCCGAGCAGCTTCAGAAGTTACGGTCCAAGGCGGGCCTGGTCGTGTCCTTCCACGACTTCCGCCGCACCCATAACTTGGAGGAGACGCTTCGAAAGATGGCCGCCTATCGGGCGGATTTCTACAAGATCGTGGCCACGGCAACTGCGCTTTACGACAATGTCGTGATGATGAAGTTTCTCGAGCGATACTGTGACCAGCACTCGCTGGTTGGACTCTGCATGGGAGAACAAGGCCTGATCAGCCGCGTCCTCGGCCTTAGGTCCGGTAGCTTATTTACTTTCGGGGCGATCGCTGGCGATGACAAAACCGCCCCCGGGCAGATCACCTCCCAGGAGTTGCTTGCCACCTACCGCATCGATCGGCTCGATGCCGCCACCAGGGTGTACGGGGTTGCAGGCGATCCCATCTCTCATTCTCTCTCGCCGGCGATCATGAACGCGGCCTTGCGCCGGGAAAACGTCAATGGAGTGTTTCTTGCCCTGCACACAAAATCTTTGAAGGATCTGCTGGCCTGCGTTCGCGAGATACCCATCCACGGGCTGAGTATCACCATGCCGTACAAGCAGGCAATTCTTCCCTATCTCGATAACAGCGATCCGCATACGGTGAAGATCGGGGCATGCAACACGGTCGTCCGCTCGCAGGACGGTAAGCTTTACGGATTCAATACCGATACTTCGGGCGTGGTGCGGCCTCTCGAGCAACGCCTGGCTCTGAACGATGCCCGCATCCTCGTCCTCGGAGCTGGCGGCGCCGCCCGCGCGGCGGTGTTTGGGTTGAGCGCACGGGGAGCCGAAATCTTCCTGGTCAACCGTAGCCCGGCAGCGGCGCAGAAACTCGCGCGCCAGGCGAAGGCGCGCACGCTTAAGCGTGCCGAGCTGAAGCGGCTGGATTTCGACGTGATCATCAATGCAACCCCGGTGGGCATGGGGAATACCCGGGAATCGCCGCTCAACGGCGAGGAAATCCGCGCGAGGTTTGTCTTTGACATGGTCTATGACCCGGCCGAGACCCGCCTGTTGCAGCTGGCGCGGCAGCGCGGCGCTGAGATCATTCCCGGCAGCGAAATGTTCGTCCACCAGGCAGCGCGGCAGTTTGAGATTTGGACCGGCAAGCCGGCGCCGCGGGAAGACATGCTGCGCATTGTGCGACTCGCACTTGACGAGCGCGGGGCGGCACGAAACGGATCAAAAGCCCGCGCATCCTGAGACCTGCTGTGCCGTCATGCGCTCGAGGAAAGGCATGAAAGCTTCAACGCCGCTTAGCCCACGCTTTTTCCTGGCGGCCTAACCATTGCTGCTCTTCTCAGTTTGCCCTCACTCTCATTCCTGACCTCATCATTGGCCTTCAGTTGGACCTTAGAGCCTGGAACGTTCCCATTGAATCTATCGTTGCGGACCATGTGGCGAGGGCTCGCCGGGCGCGGGAAGATGCGTACTGCCACGAAATAGTTGCATTTTTTGATTCTCCCGTCGTAAGATGAGGCTGGATGCCGGCGTTGCATCCGATCTTGCCGTAACAACTGCCTTTTCTTCCTGGGTTCGAACTGACACGTTGTCTCGAAAACTGAGGTAAGCGGTATGCCTCTGACCAGCTTTGGAGAGACCACTTATGTCTTGGTACGCTTACTGCCTTACTGAACAGCGCTTCACTAACGGAACACGCACACGTCGTCCTTATATTCTTGAAGGCATTCAGGGTGTAAACGGTGCCACGGTCCTCAGCTATCCGAGCGGCGAGTTTGCAGTCATCGTCAGCGAGTTCGAGCGCGCCACCAACGCGCTCGATGAAAAACACGTGCTCGAGCACGCGCGGGTGGTGAGCGTCTGTTTCCGCCAGGGAACGGTGCTGCCTTTCCGCTTTGGCACCATTTTTGACAGCGACGACAGCCTGAAACATGCGGTGCGTGCCAACCGCCGGGCTTTCGGGGAAAGTGTTGCCCGCCTGAAGGGCAAAGCCGAAATGCACGTCAAGCTGCTGGTGAGAGATGGGTCACTCAAGGAATTGCGCGACGTCCAGGTTCCGGATACGGTTGGCGGGGAGTATCTGGCAAAGCTCAAGGAAAAAGCCATGTGCGATCGCGAGCGCCAGACCCGGGCCAAAGCGCTTTCGGTGCAGGTACACCGGCTGTTCAACCCGCTCGAGGAAGAAATCAGCTGCAAGCGCGTCGATACCGATGGAATGCTCATCGATATCGCCCACCTGATTGACTCGAAATCGATCGAAAAGTATCAGAACCGCTATACGACGGCCGCGAAACAGCTTAAGAACTGCGAGATTTCTGTTACCGGCCCCTGGCCTCCCTACCACTTCCTGCCCGGAAAGCTGCGCACCGTGGCCTGAGGTTGGCACTGCTAAATTCAAATTGAGTGAAATGCCCCGGACAGTGCAGCCAGCTATTGTGAAGCTCAACCCTTCTCAGCCATCGCCGGCTGGCTGGCCTCAAGTTCGTGCAGGTTGGTAGGGTATCGTCCGGTGTAGCAGGCGGTGCAGTAAGTCGTCTTCTCGCCATCGCGGCAGGCCGTTTTCAG
>JAFAWX010000297.1 GCA_019241535.1 Acidobacteriota bacterium | reverse complement strand
AACGGCACCCAAGGGTTAATTCCAGCCTTCGCGAATTTCCCTAGGTCCGCGAAAAATATCAATGAGAGTGTGTCACTTCAATAGAACATTGCTTGTCTTTTTGCGATAGCCGATAGCACAAAAACCAGGGAGGGGTATTTCTGACAGAACCTTGGCAAATTCTTTACGCCATCCGGACAAATGGTTTCTCTGCGCGCGTTTTACTGGACGCACGCTCGGCAATGTTGGTCGAAAGTTCATCGCGGTATACCAGTGTCATCGTTTTGTGTTAGTTCGGGTATTTGCGTCAGATGGTCCGGGTGAATTACCACATCTGAGAAAAGTCGTAAGAAAGCGAGAGACTCCCATGAAATTTCCCCGTGTTGTTCTGCCCGCTCTGCTGGCTTTTGGCTTGGTGGGCGCCGTTCAAAGTCTCTATGCCGCCGCAGGCAGCCTCGATTCGACGTTTGGCTCGAACGGTATTGTGTCAGCAGACTTCAACTCACAATTTCTACCCGGTGACATGATCGAGCAGCCCGACGGGAAGATCCTGGTCAGCAACGCCTACTTTCCCTTTCAAGTCGTGCGCTTTGAACCGAGCGGCATTCTCGATAACAGCTTTGGCACAGGCGGAGTTACAAACCCGTTTGCGCCAAATAACAACCCGTCGAGCGCGGGCGCGCTCGCGCTGCAGCCCAACGGCCAAATTATCGTGGTCGCTGGCGGGGGTTCGGTGGTCCGCCTGAATTCAGACGGAAGCTTGGATACCAGCTTCGGCAATCGGGGCCTGACGATCCCCCCGAGCGTGCCCACTGGCTGGGGGTTTAGTGCGGGCCCTGCTCTGGTGCAGCCCGATGGCAAGATTTTGCTGGGTGCTACGGCTAGCAACATCGGCTACCGCACAAGCGTTTTCCAGACACTTTTGGCCAGATACAATGCCGACGGTACCCCGGACACAACGTTTGGCAAGGGTGGGTCAATACAAGTAGCCGCCAGTCAGGGCGTCACCACAATGGCGCTACTTGCAAACGGCGACATCGTCACGGTCAATTTTGCGGCGATCGCTCAATTCAGCTCAACGGGTACAGCGAGATCAAACGTCACGGGTGGGTCCATCGCGGTGATCGCTGGATCGTCATTCGGCGCCGAAACAATCGAGCACGGCGGCGACTATGTCCTTGCGGAGGTACAAAACGCCGCTTCAGGACGCTGCCACGATTACAACACGACAGTGATCCGCTACACTCTGACCGGCACCGTGGACAGTACGTTTAGTCGGCCACTCTTCAATTTTGCAGGAGTAGTAGGTTGTGGCGTGTCAGACGCCGTTTCCGGAATTGCTGTTCAAGCCGACGGCAAGATTGTGCTGGCCGGCGCCCATTCGGTACCATCTAGCAACACCGTTGACAATGCGCTGATCCGGCTGAATACCGATGGTAGCCTGGATTCCACGTTCGGCCGCGCGGGAGTGGTGCTCAACCAGCTGCCCGCCAACGCCCGAGGGTATTCTAAGGTGCTCATCCAATCCGACGGCAAGATCGTGGTCGCAGGCACGACGGCTGGAACAACAAGTCCTGCTTTCAATGCAGTCAGCAATCTCACGTTAAGCCGTTATTTGCCACAGTAGCTGTCATCGAACAACGTGAGCCGCTTAAAGCGGTTCACGTTTTAAGCCTCAAATCGGCTGAATCTTGGCGTGCTTACGTACCGTTCCTTGCGTGATTTGATGCGCGCAGAGGTTGGCATGGCTCGGTAATGAGGCAGCTGGTGACTCACGGCGAAATTCAAGCGCTTGTGGGTCCCCGCTACCGCATCGGAAAGAAATTGAGAGCAACAAAGGGTTCAAGCTCAGTATTCTATCCGTTGTACACTACTACGATCGCGCCTCGACAATGCGGCGTGCGGCGGCTCGAATCTACCGCTAATCCCCCGGTTATAAAATATGCAAACATTCACTCCGGAGGCGGAAGCATGTTCGGCCTAAGGCGTTTTGGTCTCCTTGTGATGATCTCAGTCTGCACCGCTTGTAACAGCCAGACGACAAATGAGATCGCTCTTAAGACACGCATCTCGAGCGCGGAGGGCTCACCTGAGGAGGCGCCGATTTCATTCAGCAAGACTGGCGTGGTACGACTGAAACCATTCGTTGTTCACGATGAGCAGTTAGGGATCGAGGCACTTCGCTTTTTGATGCCCGCGGACTGGAGTGTGGAGGGCGGGGTGATCTGGCGGGCCAATCCGTCCCGTCCGGCAACGGTTTCCATTCGAATCTACAATCCGCATGGGGTGGAGGAGATCGGCGCGGTCCCAGACATTCCGTGCATTTGGGCTGCCACCCTGCCCGCCTTCGGCTTTCCCCAAGGCTCCTACTATTTGGGTAACGAGGTCCACCCGCCTATCAGTGATGCTACCGCGGCACTGCGCATTCTGGTCCTGCCCCGGTATTCGGCGCACCTTCCGGGGGCCAGCATCACCAGCCAAGAGCTGCTACCGGAAATGGCACAGGCTGTAGCGGCGGCAAACTATCCGGAACTGCAGGGGATCGCCAAATTCTCCGGCGGCAAGATCCGCATCGAGTACAAGTACGAGAGCAAGCCGGTGGAGATGGATATCTACGGTGTTGTTGGTATGTGGACAACACCGATTCAGGGCGTTCCCATGACATTCTGGGGCATTGATGGCATCCGCTACTCGAGGGCTGACAAGGGCAAGCTCGAGGAGCAGTTCAAGTTGTTTCAGACTGTGCTGTATTCGGAAAGGCTGAACATCGAATGGCTCAACCTATACAGCCAGATACAGAAAATTATGGTAAATAGCCAGATTGAGGCTAGCAACCGTGCCGTAGAACTAAGCCGCTATCTGTCGCAAACCAGCCGTGAGATCAGCGACAACATCCGCCGCTCATATGAGCAGCGCCAAGCTGCCACGGATCGGGCCGCGGCTCGGTTCGATCGCTATATTCGAGGCGTGGACGCGTATCGTTCTCCGTTCGAAGACAGGCTGGTAGAGTTACCTTCCGGCTATCGCAACGTCTGGGCGAATTCAAGCGGTGAATATATTTTGAGCAACAACCCAAATTTGAATCCCAACGTCGGTGGCACGCAGCAATGGCGCAGCGTAAACCCGCAGCCATAACTGAGCAGGCGCTTGGTCCGCCTGGCTAAAAACTCTTTGGCTTTGCGGACATTCATGGGCCGGTTCGTTCTACGCGAAAACAAGTACTAAATGGCCCGAAATGCCTTCCAGCGCGATATGGCGTGCCTTTGGCGGGAGACGATGTTGAAGCGGCCAAGAACTGGCTGTTGAGCTCGCTGCCATCTTCCCCCTTTGCAGTTCCTCAAATAGAGTGCGCTCAGCAGGCAAGAGGACAGCATATTGGCGAAACAGTCGGCGCGTTACCGGAACGCGCTCTCTAATAGCAAACCTGCCTCTCTAATTGGCTGCAAGAAACTTACCTGCCAACATAGAGGTCTGGAAACTGTTGCCGCAAATGAACCAGTTTAGGTGCGTCGTTAAACACGATGTATGGATTGTCTGGATGCCGAGTCGCATAGTTCTGGTGGTATGCCTCGGCGGCGTAAAAACCTTTCAAAGGTGACAGTTGCGTCACAATCGGATGGCTAAACACTTTGGCCTTTTCAAGCTGAGTGATGTAAGCTTCAGCTACCTTTTGTTGCTCGTCGTTGCCATAGAAAATCACAGACCGATACTGAGTTCCTTCGTCCGGCCCTTGGCGGTTCAGCTGTGTGGGATCGTGCGCTACGGAGAAGAATACACGCAGAAGCTGGCCGTATGTGACCTGGGACGCATCGTAGGTGATTTTTACCGACTCGGCATGCCCGGTTCTGCCCGTGCTGACTCGATCGTACTGGGCCGTGTTCTCTGCTCCCCCGGAGTATCCTGATGTGGCACTGAGCACGCCTCTGACGTGCTGGAACACCGCTTGTACACCCCAGAAGCAACCACCGGCAACGACAACGGTCTGCTCGCTCCGGGAGGTGGTGATTGGAACGTCGACCACTGCGGCCGGAACGCGGCTACTATTCCTGTCGGCCGCTCTGGCATTTCCTACCACCGCCAAAGCCATCATCATTATTGCCAGCGCTGAACGCCACGACTGGAGACCGTACATAACACACCTCATCCTGCTATTCTCATTCCTATGTTATTCGAGTGTCGCCACAGAGAAAAGTTTCGGGTTGGCCTCAGATTAGTGGGAACTTGCTGGCCACGCAACTTTCACCCCGGACTCGCATCCATTCCCTAGAAAGCCAGCATTATGACGATCAAAATGATGTTTGTCCCTTTATTGGGAGCCCTCGCGATGTTTGTGGCGGAATTGGCGCGCGGGGCGAATTCCGCTCCGGAAGTGAAGAGCCGCCCCCCGGTTCTGGTTGAACTGTTTACCTCTGAAGGATGTTCCAGTTGTCCTCCCGCGGACCGGTTACTCGAGAAGCTTGATCATCAGCCCGTACCGGGGGCAGAGATGATTGTGCTCAGCGAACACGTCGACTACTGGAACCGAGTTGGCTGGAAAGATCCGTACTCCGCTCGCCTTTACAGCGACAGGCAAAACGCTTACGCAAAACGATTTGGACTCGAAGGAGTGTATACACCACAAATGGTGGTGGACGGGTCGCGCGAATTCGTGGGAAGCAATGAAGCATCGGCCAGTGAAGCGGTCGTCAAAGCCCTGAGGGTTCCCAAGCTGGCTATCTATGTTTCGTCTGTTTCGTCAAGCCACGCCGGCAGCGTGAGTGCCCACGTCGAGATTAACGAACTCGACCGCTCCTTCGTCTCAGAGACCGCAGACATTTACGGAGTACTAGCTCTGAACCATGCTGAATCCCAGGTTTCCGGCGGGGAAAATGCAGGTCACCGATTGACTCACGTTGCTGTGGTAAGGACCCTGACGAAAATCGGGGAGCTCAAGCGGAATCAAAGCCTGTCGCGGGATGTGCAGATACCGTCTGCAAATCTGGGACACGAAAGCAACTTGCGGCTGATCATCTTCGTTCAGGAAACTCGTCAAGGCCGTGTTCTGGGGGCGACTGCCGTTCCAGTTGGTCTGTCCCGGGGACTAAGTGCGAATCTGCCGACCTCGCGTACTTTGGATTTTTATAATGGGAGACTGAGTGTTTACAAGTGGCTAGCCGCAATTGCGGCTCGTTCATGAGGGAAGGGTGATAGTGCATCCCGATAGTGGCTGCTTTTCTCTTGTTCGCAATGTTTGTTGTCGACTTCGAGCGATCCATCATTCATCAGTGAGCGTTCCTGATCGGAGTGGTCGCGAATGCGACATGCAATTCTAGGCCCTGGCGGCGTAGGAGGGCTGATTGCGGCCTCCTTAGCGTATAGCGGCGAGGCGGTTACGGTAATAGTCAGGAGCGATACGGCCGCCCTATATCCCGACGTGATACAGCTTGAGAGTTCTTTTGGACGTTTTACTGTCGCAGTGGAACACAGCAGTACAGTTCCAGCAGTCGACATATTGTGGATCGCAGTAAAGGCGATTGAGCTTGAGCAGGCGCTCGGCTCTATCCCGGACTCAACAGCGATCGCCGCTATTTTGCCCTTGCTGAATGGGATCGATCACGTCGCACTGCTGCGCGCGCGCTACGGCTCCAGTCGGGTAATTCCTGCAACTATCACGGTAGAATCCGAGCGAGCTAGCCGGGGCCATATCGTGCATCGCTCACCATTCGCCCGCCTGAACATCTCCGCGGCTGGCTCGCCGCTGCTCGATAGCACGATCAACAAGCTGCGAGAGCTTGGCTTTACCTGCAATTTCGTGGATGACGAGCAAACGTTGCTTTGGAGCAAGCTGGTGTTTCTGGCACCTCTGGCTCTTGCAACCACCGCAGCCAACAAAACTACGGGGGAGATCGCTCAGGATCAGGCACTGAGGCGGCAGCTTCAGGACAGTGTTCGTGAGGCATGCGCGGTTGCGCAATCCGAGGGCGCGATTGTCAGTCCTGAGTCAGTGCTTTCATCAATAAACGCACTCCCGCCAGGCACGCGCAGCTCGATGCAGAAGGACGTTGATCGAGGTAAGTTGCCTGAACTCGACGCCATCGCGGGCCCAATTCTGCGGGGCGCCATCCGGCACCATCTGCAGGTACCTGTCATTCGGAAGCTGCAGGCCGAGGTCGAGCACAGATCGCGAGAGAGCCTGACCAAAAGCAGTAGCCATGGCTCTGGCGACGGTCAATGCGATTGAACTAATTCGCGGCCGACCCGTGGCTGTGCCTTCTTAGCGAGTGTCGGCACGGCTAGGAAGTATTCCGGCTCCGGCACGCTCCGGATCACGGTATGCATCGCGGTCGAATGAGTTGTGTCGGCGATCTGCTCCCTCTTTGAGAACAGCTTCGCCGTAAGCAACATGGCCAAAAGCGTGGCCGACAAGAGTCCGAGCTGTTTCCAGCCGTTCAACATCGAAGCATTACCGAGCAGCGTAAGGCCGGCGAAACAGAAGAATATGTGGGTGCAGAAAACCTGAAGTGAGGATTGGCCGAGTAGTACCAAGGGACGAATCGAGAGTGGCCTCAAATATTGGCGGGCGCGAATCAGAACAATCCCCAAAGCGCCGAAGTCAATAAGCCTCACCAGCCCCAGGTGCCACTTATCGAAGAATTGTTCATAGCCGCCGAGTTCGAAGCCGTTGCCAACGGCATAACGCATGATGAGCAGTATAGGAACGATAATCAACGCCGGAGTTGTAAGCTTCTTGGCAAAATCCACGACCGGCAATTGCCCTTTGGCCCAATGCACGCCCATCCAGATTCCGACTAGCCATAACAGCTGCCACGCCCAAAGGTCGAAGGATCCCATTTCATTCAGCGGGACTTGCAGACCCAAGTAGTGATTCAGCAACTGCCATACTGTCTGGCGCAGCCCGAACTGCGCCAATAACCAAAGCGTAAAGCCGCCACCAAGAGTGAATTTCCAGCCGAGTTTTCGGCTGATTATTAATGCAACGGGGGTAAGTGCAAGAAAGTTGACATACATGGGCAGAATGTCGAGCAATGGTGGGCGATAGAGGAGCAACAAGCTGTCCAAAACCGCACGGCGCGGACCGGCCATGAAATAGAAATTCATTAGGTTGTGGAGACCCGGACGGGTACCGCCGGCGGCGATGGGAACAGCCACCAGAAAGGCAAAGCTCAGCAACAAAAGATGGTAGAGATAAAGCCGCAGCGTGCGCGTCTGCAAGTTCTGCCGCATGGCACTATAACCACTGCGTTCGGCCAGACGGAAACCGATTCGGCCAATGAACAGTGCTGACAAGAATATGAAACCTTCCGCCGCGGACACAAACCCAAATGGCTGGTTCAGATAAGCGCTGCAAACCGTGGGCAGGTGTGTAAAGGTGATCCACACCAGCATGAGTCCGCGGAGGGCATCGAGTTGTTCAAATCTGCGCATTTAGGTCACTTTTTTGCCGTCGTTGGTCCTGCTGGTCGCGTGTACCTTAATGAGATTCAGTAGATGTCATCGATGTAGCTAAGGTTTTGTAAAAAAGAGTCAAGATGATGGAATTAAAGGGCAGAAGGTGGTTCAAAGTACTGTCCGAAGTGCTGCAATTTTCGAGTGCCACCCTGGTGGAAGTCTTCCATACTGACCGGGCGCATTGGCGATGGCGCTTCGGTTTCAACAATTTGACGTCGGGCCCTCTATCATCTCCGGCTCGATTCTGATCGAATGTCGAGCGAGGTCCTGCGTTGCCGTTCGAATTGCGACGGCTAACATTTCCTGAGAGCAATTTCAAACCGCAAACCCGCAATTGCAACCAAAGCCCTGTCCCCTGACGTATGTGGCACCGAGACTAGCGATTGAAAGATTAAGCAAGTCAGCCGCCATGCTGATCAATGACCTCACCCTGCTGCCTATCAATGGTTTGATGCAGCTTCAAAGGAAGGATGATCTTGACGATGCAGCCCTGTCGATCGGGGCGGTTCTCAAGTTCAAGTGAACCGGCATGTGCCTCTGCAATTTGCCGCGAGAGCACAAGTCCGATACCGCTGCCCGTCGGCTTGGTCGTGTAGAAGGGCACGAACGCGTTGCTAGGATTCATCAGCCCAGGCCCGTTGTCCTCAATGGTGATAACCAATTCGTCTGCCTGAGAGGTCCAGGAAATGACGATCTGCGCCTCGTCTTCCGCCCCTTTCGAGCCATCGGAATTCTTGCCGCCATCGGTCGACTGCAGCACAGCTTCGGCCGCATTGCGCAGGAGGTTGATCAGCATTTGTTCCAGTTGATCGGGGTCAGCCAAGAAGCTAACATCCGGACCGGCGGTCACCTTCACCGGAACCCGGGTTTCTAGGGCGGCCACCCGTCGGGCAAGCGCCGAGACGGAACAGCTTTGCAATACCGGAGGCGGCATCTGCGCTAATTGGCGATA
>JAFAWX010000040.1 GCA_019241535.1 Acidobacteriota bacterium | reverse complement strand
CGCATCCTTGTGTCCCAGGGGTATGTCCAACGCCAGACCGGGCCCGCCCCGTTTTTTCGATGACGGGATAATGGCGGCGCCCTTCCCTAGTAACTTTCGCACCGGCGCACCGAATTTGGGATGAAGCAGGGCAGCGGCGTGTTCGAGCTCGCCATTTTCGCCAACCGCGGCCGCTTTGCCGTAACTCTCTACGGCACTTGGAGGTACACCGAGCGCCAGCAGCGTGCGTTCGCTCAAAAGATTGCCCAGCGCTTCTCCCATTGACATCAGCTCGCTCAAATCTTCCTCGAAGATTCCAGCCAATGGGTTCTCGATGACTGCAACCGTTGCCGCGCGGCGAGTTGGTGGATCAACCGGCCTGCCCATCTCGAGCCGGGTTTCCTCGATAAAAGTCACAATCTTGCGGATCTTCATCCTTATCTCAGGCCGTCCTTTCCTTCGATCTCCGAAGCTTTCAGACCACCGACGCGAGCATGTACGCGCGCCCCTGTGGTCATGACCAGCGCCAGCACCAACTCATCACTACGTGGCGCATCGGTCAAGCCGACCTCCATGGCGTCAAAATGGCTCCGCACGTAAGAAGCATTAATGTGGGTAATCGGTACATCGAGACGTGTCCCCGGGCCGCCAACTTTTTTTGCAGACGGCACGATAGCCTTGGCATTGCCGAGAGTCTCGCGCATGGCATAACCGCCGGGTACATGCCAGAGAGCGCCGTGTTCAATCTCGCCGGAAGCACCGACGATTGCTCCCTTGCCATAGCCTTCCACAACCCGCGTCTCGCCACCCAATATCTCGATTAAGCGGCGTGCCATTTGAAGCCCAAGGGGCTTCAGGTCATCCATGAAACCGGCGATCTCCCGAACGTACGCTCCGGCAAACGGATTGCGGATCACGCTCAGGGCTGCGGCCCGCCGCAGAGGGACTGCGGCCTGAGGCCCCCCTTCGTGAAAGATTTCTTCGAGCAACGTGAGCTCTTTGCGAATCGAAACTTCAGGCACTTTCAGCACTCCCGAGCAACGAAGTTCCCATTGCCCTAAGGTTCCCGCTTGTGAAAGCCGGGCCCGCGACCCGCGTAACCCCGGAAAGGTTCAGCGCTGCGGTGGAAATAAGACTCTCGTGAATGATCTCGAGTGCGACTGCCAGGCCCGCGTCAAGCGCCTGCTCAATTTCTGAAGCATCAAGCCGGCCGACGTTCCGGGTCACCGGGCGGTCTCCGAGATCGCTATCGGGAGCCAACTCGCGGGCCGGAACCCGCAAGATCGCCCGATGCCCGGGCAGATCAACGGCATTCGCAACCACAGTAGCGGCAGCATCCGCCTTGCTGGCGCAAGTAGCGAGCACGGTGACGGCATCGGCAATGCCGAGGGAAAAACTGCGCCCTCTCCAGCCGCTCGTAGCAATGCCGCGCTCGGGTCGAGAGCCGTCAATGCGCAACGTGCCAAATAAAGAGGGACGATCGGGACGTTCGACCATTCCCACGATGAAGCTCTCCGCGGGCGCAAGGTGGAAGGCGATGTCGCCGCCATTATTCACATAGGCACGTTCGAGGTTCGCCGACATAATCATGGCCTCGAGAATCTCCTCGGCCACCGCTCCCGCCACCGCAGCCATGGGTGTGATAAATACAGATTCCGCAAATGGTTCAACCGCCGATGCCATCCGCCGCGCCACCCGGCCCGAAGGTTGAGGACCGTCACGCCGCGCGGCAGAGCGCAGCAAGGGAAGCTCCTCGCATAATTCGTCGAGGATGTTCGCGAAGCGCTTTGCGGCTGAGTAGTAGCCAGCGCGTATTTCATGGCGCTCGCCGAATGCTTCAAGAATGAGGTCGATAGGGCCATCGTGCAGGTGCAGCCGTCCGTCGGGCAATGGCCGGGCCAGCGGTGGTTCCCTCATGAACGGATTCCGGAAGAACTTGGCGACATCACATGCCGCCGAAGATCGTTAAGCAGGGAGCTGAGGGGCTGAACGTGATCCATGTGTCCCCCGAGCGCGGCATAATCTTCGAGCTTCAGCATGAATTCAATGGGCGCTACCAGAGCCGGTGTGGGGACATACCCAAACGCGTTTTCCGGCACCAGGGTCACATCTACCATCAGCGTGATACCACCGCCGGGCCAAATGTACACGGGCGCGCCGCCGCAGGTGACACGAGTGAAATTGTTTTTGATAGAACGAGTCAGACGGACGGGATTCTCGGTTACTCCCGCCCGCAACGATCCGCCTGCACCGCCCATGAACAGGACTGTCGAAAGTGCGGGCTCGCAGTTCTCCTTGATCCGCAAGACGGACTCGATAAGCGCAGCCGGAAGCTCCTTCTCGATCGGGCGCAGCTCCTCATCGAGTTCATAATAAGCGTATTGCTCGCCGGTCGTGCTGACCAGCAGCAGGCGAAGTTTGGGCCAGGCGATTTCACGATCAAACGAAGCAATGATCGACAGCGGGTCTGAGATGTTTGTCCCACCCCAGCCGGTGCCTGGTTCGGCTACCTGGAAGTAGCGTCCTGGAGTCGAGCGCCGACCCTTGATCTTAATGCCCGTCGCTCTCACCCCCAGGAGTTTTCCGGCCTGGTGCTCGGAAAGAACGCCGGTGATGTGATCGTCAATCACGACTACCTCGTCGGCATGGCCCCACCACTGCTTCGCGAACATACCAACCGTTGCTGAGCCGCAGCCAACACGCATACGTTCTTCGGCCGCTCCATTAATCACCGGGGCCTGACCCGCGGTGACGCTCACCGCCGCGCCCCCTTCGATCTCTAGATCCACGGTCTTCTGGTTGCAAAGCTTCATCAGGGTTTCGCAGGTAACGCTCCCCTCCTTCCGGGTGCCGCCGGTCAAGTGCAAAACACCGC
>JAFAWX010000290.1 GCA_019241535.1 Acidobacteriota bacterium | reverse complement strand
GTTGCCCACAAACTCAGCCAGACCGTCCAGGCCAGTTTAAGCCATAGCGGGACAGCGGATTTCCTGCCGCGATTCATGGAATTCGCTCAATTACGTCAGTAACTTGCTGCTCTACACCGGTGTACCTACCATGCGATCATGAGCCATAAATCCCTGCTTTTCTGCCCCGACGAGAAGACCGCGCGCACTGTAATCCAGGTGCTAAGCGAGCTTGATTTTACCGTTGATTCCGCCCCCGAAGCCTCCGTCGCCGTCAGGAAGCTTGCCGACGAGCGCTTTGATGCGCTGGTGGTCGACTGTCAAAATGAAGCCGATGCGGCGTTGCTGTTTAAAACTGCGCGCGATTCCAGCCAGAATCATTCTTGTCTCTCGGTAGCAGTCGTTGATGGGCAGTCGGGAGTTGCCAAGGCGTTCCGTATTGGCGCCAATCTGGTATTAACCAAGCCGATCAATATCGAGCAATCGAAGAGTACGCTGCGCGTCGCCCGTGGCTTGTTGCGAAAAAACGAACCCAGGGTGCCGCAAGCCGCGACCCTGGAGTCAAAGATTGCTCAGTCAGCACCCGGCACCTATCCGCCGGCCGATTCCCTGCTGCCGGCCGCCACCCTGTCAGCAACAGCGATCACCCCCAAGTTACCTGCTCGAACACTCGCTGCCACACCACCTTCAGCACTCGACGTCGAGCCCGAACCGACGCAGGCGCCCGAAGCGGCCGACGTGGCAGTCCTCGAGTCTCTGCCGTCGCCCTGGGGACGATCTCGCCCCCCGCAACCGGCACCCGCGCCCCGCGTCGAACCGCTTTCAATCAGCGTTCGAGAGCTGGGTGCAGCCGCTGCAGCCCCTGCGCCCGCGCTTGATAACCGCAGCGAACTGACCGCGAGCATGCACCCCACCTCGACCAATTCGCCGATGAAAGAGGGCTCGTTAGATCGAAGCGCCCGGCAGGTTGATTTTTCTCGTTTAGAAAACCGCGAGGAGAGGAAAGCCGCCACTTTGCTGAGGATCGCCGGATTGGCGCTCGCGCTTGGTGCTTTCGGCTATGTGGGTCTGAAGCTGCACTGGCTAGACAATGTCATCGGCCGTCCTACGCCGGCCGCAACGCCCGCCACCGTCACTCCTGCGCCTGCCACTCCAGAGGCCCCAGCCGCTGAACCAGCCGCCGTGTTACAACCGGATTTGCCGCCCGAGACCAAAGCCGCATCGTCAAAGCAGGGCTCGGCCCCGGTTGAGCGCGCGCAAGCGGCTCGCGACGCCGCACCTGACACCATCGACGTACAAGAGTTGCCGATGTCTCCTGATGCCAAAGCTTTTAGACCAGCTCCGTTGGTCGTCAAGACCGGAACAGGAACAGGGACGACTTCGGCGGCGCCGGCAAGCTCACCCCAACCACCTCCCGCGCTCGACGTAGTTTCCAGCGCTGGTTCGACTAATACGCTCGAAGCGATTGTTGCCACCCAAGCTGCGGTTCCGCGCATCACGCCGCACTTGGTCGAGGTCTCCCAGGGCGTGTCTCAGGGCCTGCTGCTCAAAAAAGTTCCTCCCACCTACCCCCCGCTGGCATGGCAGACGCGTAAAGAAGGCAGCGTGGAGTTGCTGGCCACAATCAGCAAAGAAGGCTATATCAAGGACGTGCGGGTGCTCAAAGGCGACTCCCTCTTTGCTCGCTCCGCCACCGACGCCGTTCGCCAGTGGAAGTACCGTCCTTATCTTCTGAACGGCCAGCCGGTTGAAATCAAGACCGAGATCACGGTCAATTTCACCATCCCGCGCTGAGCGGCCCGGCCGTCTCCTTCAGGCTATAATTTTTTAGCAGCCATCGTGCCGCCTTTCACCAGGCGGCTCGATGGAACAAGCCTGCCATGGACTTTCGACTACTCAGCCATTACCAGCCTCGAGGCGATCAGGCGAGCGCCATCGAGGCCCTGGTGCGTGGGGTTTTTGAGGGCGAGCAACACCAGGTGCTGCTCGGGGTAACCGGGTCGGGCAAAACCTATACCATGGCCAAGGTCATCGAGCGCATCAACCGTCCCACACTGGTGATGGCGCACAACAAAACCCTGGCCGCGCAGCTCTATCACGAATTTAAGAATTTCTTTCCTCAGAACGCGGTCGAGTATTTCGTGTCCTATTACGACTACTACCAGCCGGAAGCCTACGTTCCCGCCGCCGACCTGTACATCGAGAAGGAGGCGACCATCAACGACGAGCTCGACAAGCTGCGACTCTCCGCCACGCGTTCCCTGTTTGAACGCCGCGACTGCCTCATTGTCGCCTCCGTCAGCTGCATCTACGGGCTCGGCTCCCCCGAAGCCTATTACGGCATGCTGCTTTTCCTCGAGAAAGGGCAGAAGATCAGGCGCGAGGACATCACCAGAAAGCTGGTAGAAATTCTTTATGAGCGAACCGATGGCGATTTTCGCCGCGGCACCTTTCGCGTGCGCGGCGATGTTATCGAAGTCTTTCCTACCTATGACGACATGGCCTACCGCATCGAGCTTTGGGGCGACGAGATTGAATTACTGGCGCAAATTGATCCCCTGTTTGGCACGGTGCGGCAGAAATATGTGCGGCTGCCGATCTACCCCAAAACCCACTATGTGATGAAGCCGGAGACACGCTCTCGCGCGGTTAGTTCGATTCGCGAGGAGCTGGCGTGGTGGGAGTCGGAGCTCGAAAAGCAGGGTCGGCGGGTGGAGGCACAGCGGGTGCACCAGCGAACTCTCTACGACTTGGAGATGATCAAGTCGGTCGGCTACTGCCACGGTATCGAAAACTATTCCCGGCATTTCACCGGCCGTATGCCGGGCGAGCCTCCGCCGACGCTGCTTGACTATTTTCCCCGCGACTACCTCATGTTTATCGACGAGTCCCACCAGACGGTTCCGCAGCTGCACGGCATGTATCACGGCGACCGCTCGCGCAAGGAAACCCTGGTGGAGTACGGCTTCCGCCTGCCCTCGGCCCTCGACAACCGTCCCTTAACGTTTGCCGAATTCGAACATCGCACGAACCAGGCCATGTACGTGTCGGCCACGCCCGGCCCTTACGAGCTGACAAAATCGGCGGGTGTGGTCATCGAGCAGATCATTCGTCCTACCGGCCTGGTCGATCCCCAAGTCGAGGTCCGCCCGGTCAAAGGACAGATTGACGACCTGCTGCATGAGATCCGCCAGCGGGTAGAGCGGAGCGAGCGCGTGCTGGTGACCACCCTGACCAAGCGCATGGCGGAAGACCTCGCCGAATATTACGGCGAAGTCGGGGTAAAGTGCCGCTACATGCATTCCGAGATCGAAACCCTCGAGCGGGTCAAGATTCTGCGCGATCTGCGCCGGGGAGAGTTCGATGTGCTTATCGGCATCAACTTGCTGAGGGAAGGACTGGATCTGCCGGAGGTCTCGCTGGTGGCCGTGCTCGACGCCGACAAGGAAGGCTTTCTGCGCTCGAGCGGGTCACTGATTCAGACCATCGGGCGCTGCGCCCGCAACCTGAACGGTCGCGCCGTACTCTATGCCGACAACGTCACCGAGTCCATGCAGAAGGCCATCGATGAAACCAGTCGGCGTCGCGCCATCCAGGAGGCCTTCAACACGGCCAATGGCATCACCCCGCAATCAATCGTCCGCCCCCTGGAGATGTCGCTTGCCGCCATCATCGAAGCCGACTACCCGGAACTCGCGAAATCATCCACGGATGAGATCCCGGAATTCAAAACCCAGGACGAGCTGGACGCCTTCATTGCCCGGCTTGAAAACGAAATGCGGGAGACGGCGAAACGATTCGAATTTGAGAAGGCCGCGAAAATCAGGGACCGCATCAAGCAGCTGCGCACCAAGGAATTTCTATTCGCCTGAAGGCGACGCCCGGCGCACGGCCTCTGGCGAGGACGCGCTTAAAGCGAAGGTCTTCACCACCGTGGGTCATACCTTAACTGACCTTGAGTGCGCGCTCGCATCGTTTCACAAAATAATTGACCTCCACCTCGCCGAGCCGACTTAACGGCCAGGTTGGCTCCTCGTATGAATGCGCTACTGCTTTGTTTTGGGTGAAATTTCCTGCTTCTCCTGTTTCTGCGCATCCTCCGTCCAGGGAGGAACCACTCCCATGAAGCGGGCGTAGGCGATGGATTGACCAAGGTGTTCGGCGGCATGGCGGGTAACAAAGAGCAGGACACCGCGCTCGGTGTTCTTCCCGCCAAACCAGTCCAAACTCTTATCGAGGTCGGCGTCGGACATAGAATGGATCGCTTTGCGGGCGTGAGCGAATGATTCCTTCAAGGTCGCGATGACTTTGGTCTTCTCAGTCGTCGATTTTTCGAGCCCTTTTATGTCCAGACCCGAAGGTGGAGGCGTGCCCACGAGCTGGTACACGTTGAAGTTTGCGGCGGAGACGTGCAGAAACACTTCGGCAACCGAACGGACATCAGGCGCAGGGCGCCATGTGTACTTTGCAGCGGGAATGGCTTCAGCGAGGCGCAAAAACTTATCCTCCTGAATCATGACTTCCGCCAGAACCTCAGCGCGATAGCCGGTAACCCCGGGGATACCGTCCTTGTAGGGATTTACCTGCGCAGCAAGGTGGGTCGCAGGACCTCGAATCGCAATGAGGCACAGAACGGCAACAATGCCCTTAACTGAATGTTCCATTTCCTGCTCCTCCCGCCTAAAGATTATACGCACCCGCAGGGGCTGGATTAGGGCTGACGCGGAGCGTTGTACTAAGCGCATCGCCCGACTGCGAGCATGACTATTGCAGCCGTTTAGGCCTACTTGTAACCCCCACAATTACAAGTTTGAATTGCGATTTGCGACAGCTATTTTTTTGCACCAATGTGAAAACGCCGAGTAGTTCGTACCACGCCCTGTGCAGGTTTCACCATCCTTACTTCATCGTCACTTGTGATCGGCGAGTTTTACCGTGGAATGGCGCAATCACGTCGATCCTTGAGAGTATGCCCGATCCCGGGCCACAACTGGGCTCTGCTAGAATTCAATGTTATTAAAGGGGAACGTTCGTGAGCCGAATTCTTTACCCCATATTATTGATTGGCGCCAGTGTACTTTTGTTTCGCGACTGCACGCATGCAGCAGGGGATGAATTGACCGGCGGTTTCCGCCTTCCGCAGAAGAACGGCTGGACTTTCGTTCACTTGCAAGGGACACCTCACCAGATCGGATTTCAGAACGGATATTTGTTAGCGCCCGAAGTCGCAGACATGCTGAGCGTGGTAAAGCTCGAGGCTGAGCATGACTATAAGAAGCCGTGGTCGTTCTTTCGCGAGGCGTCCCGGATCATGATGTGGCCGCACATTGAGCAAGAGTATCGAGACGAGCTACAAGGAATCGCGGATGGCGCGAATTCCCATGGTGTAAAGCTGGATGTATGGGACGTGATCGGACTGAACGCGCTCACGGAGTGGAGTTACTACAACAAACAATACAACAAAGAACATGGCCTTCAGACCGCGACGAACTCTGTTCCAGAGCATTGCAGCGCATTTGTCGCTATCGGCAGCTATACCAGGGATGGCAAGATCGTAATCGCGCACAACAACTGGTCAACCTATCTTGAAGGCGAGCGCTGGACGATCATCTACGACATTGTGCCCGGGCAGGGCTATCGCATGCTGATGGATGGCTTACCGGGAGTGATTCATAGTGCGGACGACTTTGTGGTCAACACTGCGGGAATGGCGATTACTGAAACCACGATCAGCCACTTCGCCGGATTCGATACCAACGGGATTCCTGAATTCGTGCGGGCGCGCAAGGCGGCGCAGTATTCGGCTTCGATCGACGACTTTGCGGGCATCATGAAGGAAGGCAACAACGGCGGATATGCCAATACGTGGTTGGTAGCTGACACGCGCAAAAACGAAATTGGGCGCCTGGAACTTGGATTGAAGAACGTGAACCTGGCGCGCTCCAGCGATGGATACTTCGTAGGATCGAACTTCCCGATTAATGAGAAGCTTATTGCCGAGGAGACCGATTTCAATTCTGGCGATCTCGCGCAGAGCTCAGTCGCACGACATGCAAGGTGGGAGCAGTTGATGTCGCAAAGCAAAGGGAAAATCGACGTCTCGACGGCCCAGCACTTTCTCGCCGACCACTACGATGTCATCGAAAAGAAAGAAGATGCGGACGAGCGAGCACTGGACGGGCACATCGATTTGTCTCCCCGAGGCTCAAGCGGCTGGGTTGGCCCATACGCTCTGGCGGGTGCCGTGCAAAACAAGGCTGCCGACACGAGCATGATCGCGAACATGAGTTTCACTGCAGCTGCCGGTCATGCCTGCGGCCACAGTTTCAAAGCTGCCGAACACATCGCAGCACACCCAGAATTCAGCTGGGAGAAGCCATTGCAACGGGACATGGATGCGTATCCGTGGACCAGCTTCAGCATCTCTCATTAGTTTGCGCATTGCGCACGCGCGGCTCCGAGCGCCTTCATCTCACGACCAAGCAAAAAGCTTCGCCAGCGAAGCCGGTCAAAACGCGAAATGAAGATCGGTCGCCAATGACACTGGAAGGTTTCAATTCAAGCACTGCTGTTCGCTTTCGAACATCGGCCGCCATTTTCGGCCAGTGGCCAATTGCCGCTGCCCCCACGAGTGCGCGGAACCTTCTGACAAATAAGTAAGGTATTCTCAGATATGTGGCGAGGAGCGTGCCATCCTGAGGCTTGCTTCTCCTCGGAAGTTCGTAATCCTTCATGCTTTCCCCGATCCTGGAAGCCAGGAATGGCATGAAGGTACGAAAGGCTGCGAAATGCATACACTGCTCTATGACTTGCGGCATGGGCTGCGGCAGCTGCGGAAAGCACCGGGAATCGCGCTGCTGGCGGTTGTCACTCTGGCCCTCGGAATTGGTGCCAATAGCGCCATCTTCACCGTGATCCAAAGCGTGATGCTGCGACCGCTGCCCTACGCCCACTCGAATCGTCTGGTCTTCATAGGAAAGGACGAACCAGGCTTTTCCTCGACCTCATGGCTGAACTATCGCGATATTCGCGCGCAATCAAGACTTTTGCAGGATGTCGGCGGCTACTCGGAAGACGTGTCGGTTCTGGTGAGTCGCGATGCATCCCAGAGCATCGTTGCACCTCACGTTACTGCGAATCTCTTCTCCATGCTGGGAGCGCGGCCATTGCTGGGCCGCACCTTTACCGAGGCTGAGGGGCAAACCGGCGGTCCACTTGCAGTGATGCTGTCGGAAGAGCTGTGGCGGCAGGACTTCCGCGCCGATCCCGACATTGTGGGGAAAGTAGCGAATATTGGTGGCCGTACATACACCGTGGTCGGCATCATGCCGCGGAGCTTTCGTTTTCCCGAAGACATGGAACCGGACATCCAGAAAGGTGTGTGGGTGGCACTCGCGCCGACTGAAACGATGTTGCAGGACCGGGGCTATAACTTCTTTGAAATTGTTGGCGAACTGCGTCCCGGAATCAGTATTGGGCAGGCGCAACAGGAGCTGAACGCCATTGCGGCGCATATACCCGTCGACAAATCCCGCGGTCCGGTAAGCTTTCGGGCAACGTCGTATCAGGAACTGCTGACTGGGCCGGTTCGGCCGGTGCTCTATGCGTTGTTGGGAGCACTGGCTTTGGTGTTGTTGATTGCGTGCGCGAATGTCTCCAATCTGCTAATCAGCCGCTGCCTGGGCCGGCAGCAGGAATTTGCCGTACGAAGAGCGCTCGGAGCCGGTCGCATCCGGCTGGTCCGGCAATTATTGACAGAGGGATCAACCCTGAGCCTATTGGGCTGCGCTCTCGGCTTATTTTTCGCCAAGCTGGCTATGCTGGCAATCCGCAAGCTACCGGCGGGAACCATCCCGCGCGCCGATTCGATCGCGATTCACTGGAGCATCCTGCTGGTGCTCGCCGGGATTGCCGTGATCACGACGTTGTTATCATCAATCCTGCCGGCGCTGCTGGTGGTGCGCACCCATCCTCAAGCTGCATTGCAGGCTGGCTCGCGTCGAACCGGTTCGCCTGTGGTGGGTAGAAAGGTTAGCGGATCACTGGTCGCGGTTGAGGTGGCTCTTTCTACTCTCCTGCTGGTGGGAACCGGATTACTGTTCCACACACTCTGGAATCTGGAGCGCTCGCGGCTGGGATTTGAAACGGCGGACATCACAACTTTCACGGCCATGCCAGCGGATTCGGCAGGATTCTCAGCAATGGCGGTTTCCGAAGACATAACCCACGCTCCGGCGTCCGTTGCTACGCTGACGTATTACCCCCTTCTTGAGCAAATGCGTGGGCTACCCGGAATCGAGAGCGCCGCCCTGGCAACAACGCCGCCCCTTTCCGGCGACGACCTGAGCTCCGACTTCGAAATCGTTGGCGAGCCCAGCGAAGCCGGCAACCGACCGGCGGCGCGCGTCTCTGCCGTGAGCGGAGATTACGCCACGACCCTGGGCACTCCGATGGTGCGCGGCCGAATGATCAGCGACGATGATGTTGCCGACGCTCCCTTAGTCGTCGTCATCAACGAGACGCTCACACGGGAATATTTTGCCAGCAAAGATCCGTTGGGAAGACAGATCATTCTCGGAGGTAAAGAAACCGGCATGATTAAGCCCTACACGATTGTCGGAGTGCTTGCCGATCAAGTGGACTCGACCGTGGGTGGCAATGTCCAGCCATTGATCATGTTGCCGCAGCAGCAGGTTCCAACCACATCAATGTTTTATCAGGCGCTGCTGAAGACGGTGGTGAGCTTTGTGGTCAAGAGCCGCGGAGACGTTCCGGTCGCGGCGGAGATGCGTTCTCTGTTTCACCAGGCTGCCCCGGGTTTCGCGCTCGAGAATTTCCAAACCATGCAAGACAATGTGGCGCAGCACACGTTCGGCAAGAGGCTCGGTCTTTATCTTGTAAGTTCATTTGCCGGGTTGGCGGTTGCCATGGTGATTGCCGGTCTCTACGGAGTGCTGTCGCAATTGGTCGGCTATCGCCGCCGGGAAATTGGTGTGCGCATGGCGCTGGGCGCGAGCCGGCAAAGCGTGGCGCAAATGGTAGTACGACAGGAATCGATTCTGATCGGCGCAGGATTGGGCATCGGACTTCTACTGGCATTGCCGGGCGAGCGGCTGATCCGAAATTTTCTGTACAACGTGCATCCGTTCGATGCCTGGACCTACGCCGCGGTCTTACTCATAATGACGATCGTAGGCTTGATCGCCGCGCTTGCTCCCGCACACAAGGCCGCCTCGATTCAACCCATGAAGGCGCTGAGGGAGGAGTGACTGCAAGGCGAGAAATTGACTTGCTCGAGCGCCACATGTACTCTCCTGCAATTATCCGAGGAGGCCCCGATGAGCTCCGCGAAGCACCCCGGGGTATTGTATCTAGCGGTAGTGGTTGCGCTTCTTGCGACAACCAGTTACATCCGATCCTTTTCCCCGTGCGCGATCGCGCAAACTTCACCCAGCGCTGAAACGAGACCACCGGTCGCACCGGTCAGACCAGTGGTGGACGACTACTTCGGCACAAGAGTCGCCGACCCATATCGATATATGGAAAACGTCGACGACCCTGAGGTGCTGTCGTGGATGAAAGCGCAGAATGACTACACGCGCACCCACTTGGCGAAGATACCTGGCCGCCCGCGGTTACTTGCGCGCATCCACAAGCTTGATGAATCCGTGCCTCAGGTCGAAGCCGAACGCCTGCCCGGAGATACCTATCTGCTTCGCAAGATTCTGCCCGGCGAAAATACTCGAAAACTATACCTGCGACACGGGCTCAGAGGTGATGACACACTTCTCGTAGACCCGGAAAAAATCGCGCTTGCCCGCTCCGATCAAGGAAGGGGCAAGAACGTGATCGCAGGTCTGAAGGTCTCCCCGAATGGGCAGTACGTTGCCGTCAACGTTGTTCCCGGCGGGGATGAGCTTCATGGGGAACTGCGCGTCATCGATATCAATAGCGGACAGGAACAAGGCGATGTTCTCACCCGGATCGGCGCCGAAGCTTGGGAGGCCAACTGGCTGCCGGACGGTCATTCTTTCGCCTACGGTCGGCTGCAAGAGTTGCCACCTGGAGCGCCCGCGGCTGAGGTGCGTCAAAAGTTCCGGTCATACCTTCACGTTTTAGGCACGAAGGCCGAAGCTGACAAACCACTATTCGGCTTTGGAGTTGTGCCTTCCATCAGTGTGGACCCCAGCCTGATTGCCTCGGTTCACACGCAGCCCGCCTCGCACTGGGCGCTCGGGGTCCTTAATGGAAGTGTGACACCAAACAGTGCGTACTATATCGAAGACGTTGCCGATCTCGGAAAGCAGAACAATTGGCGCAAGATCGCCGACTTTGCTGACGACGTAACCGAGATCGCCATCCACGATGACGACCTTTTCTTACTCACTTATAAAGATGCTCCGCGTTATAAGCTCCTGCGGATGAACGCCAGGAAAGCCGATCTTTCTTCCGCCGAAGTCTTGCTACCGCCAAGCGAAGCTGTAGTCACCAGTCTTCATCCCGCGCAGGATGGCCTTTATGTGCGCATGCTGGACGGAGGCGTCACCCGAGTTGTGCGCATTCCCTACGGCGCAAATCCTGAACCCGAGCCAATTTCTTTGCCATTTGCCGGTTCTGCATTTGTTGGCACAGATCCGCGCCTGCCGGGCGCATTTCTTTACGTAACTTCTTGGACCCGAGCATTCAAAATCTATTCCTACGATCCGCAAACAAAACAAGCCCACGACACACAACTACAGCCCGCCGGTCCGCATGATGACCCCGACAATGTCGAGGCGAAAGAGGTAAAGGTGCCTGGCCATGATGGCGTAATGATTCCGCTTTCGATCGCCTATCCAAAGAACACCAAGATGGATGGGAGGAACCCAACGCTCCTCGAAGGCTACGGCGCATATGGCTGGTCTTTTCCGCCCTACTTCGAGCCTACCCGGCTCGCCTGGCATGAACTCGGTGGCATTTATGCTGTCTGCCACGTGCGCGGCGGCGGCGAATATGGCGAGGAGTGGCATTTGGCTGGAAAGGAGGCCACCAAGCCCAACACCTGGCGTGACTTCATCGCCTGCGCTCGATATCTAATCGATAACAAGTACACCTCGGCCGCGTACCTGGCCGGCGAGGGCGTAAGCGCGGGAGGCGTTCTCATTGGCCGTACACTGACTTCCGAACCAGAGTTGTTTCGGGCGGTCATCGACAAGGTTGGGATGAGCGACACGTTGCGCTCCGAACTGACCCAGAACGGCGAGACTAATATTCCCGAGTTTGGAACTGCTAGGACGAAGAGCGGTTTCCAGTCACTGTATGAGATGAGCGCATACGACCACGTGAAAGACGGAACCGCTTATCCGGCTGTCCTGTTTGAGACAGGCATCAACGATCCGCGAGTCGATCCGTGGGAAATGGCGAAAATGACAGCTCGGGTGCAAGCAGCAAACGCGAGTTCCAACCCGATTCTGCTACGTGTAGATTTCGCAGGGGGCCATGGGGCTATGGGCGCTACACGAGATCAGGCCGACGAACAGCTTGCAGACGAATGGAGTTTCCTGTTGTGGCAATTCAAAGTAGCAGAGTTTGAGCCCAAGTAGGTCCGGACCAGCTCTGCGACATGATTAGCATGTTGCGGGGGAGCAGCAAAACGAACTAAGGAGGGCCGCCACGTCGGCTTGACTTCAGGACCTTCTCATAGAAGCGCTCAACTTCCGAATGGCTGTGGAACTTGCGTGCAAACCGTCGCGTGCCTGCCTTAGGCGGCAACAGTTTTCCATTGCGGCAGGAGCGCTACTGCGTTATCGTGCCCGATTCGTTGGACGTCAACAGCCGCCAGTCCCAGATGCATCATGCCTTCAGCCGTGTCTGCCAGGGGCACGAACGGATGATCGCTGCCAAATAGAATCTGTGTGGTGGGAACGAGGCTGGTAAGGGCAGCAATCGCCGGCCGGAAAGCAGTACCGGCGATGTCGTAGTGGAGCCGTTTCAGTTCATATTCGATTCCGTTTGGTGCGTTTTCGGTGATGTCCTTCGGCGCATATTGGTGCATACGACCGAGCAGCATGGGCACATTTCCGCCCGCGTGAGTGAAGATGAAGCGAATGTTTTTAAATTTCGCGAATGTACCCGTAAACAGAAGATTGGTAACGGCGCGGGCGGTGTCTTGCGGAATTCGATCAGTATTGGGGATACCTGCGGCAGCAGTGTTCGACAGCACAATGGGCTTGTCAGATGTACGAACACGACTGATTTGCGTCGATCGAGCTCCTCAAAGACAGGTTCGTAGTCAGAGTGTCCCAACCATTTGTCACCATAACTAGTCACCAAGGCGACTCCGCCGGCCTTGAGAATGCTATAGGCATACTCGATTTCGCGCAGGCTGGCCTCGGTGTCTGGAACCGGGATTAAGGCGAACATTCCAAAGCGTCCTCTGTGGCTTCGCACCAAATCGGCAGCGTATTCGTTCACCCGGCGTGCGGTTCGCACTGCCGCCTGTCGATCCCCAAACCAGAACGCAGTAGCGGACAGAGACAAAATGGCGGTCGCAATGGCTTGCCTGTCCATTGCCTCGAGCGATTGGTCGGGCGTCCAACTCAAGTAAGCAGGATTGATCCGGCCACCGCCTGCAGCAATGATTCCCTCGCGATTCTCGGATAAGTAAAAAGGCGGAACCATGTGGTGATGTACATCAATGAGCCTCAGTCTCGATGCTGGTGGCGTTGCCGAAAACAGTGATGTCACGAGCTCGGCGCGGGAGGCCGCCAATGAACCCAATCCGGCCGCAGCAAATCCTGAAATAAAGCGTCGCCGGTGCATGGAGCTATGGCCTTTCGTTGGCATACCTTTGTACCACTCGGGTCAAGCCATGTGAGTGTCTTCACTCGTCAATTAACCCTAGCACCCGATGC
>JAFAWX010000251.1 GCA_019241535.1 Acidobacteriota bacterium | reverse complement strand
AGCTGGTCTCGGGATGGAGGATACGAACGAAGGTGCTGTCCCATTGCACTTTTAGCGAGCGACCGATCCAACCCGGTGGAGCACTGTAATAGGCAGCTGCGACTTCTACGCAGCCATCGGGATGTACCTGGCGTTGGCCGAACTGGTAATAACGAAAAGGCTCGAGCGGCAGAGGCAGCAGGTGGGGTTTCTCTTCCGCGAACATGGCAGCCACTTGCCGCTTGGTGGTGCCGTGAATCCGAGTGTCCGCCCAATGGGTGTCCCAATCGTCCAGATAGGTCTGCCCGTCCTCCAGACTTTCATAGCGTTTTCCTTTCAGGGGCGTTCTCTGGGTATGAGCGACTGCTGATTCCACTTTCCCTTTGCGATCGGGATGATTCACTCGGCAAGGGAGCGCTACGACGCCGTAGTGGGCCAGGACATCGCGATAGAGGGGATTGAGGGTGGGATCGTAAATGTCGGGCTTGAGTACGCCCTCGCGTAAGTTGTCCAGAACCACGGCGCGAGGACAACCGCCCAGACGGCGGAAGGCTTTCTCGTGAAGCTCGGCCCAAATGCGCGCGCTGGAGTGGAAGGTGAGTAAGCGTACCGCCTTACGGCTATAGCCGAGGGTCAATACGAACAGACGGGTGCGGCGATATTTACCGGTGTCGGGATCGCGAACCAAGGGCCCGCGGGCGCCATAATCGACCTGGGCCTCTTCTCCTGGAGGAGTGACGATGACAGCGCAGGCTTCTGGCGTTTGCGAACCACGCAACTTGCGCACGAAGCGCTTGACGCTCTGGTAGCCACCGCGAAAGCCATCCTGGGACACCAAGTCCTGCCAGATTCCCATGGCATTGCGCCCTTGTCGCAGCCCGAGCTCTATGGCTTCGCGAAATGGTTCGCTGATGCTGGCTGAAGCGGCGGCGGAAGAGTCAGGGCTTGGCGTCGGCAGCTCGCTGATGGCGGTTTTCACCGGCTCTGAGTCGGTGGTCACCGAAATGGCCGGTTTTGCCCCCCTGACCTGCTGGCGTGGCCGGCCCCGCCCCCGTACCTCGATTCCCGCGGTTCTTAGGTAACCGGATGCAGTCTCACGACGTACACCGGTCTCTTGCTGGATACGTCGTAACGACCATCCCAGCCGTCCGAGTGCAATGATTTGTTCTTTAGCCTCTTCGCTCAAGACATTGCTCATATCCGTCGAAGGCTAAACTGCCTTCGACCGGTCAATGTCCCGAGTAGGGTTTTTTAATGGCCGGTTTTCAGGTGACCTTTAATGGCCGGTTTTGGGTGACCACTGAGGGTGCAGATGCTTCGCGGAAAGAAACGGCGAGAGAGGATCGTCTCGGAGGAAGAGTTATTGCGCTATGTTGCCTGCGCTTCCCCCCTTTGGCGGATGTGGCTGTCACGCTCCACGATACCGGTCTCCGACCCGATGAATGCCATCGGCTGAAATGGCTGGATCAATAGCAGAAACGGGAGCTTGCTTATTACTCAAGGCAAGACGGCAGCGGCTCGCCGGGCATTGCCGATGACTCCCAGAGTGCGAGCGATTCTAGAAGCACGTTGGAACGCAGCTGAAAAGCCAATAGAGGGCCATATATGGTCCGCGCCAACGAGGAGTGGCCATATTGACCACTCAACGCTAAAGAAACAGCATGTGCGAGCCTTGAAGCTGTCTGGCGTCCGTCCGTTCGTGCTGTACAGCCTGCGGCATTCGTTCGCCACGCGTCTTGCTCCTCACGTTGATGCGTGGACGCTTTGCAAGATCATGGGCTGGGCTTCCCTGTCTGTAGCCATGAGGTACATCCATCCCTCAGACGAGCGGGTCTTGCAAGCCGTTTCCGTGCTGGGTGGGCACAATTCTGGGCACAGTGAAAAGTTGAGAGAGCTTCCTGCGCTGTCGGACGCTTGGGAAATCACAGATGAATGACGGGTTAATGGTGAGCGCGGCAGGATTCGAACCTGCGACCCATGCCTTAAAAGGGCATTGCTCTACCAACTGAGCTACGCGCCCCACTACGGAAACCAAGTCAACTCTAATCTACCACGCAGCTTCTTTGCACATTGGGATCGCGTACGATTACAAACCGGCTCTTCCAGTCAGCTCGGAACGGAAAATCCCGCGGACATAAACGTAGGTGTTACCGGCGACGTTCTCAGCGCCCTGATTCGATTTCCTCAACGACCCGTTCGAGGTGGTAAATGGCGCGCAACCCCTCGAGAAGCGCTCGACTGTCTACAGCAACTGCCCGGTTCGAAGTGCCATCGTAGCCGTAATCGCCACCTAATGAATATATGTTTCCGTCAAAAATAAGGCCGACTATGCGTGCGTCCTGATCAATTACCGGGCTCCCGGAATTGCCCCCGATAATGTCGTTTGTGGTCGAAAAGTTCATTGGCGTCGAAAGACTCAAGCTCGACTTAGCCGAAAGCCAGCGCGGTGGAAGCGCAAATGGTGGGGCCCCGTTGGCCCGTTCAAAGAGTCCGGCGAAGGTGGTGTACGGGGGAACCCATTGGCCCCGTGCATCGTTAAATCCCTTGACTGCGCCGTAATTCAGACGCGCGGTGAACGTTGCGTCCGGATCGATGCTGGTTCCGTAAACGGCGAATCTAAGCTTCGCGATTCGTTCCGCCGCGGACCGTGTGGGTGCATCAATTTTGGCCTCATATTCCTTCCGGACCAGGCGCAGATCAGGGTCGATCAAGACCGCGAACCGAATCATGGGGTCATCAGATGTTTCGATCGCCGCCAGCCCACCGTTGAATAGCCTTTCCCTTTCCTTAGAATCATCGATATGCGTGCCACTGACCAGTCGATGGGCGAGCTGTTCAGGTGATTCGTTCCGCAGCATCTTGCGTACAAAGGGATCATCGGCCCCGAGTTTCCGCTGCAAGTTGGTGAACGCAAATCTCAGGCTGAGTTCCCCCAGATCCTTGAATAAGGGAATCGAGGCCAACAACTCCTCCTTTTTTTCGACCAGCGATTGGTCGGTATACTCCGGCAGCCGTTCACCATTGGGTTTGGCGCGCTCAGTGGGAATACGCACCAAATCTATGGCCCGGCCAAGGAGTCCCGAGTGGAAGAAGAAATTGCCATCCATTGCATCCTGTCGCAAATACAGCTTGGTCCGTTCCACTTGCACTTGCGCGAGGTCATCCCATGCCTTTGCCTCGGACGCCATTGAACGGGAACCTACGGCGTCACGCAACCGTTTTTCCTCATCGACCTTCAGCTTGAAAAATTGTGGGTCCATGAGCGCCTGCTGGCGCCCGGACTCGACTTTGAAAAAGTTGCCTATGAAGAAGACGTTTTCATTAGCTTCACGCGCTTGTTCCGGGCCGGTGGCGATGAACTCTTCGAGCATTCCGCGATATTCCCCGATCTCGGGAAGAAGAGCAGGCAGCTCCTTATCCCGCTCAAACTCCAACTGCGATACTGTGAGTTCTCGACTAGTGCCGCCGGGGTTGCCGGAGACAAACACCAGCTGGCCTTCCTTCGATCCCTCCCGGCTCCATCGGAAATAGTCGCTGCTCGCGGCTGGTTGGTTGTTTTCATACGCCCGCAATAAACCGAGGTCGAAATCGAAACGGGGGAAATTGAAATTATCCGGGTCGCCGCCGAAAAAGGCGGCATCGAATTCGGGCGAGAAAACCAGGCGGACATCGCTATAGCGTTTGTATCGATACAGGTCGTAGGAGCCGCCGTGATAAAGCGAAACCAAGTCACAACGAATGCTTGGATCAGATCCACAGCTTTGTTGTAGCTTGGCGGTTTCTGCCTGCAGCGCGTTGTTCGCTGCCTCCCCCGTTTTGCCGGCAAGCGACTTCTGTACCTCTTCGGTAACATCGCGGATTGCGGTCAATTGATCGAGTTCAAAGTCAGGGCACTTCCACTCGTCAGCTGCCGAGTCGGCAGTAAAACCTGTATTAACGAGATTTCGCCCGGCCGTTGAAATCGCTTTCACGCAATCGACTACGCAGTGGTAATTGGTCATGACGAGTCCGCGCGGCGAAATAAAGGAGGCGGAGCAGCCTCCCGCGATGCGCAGCGATGCCGTGCGTACGTGGTCGAGCCAGGCCTGCGAAGGCTCAAAGCGGTATTTCTGTGCCACCTTTTTTGCGGGGAAATTGTCAAAAGTCCACATACCTTCGTCTGCATAGACCGAGCGGATGCCTCCAGTAACCCCGCAAAAGAGACACGCAAAAACAACGACCACCTTTGCCGTCATTTGTACTCCTATGATGTTTGTCTACTTCCATCTGTTCTCGCCTTGGTGAGACGAAGAACCTGATCGGTTTCTGGTTCCCGGCGGAGCCGCCCGTCGCACATTC
>JAFAWX010000224.1 GCA_019241535.1 Acidobacteriota bacterium | reverse complement strand
CGCTTTCTCTTGTCTGACCAATATTGCCCGCCGATGAAGCCCATTTAAATTCCGAGCGGCTACAATAACTACAATAAAACGATGGCGAAATTCGCGGGGAGAAATCGACGCCGGCCTGCGACTGCACCATCGATGCAGACAAGACGGCCGGCGGTACGGCCTGTGCGCAAACTAAAGATGGTTCTATTCACTGCCTTCGTGTTGCTTCTGGTCCTCGCAATTTTGCTTGCCCGCTCCGGACACTACATCCATGGGGGCGGGCGCTAATTGCCTCGCGATCCGCTGCTGCTTGTGGTCCTCGGCCCGACGGCCAGCGGCAAGACGGCTCTTTCTCTCCATCTCGCGGCGGCCTTCAAGGGTGAGATTGTGAACTGCGATTCTGTGGCCATGATCCGTGAACTCTCGATCGGCACGGCAAAGCCTACCGCAGAGGAACGCGCCTGCGCTCCGCATCATCTCTTTGATATCGTCGACCCCACGGCCTACACCACCGCCGGCGAGTACGCCCGCGCCGCCCGCACGTTGATTCAGGAGATTCGCCGCCGCGGAACTCTGCCTATCGTCGTCGGCGGCACAGGGCTTTACCTGCGGGCCCTCCTCGATGGTCTTTCCCCAGGCCCGCTGCGTTCAGAGCAATTGCGAGAGAGGCTCCGGCGGGGTAGCCGAAAGAAAGGCCCCGGGTACCTGCATCGCCTGCTTGCGCGCCTGGACCGGAAGTCAGCCCAGGCGATTCACGTCAACGATATTCCCAAGGTGATAAGGGCGATCGAAGTATGTCTCACGGCGCGGCGCCCCATGAGCGAGCAATGGCAAGCGGGGCGCGATCCTTTGCGGGGTTTCAGAATCCTCCGTCTCGGGCTCAATCCGGCGCGGGAAGAGCTCTACGAGCGCATTCACCGACGCGGCCGGGAAATGTTCGAGCGAGGTCTGGTCGAGGAGACGGGCCAACTCCTGGCAAAGTACGGCGAGGCCGCGCGGGCCCTCAATTCGCTCGGTTACAGACAGGCGGTAAAGCTCATCCAGGGAAGAATCGACCGGGAAAGCGCGGTTCGGGCTGTCGAGCAGGCGCATCGTAATTATGCTAAGCGGCAAATGACTTGGTTCCGGCGGGAGGCAGGCGTGATTTGGATGAGCGGATTCGGCGACGATCCTGCGATCCAGGCGCAAGCCGGGGCGCTCGTCGAAAGCAACTTGCGCGAGCTCACCTGAGCTCGCAATTCAATCACCGCGATTCAGCTGCTGCGCGCTCCCCGAATCGCAGACATAAAAGCCTTTGGTAGCCGCTCCAGGAGCTTGCCGGGAGAGGCGAGATCCGCAATGCGTCGAGACCACAATAGAGGATGAACCAGCGAGAGGGGTTCGGCGGGCATGCCAAGATGTTTTGCCGTGCCGGCGCGCGCAAAGATCAGGCAGTTCTGGGCGTAATACCAGAGTACGCGCGAATTGTTCCACACTCGGGGACGAAGCACGTCGTGGCAATCAAAGCCGAACTGGGAAAACAGGCGCGCCCAATACGCAGGCCATTGCTCATTGACGTGATGACGTCCGCCCTGTCCGGGAATGGCGGCTGAGAAGACCACCCTATCCGAAACCGAACAGAGCATTTCGACAAAGGATGGTGCCCGAGCCGCGGGCAGGTGCTCGCCTACCTCAAGCGAAAACGCCAAATCAAACGTGCGCCCAAACGACAGTGGTTGCCTGAGATCATGTACGAGAAGCTTGTCGCGGGGGAGGACCAGCGGTGTCTTCAGCACCCACTCGCCATCTACTCCCAAAATATCACGGACGCCGAGCTCGGTGGCAACCGCCAGCCAGTGTCCGGCACCGCATCCGACATCGACGATGCTTGCCGGACTCAGCATTTCAATCACCAGCGGAAGAACTTCGCGCGCCGAGGTGCCCGTCGCCGTCAGATCACGATAGAACTTTGGTGTGTAGAAGCGCCCTTCGCGAGCCATGGGTGCGAGGATTATAGACCGGGGGCGCAGTCTCGATCGGCGGTTGCCTGGGTTCTTCGGGCTCTCTACAATAGTGCATCAACTTGATCTATGATTCATTTTCCAGTCCCCGAAGCGCTGACTTTCGATGATGTGCTGCTGCTGCCTGCCCGCTCCGACGTAGTTCCGACAGAGGTCAGCACGCAAACGCAGCTGACGCGCAACATTCGCTTGAATATTCCGATCGTCAGCGCGGCCATGGACACGGTCACTGAATCCCATATGGCGATCGCCCTCGCGCAGCAGGGCGGTCTGGGCATTATTCATCGGAGTCTCACCATCGAACAGCAAGCGGAAGAGGTCGACAAGGTAAAGCGTTCAGAAAGCGGCATGATCGTAGACCCCGTCACCATGAGCCCGGATGATAAGGTTTCCGACGCTCTGGAGGTCATGCGGAAGTACAAGATTTCAGGAGTACCGATCACCAAAAACAAGAAGCTTGTTGGAATTCTCACCAATCGCGACCTGCGTTTTGAGACCCGCTTCGATATCCCGATTCACCAGGTAATGACGAAGGACGATCTAATCACTGTCCCGGTGGGAACAACTTTGCAGGAAGCCGAGCGCATACTGCATCGCCACCGCGTCGAGAAGCTTCTCGTGGTCGACGACGCGTACACCCTGAAGGGGCTGATCACGGTAAAGGACATTCAAAAGAAGCTGAAATATCCCAGCGCAGCCAAGGATTCTCACGGACGTTTGCGGGTAGGCGCCGCGATCGGCGCCACCGGTGATTATCTGGAGCGCGCAGAAGAGCTGGTAAAAGAGAATGTGGATGCCCTCGTCCTTGATAGTGCCCACGGCCATTCAACGCGCGTACTGGAGGCGGTGAAGAGCGTCAAGACGAAGTTCCCGGAAATCGACCTGATCGCGGGAAATGTGGGCACCTTTGACGGCGCTTGCGAACTGGCGCGCGCCGGAGCTGATGCCATCAAGGTAGGCATCGGTCCGGGTTCAATCTGTACGACCCGAGTGGTTACCGGCGCCGGAATGCCGCAGTTGACGGCCATTGCAGAATCGTACCGGGCTACGAAAGACGCCGGTGTTCCCATCATTGCCGATGGAGGAATCAAGTATTCGGGCGACATTACCAAGGCCCTGGCCGCCGGGGCTGGGGCCGTAATGATCGGATCGATGTTCGCCGGCACCGACGAGAGTCCGGGCGAACTCATCCTTTATCAGGGACGAACTTTCAAGTCGTATCGGGGAATGGGCTCGCTAGGAGCCATGGCTGCTGGATCAAGCGAGCGTTATTTCCAAAACGCGGCCGAGGAGGCTTCGGCCGCCGTCCCCAGTCTCGGTGGGAACCCAAACCGCCTCGGGAAGCTAGTTCCCGAGGGAATCGAAGGCCGAGTGCCCTACCGCGGCTCGGTTTCGATGATCCTTTACCAGATGGTCGGGGGACTGAAATCCGGCATGGGCTATTGCGGCTGTGCAACTCTGCCGGACTTGCTCCAGAAGACTCGCTTCGTCCGCATCAGCAGTGCCGGCCTTCGCGAAAGTCACGTTCACGACGTGATGATCACCAGAGAAGCCCCCAATTATGCGGCCGAGTAAGCTTTGGCGCCCAAGACTGAGCGGCACCGAGATTAGTACAAGGAATCGTATTTTGTGACCAGCCACTGGCCGCTGCGATCGTCGAGAGTTACCGAAAGCAACTCCTCATAGCTCAGGTCTTGATTGCGGCGTTTGCCCTCGTAATACAAGATGCGCAAGGGCGGCCGGTCTTCCCAGTCGACTATGCGCCATGCCTGCAACGGGTGGGTTCGTTCGGAGTCGCAAATGAAGAGCGCCCGGCGTTTGCGATAATCCTTCTCCCAATCGGCCAGCTCCTCTCCGCATCGTCCATCTCGCATGGCTAGCAAAAACGCGGCCGCCACCCGCTCTGAGGAGCGGTCGCGAAGAGGATTCAGCCGCATTGAAACCGGGACCCGGGTCAGTGGATCGACTTCGGGCGACTTCGCCAGCACCGGTGGCTGGTTGTTCAGCCACGCCAGATAGATAAGAAATCCCGCTACGACCAGACACGCTGATCCGGCGACAATGGCGATCTGTACCTTTGAACGCATCCAGGGCCTATGCAAGTTAGCCTTAGTGTAGCCCTGAATTCCCGGGGGGAAAGATTACTTCCGTGACAAGCAAAGCTCGACCTGCAAACAACGTCTTGGCAACATGCGGCTTCTTCTGGTCGCGCCGGGTGGATTCGCGCTGTGGCTTAGTTTCGGAATTTCTGATGAAAATGCCGGGGTAAGTTCGGGTTCGAAGGCAGCAGCTGTATGCATGGTTAGGCTTCAAGGTGAGTGCCCGCCAACGAGCTGCAAGCATCGAGTTTGGCAACAGAAAACTTGATACACTTGGAGCCTCATGCTAGCTGCATCTTTGCCTCAGCCAGAGGTATCCAACGAGGGAGAGCCTTGTTATGGCCGTCAGCGACCAGACCGTAGTCACTGCCAAGCAACTCGAAACCCTGTCCATTAATACCATTCGCACTCTGTCGATTGATGGGGTCGAGAAGGCGAAGTCCGGGCATCCGGGTGCGCCGATGGCCTTTGCTCCGGTGGCCTACTGTCTGTGGCAGCAGTTCCTGCGTTATGATCCCGCCGATCCGGTGTGGCCTAACCGGGACCGCTTTGTACTCTCAAACGGCCACGCCTCCATGCTGCTTTACTCGATGTTGTATCTGTCAGGTGTAAAGTCGGTCGATGCGGACTACCGAATCCTGGACCGCCCGGCAGTATCGCTCGACGACATCAAGAATTTTCGCCAGCTCGACAGCAGAACGCCTGGCCATCCGGAATACCGCCTCACCACCGGTATCGAGACCACGACCGGCCCATTGGGCCAGGGTGTCGGTAACAGCGTGGGCATAGCAATCGCTGGCAAGTGGCTCGAAGCTAACTACAACCGCCCCGGTTTTCAGATATTCAACTACCGCATTTATGTTTTTTGCAGCGACGGCGACATGATGGAGGGTGTGGGCAGCGAGGCGGCTTCGCTTGCCGGTCACCTCAAGCTGCCGAATCTATGCTGGATTTATGACGCCAACCAGATCACTCTAGACGGGCCCGCAGACTGGTCGTTTAGCGAGGACGTCGGCATGCGCTTCCGCGCCTACGGGTGGAACGTTACCCATGTCAGAGACGCCAATGATCTGGACGCCGTCGCTCGTGGCCTTCGGGAGTTTCATGCGACCAAAGACCGGCCCACGCTGATGATCGTGAACAGCCATATCGGCTACGGGGCTCCTCACAAGCAGGATACGAATGCCGCCCACGGAGAACCGCTCGGAGAAGAGGAAACCCGACTGGCCAAAAAATTCTATGGGTGGCCAGAGGACGCTAAATTCCTGGTGCCCGATGGTGTGCGCGAACATTTTCAGGACGGCATCGGTCGCCGCGGCCGCGAGCTGAGCTCCAGCTGGAGGGAGCTGTTTCGCCGGTACACGAAGGACTTTCCCGATCTCGCCGGCCAGCTCAACCAGATGGAGCGCCGCGAGCTTCCTGAGGGCTGGGACAAGGGCCTGCCGACCTTCCCTCCAGACGTGAAAGGGATAGCCAGCCGCGAGAGCTCAGGAAAGGTTCTCAATGCCCTGGCAAACAACATTCCCTGGCTAATCGGGGGCTCGGCAGACCTAGCTACCTCGAATAAGACCACGCTTACATCGGAAGCTGCAGGCGAGTTCCGGGCGGGAAACTATGGCGGGCGCAATTTCCACTTCGGGGTGCGCGAGCACGGCATGGCGTCTGCTTTGAATGGAATGGCGGTCTCCAAGCTTCGCGCCTTTGGGGGCACGTTCTTCAATTTCACCGACTACATGCGGCCCGCTATGCGATTGGCGGCGATTATGGAACTGCCCACGATTTACGTGCTGACGCACGACTCCATCGGGCTCGGCGAAGACGGTCCCACGCACCAGCCCGTCGAACAGCTGGCATCCCTTCGCGCCATGCCGCACATGATCGTGTTTCGGCCGGGAGACGCGAATGAGGTGGTCGAGGCCTGGAAGACCATCATGCCTTTGAAACATAATCCCGTAGCTCTGGTGCTGAGCCGCCAGGCGCTACCCACAATCGACCGCACGAAGTACCGACCGGCTTCAGGGGTCGGTAAGGGCGGCTATGTACTTGCCGACCCGGCCGACGGCAAGCCCGATGTCATTCTGATCGGTACGGGGAGCGAACTCTCTCTGTGTGTAGAGGCATATGAGAAGCTTACGGCCGAAGGCATCCGCGCCCGGGTGGTCAGCATGCCTTCGAGCGATATTTTCGATATGCAAGATGATGCCTACAAGAACTCCGTGCTGCCTCCGGAGGTGAAGGCGCGAGTTTCGGTCGAGGCCGCCTCAACTTTCGGATGGGAACGGTATGTGGGTCTTCAGGGCGCCGCCCTCGGCATGAAAACATTTGGAGCCTCGGCCCCGGCAAAAGACCTGATGAAGAAATTCGGCTTCACGACTGAAAAAGTAATCCAAGTTGCCAAGTCACTTTTGGCGCGAACTTAGGAGGCATGCTATGCAGCCGGTAGGAGTACTGGATACAGCCAAGGCGACGAACCCGCTCAAGGACCTGCTCAAATATGGCCAGTCGGTGTGGCTCGACTACATCCGTCGCGACCTTATTACCAGCGGCGAACTGAAACGACTTATCGAAGAAGACGGCTTGCGCGGCATGACTTCGAATCCAGCCATTTTTGAAAAAGCCATTGCCGGCAGCACTGACTACGCCGAGATCCTGGCTTCTTTACGGGGGCGCAACGATCTCGACGCCAAAGCTCGCTACGAGATCATTGCCATTCGCGATATACAGGACGCCGCCGACCTACTTCGTCCTGTGTATGAAGGATCAGCCCGACGCGACGGCTATATCAGCCTGGAAGTCTCTCCCTACCTGGCGCGCGATACCAGCGGCACGCTTGAAGAGGCCCGGCGCTTGTGGAAAGCCGTCGGGCGACCGAACATCATGATCAAGGTCCCGGGAACTAGCGAGGGCATCCCCGCCTTCGAGCAGCTGATTTCAGAAGGAATCAACATCAATGTCACTTTGCTTTTCTCGCAGGAGGTATATCAAAACGTTGCGGATGCTTACATCCGCGGCTTGGAGAGGCTGGTCGACCGCTCCATGGATCCAAGCGGCACGGCCAGTGTCGCCAGCTTCTTTATCAGCCGTATCGACAACTCCGTCGATAGCTTGATTTCCGCCCGCTTGAAGTCCGCCCGGGGTGATGAGGAGCGGAAGCTCAAAGCGTTGCTGGGGAAAGTTGCGGTCGCCAATGGCAAGCTCGCCTACGAGCGCTATTTGAAGACCTTCTCCGGCCCCCGCTGGGAGAAACTCAAGGCGCGAGGTGCACAGACGCAGCGTGTGCTCTGGGCGAGCACAAGCACCAAGAATCCTGCTTACTCTGACATTCTCTACGTAACCGAGCTTATCGGTGCGGATACGGTAAACACCATGCCGCCGGCAACTTTCGATGCTTTCCGCGACCACGGACAACCGCGGCAGACGTTAACCGAAGATCTTCCGGCTGCAGAGGCGGTCATGCGCGGTTTGGCCGAAGTTGATATTTCGATCCACGAGGTTACCTCGCAGCTGACCGAAGATGGAGTGCGCCTTTTTGAAGAAGCTTTTGACAAGCTGCTGGCGGCAGTAGAGAAGAGCACCCGGGGAGGCGGAACATCGAAAATCAGCCACCAGACATGCCGGTTGATGGAACCACTGGCGGGTCAGGTGGCGGAAATGGTGAACGACTGGCGGGCGGGCGGCAAAGTACGCCTGCTCTGGCAGCGGCATGCCCCTTTGTGGACGGGCGACGATGAGGCACAGTGGCTCGGTTGGCTCGATATAACGGAAAAACAGGTGGAGAAAAGGGAACAGTTTGTGCGCCTGGCAGGGGAGATTCAAAAGGAGAAGTTCTCCGACATCTTGTTGCTGGGTATGGGGGGCTCAAGCCTCTGCCCCGAAGTTCTGGCCCAGACCTTCGATGGGGTCGAGGGATTCCCGCGCCTGCATGTGCTCGATTCAACTGATCCGGCACAGGTGAAAGCTTCCGAAGCCAAAGTCGACATTCCGAGAACCCTCTTCATCGTGTCGAGCAAATCCGGCACGACGCTAGAGCCGAACATCTTCAAGCAGTACTTTTTCGAGCTCGCAAAACAGGCCGTCGGAGGCGAAAAAGCGGCTGCCCACTTCATCGCCATTACCGATCCGGGCTCAAAGCTCGAGAAAGAGTCCGAGTCGGACAAGTTCCGCTACGTCTTCCACGGGGTATCGAGTATCGGAGGACGGTATTCCGCTCTATCAAATTTCGGGATTATTCCGGCGGCGGTCATGGGACTTGACGTAGGCAAGTTCCTCGACCGGGCGGAGGAGATGGTGCAAGCGTGCGCCGCATCCGTACCCGTCGAGAACAATCCCGGGGTCATGCTGGGAATCGTACTGGGAATGGCAGCTAAGGCGGGCCGCGACAAACTCACAATCGTTGCCTCACCGGCGATTTCTGGTCTCGGCGCCTGGCTCGAGCAGCTGATTGCCGAATCAACCGGCAAGCAGGGGCGCGGAATCATTCCCGTCGATGGCGAGCAACTGGGCGCTCCCGAGACCTATGGCAGCGACCGCCTTTTCGCGTATCTGAGATTCGAGCTCTCGCCCGATGCCGCGCAGGAGGCTGCGATGGCGGCGCTCGAGAAAGCCGGCCAGCCCGTCGTGCGCATCGCCGTCCATGACACGTATGACCTCGGACAGGAATTTTTCCGGTGGGAAATCGCGACGGCGGTAGCGGGCGCGATCCTCGGCATCAACCCCTTTAATCAACCCGATGTGGAGGCCAGCAAAGTCGAGACACGCAAGCTCACCAGCGAGTACGAAAAATCCGGATCGCTGCCCTCTGAGCAGCCGCTGTTCGAGGAGAGCGGGATTCAACTCTTCACGGATGCAAAGAACTCGGAAGCGCTTAGTCGTGCTGATTCGCTGGCCAGCTATCTGCGGCGACATCTTGAGCGCCTTACGGACGGCGACTATTTTGCGTTGCTTGCCTATATCGAGATGAACGCGGCCCACCAAGCCGCACTCGCCAAAATAAGGCACGCTGTGCGCGACCGCTACCGGGTGGCGACTTGTCTCGGATTTGGCCCGAGGTTTTTGCACTCCACCGGGCAAGCTTATAAAGGAGGTCCCAATAGCGGCGTTTTTCTCGAGGTCACCTGCAGCGACGCAATTGATCTGCCCGTGCCTGGTCAGAAATACAGCTTTGGCGTGGTGAAAGCTGCGCAGGCTCGCGGGGACTTCGCGGTGCTCAGTGAGCGCCATCGCCGGCTATTGCGAGTCCATCTCGGTAAGGATGTGAAGGCGGGCCTGGAAACCTTGTCGAAGGCAGTTCGTGAGGCATTGACGTAACTTCTCCTCGGGATGTTTTCGCGTAACGTACAGCAACCCAAGTCCAACCGGAGGCAAGAACATGCGTCTCGGAATGGTAGGTCTGGGAAGAATGGGCGCCAATATGGCGCGGCGACTGATTCGCGGCGGTCACGAGGTGGTCGTCACCGACCTCAGCTCCGAGGCGGTAAGTGCTATGGGGAAAGAAGGCGCCCTCGCCTCCTCCTCACTCGAGGATTTCTGCGCGAAACTCGGCTCTCCCCGCATCGCCTGGCTGATGGTGCCGGCGGGCGAGCCGACGGAATCAACCGCCCGTGCACTCGGTGAGCGACTTCAGGCCGGCGACATTCTGATTGACGGGGGCAACTCGTACTTTAAGGATGATATTCGCCGCTCGAAGCTATTTCGCGAAGCTGGCATCCACTACGTGGATGTTGGCACGAGCGGCGGAGTCTGGGGACTCGAACGCGGCTATTGCATGATGATTGGCGGCCCGAAGGAGGTGATCCAGCAACTGGATCCGATCTTCAGAACCCTGGCCCCGGGGCGAGGAGATATTCCGCGTACCGCGGGACGTGAAAAGATGGGCGGGACCGCCGAGGAAGGATACCTTTACTGCGGCCCATCGGGTTCGGGCCATTTTGTGAAGATGATTCACAACGGCATCGAATACGGGATCATGCAGGCCTATGCCGAAGGCTTCGATATTTTTCGTAACGCCAGCAAAGCCGAGCTTCCCAAAGACGAGCAATACGAACTGAATCTCGCGGACATTGCCGAACTCTGGCGGCGCGGCAGCGTTGTGAGCTCCTGGCTGCTGGATTTAACGGCGATGGCGCTGGCTGAGAGTCCCAGCCTTTCCGAGTACTCCGGGTTCGTCCAGGACTCGGGGGAAGGCCGCTGGACGATCCAGGCTGCCATCGACGAAGCAGTTCCGGTCGATGTACTTTCGGCGGCGCTATTCGTGCGCTTCCGTTCCCGCGAAGAGCACACGTTTGCGGAAAGAATGCTTTCTGCCATGCGGAAAAAATTCGGCGGACACGTCGAACCGGTCGCCGAGAAAAAGTCCGCCTGAGGGAGAAAACGGCAATGGCACAAGCCGAGGTACTCCCCCGAAGCCAGCGTCCTCCGGCGCGCACAGCCGATCCCTGCATCATGGTGATCTTCGGGGCCGCCGGAGACCTGACCCGGCGCAAGCTGGTCCCGGCGCTCTATAACCTTGCGTGCGCCGAGCTACTTTCCCGGGAGTTTGCCGTTCTGGGCATTGCCCACAGCCCGATGTCAAACGACGAGTTCCGCAACAAGCTGTCAGAGGAGATCCGCGAGTATGCCGGCGGCGATATCGATCCCAACATCTGGGAATGGTTCAGGCGGCGCCTGTATTACCTCACCGCCGAGTTTGACGACAAAAACCTTTATTCGCAGCTGAGCACCACGCTGGCCAAGCTCGACCAGGATCATGCGACCCGCGGGAACTATTTCTTCTACCTTGCCACGGCGCCAAACTTTTTCGGCTCTATCGTCGAGCAGCTCGCTTCGGTCGGCCTGATGGAAGAAAAGAACGGTTCCTGGCGGCGGGTGATCGTGGAAAAGCCCTTCGGGCACGATCTGGATTCTGCCAAGGCCCTCAACCAGCAACTGCTCCGCTTTGCCGGGGAAAAGCAGATCTATCGTATCGACCACTACCTGGGGAAGGAGACCGTCCAGAATATTCTGGCGTTTCGCTTCGCCAACGGCATTTTCGAGCCAATCTGGAACCGCCGTTACATTGATCACGTGCAAATTTCCGTGGCCGAGACCGTCGGCGTTGAGCAGCGCGGCAGTTATTACGATCAGGCGGGGGCGCTGCGCGACATGGTGCCTAATCACATCATGCAGCTCATCAGCCTCACTTCCATGGAGCCGCCTGTTTCCTTTGAAGCCAATGCGGTGCGCGACGAGCAAGCAAAGGTCCTACACGCCATCCAGCCTCTCAGCTCCGAAGAGGTGCTGACGCGCACGGTTCGCGGCCAGTATGGACCAGGTGTGCTTGAGGGACATCGTGTGCCGGGCTATCGCAACGAGCCCGACGTTCCGCCCGATTCCCGCACTGAGACCTTCGTGGCCATGAAGCTGGCGATCGATAACTGGCGCTGGGCGGATGTTCCATTCTATTTGCGTACCGGAAAACGCTTGGCGGCGCAAAACACGCAGATCGTGATCCAGTTCCGCCGCGCTCCGTTTGTACTTTTTCGTGATACCGCCGTCGAGAACCTGCTGCCTAACCAGCTGGTCTTGCACATTCAGCCCGAAGAAGGCATTTCTTTGCAGTTCGCGGCCAAGGTTCCGGGTCCGATCATGCGTCTCGGGGCTGTAGATATGAACTTCCAGTACGCGGATTACTTCGGCACCCACCCGAGTACAGGATATGAGCGTCTGCTCCACGACTGCATGATCGGGGATGCAACCTTATTCCAGCGCGCCGACATGGTCGAGGCCGGGTGGTGCGTGGTCAGCCCCGCTCTGGATGTATGGCGAGCCCTCCCCCCGCGCAATTTTCCCAATTACCCGTCGGGCAGCTGGGGCCCGCGCGAAGCCGACGAACTGCTCGAGCGCGACGGGCGGCACTGGAGGAACTTCGGGAAATGATTCTGGCTGGCGACATCGGCGGTACCCACGCCCGGCTCGCCCTGTTTAATGTCGATAAGGGGAAATTCCAGCTCGTGCGCTCGGCCGTTTTCCCCAGCCAGCACTATGCCGGCCTGGAGCGGATCATTGCTGAATTTGTAGGCAACGCCGGTATTCGTCCCGCCCAGGCGTGTTTCGGAATCGCCGGACCGGTCACTAATGGCCGGGTCGTAGCCTCCAATCTGCCCTGGATCGTAGAGTCCGCGCTCCTGGCAGAGGAGCTCAAGATCAGCCAGGCCGGATTGATCAACGATCTGGAAGCCACGGGCTGGGGGATAGGGGCACTGTCGGCCAGCGATCTGGTTCCGCTGAACGACCGCGCTCGCGGCAGCGACCCGACGGCACAGGGTAACCAGGCGGTGATCGCCGCCGGCACAGGTCTCGGCGAAGGAGGGTTGTACTGGGACGGAAAGCGGCACTATGTTTTTGCATCCGAAGGCGGCCATTGTGACTTCGCCCCAGTCGATGACATTCAGATCGAGCTGTTTCAATATCTTCGGACGCGCTACGGCCGGGTAAGTTACGAACGGATCGTTTCCGGTCCCGGGCTGGTCAATGTCTTTGAGTTCTTGCGTGATACGGGAAGGGCCGAGGTACCGGACTCACTGGCCGAGGAGATCGCGAAGTCGGATCCGGCGGCGGCGGTCTCAACCGCTGCATTGGTGGGCAAGACGCCAATCGCAGAGCAGGCGCTCGATATTTTCGTCATGGTATTTGGCGCCGAAGCCGGCAACCTGGCGCTAAAGCTCAAGGCTACGGGAGGCGTCTTTCTTGCCGGGGGAATCGCCCCGAAAATTTTGCCCAAGCTACACAGCTCTCTTTTTCTTGAAGCTTTTCTCGCCAAAGGCCGCTTGCGTCCGCTCATGGAGATCATGCCGGTACAGGTGATCACCAACGACCAGCTCGCTTTGCTGGGAGCGGCGCGCTGCGCCATGGTGGAATTGCCCTCCTCCTGATCCGATGACCGCGCAAGTTCGCATATTCAATTCCGCGGCGGAACTGTTTCAGGGCGCCGCCGAAACCATCTGCCGGGTTGGCTTGCAGGCCATTCGGGAGCGGGGAAAATATACTATCGCTCTGTCCGGGGGCTCTACGCCCCGCGGGCTGCACCAGGAACTGGTTACCAGTTTTCGTTCCCAAATCCCCTGGGATAAGGTCTTCTTTTTCTGGGGAGATGAGCGGCATGTCCCGCCGGATTTTCCCGAGAGCAACTATCGAATGGCCCGCGAAACTTTGCTTTCCCAGCTGCCGATATCCGAAGATCATGTCTTCCGCATGCGGGGAGAGATGGCCGATGCCGAGATCGCGGCGCGCGCCTATGAGGAGTTGCTGCGCGATTTCTTCCGCCCCCTTCCGGGCGAGTTTCCGCGCTTGGATTTCATCCTTCTGGGTATGGGTTCAGACGGCCACACCGCCTCCCTTTTCCCTGGCACCAATGCACTACTTGAGAAGGAACGACTTGCGGTTGCAAACTGGGTGGAACAGCACAGCACCTTCCGGCTCACCCTCACCTACCCGGTTCTAAATCATGCTTTGAATGTCATGTTCTTGATCCGCGACGGCAATAAGGCCGACTTGGTAATGCGCGCGCTGAAGGAGCCCGATGCGCATCTGCCCTGCCAGGGGGTGCAGCCGGTGCATGGAGAATTGATGTGGTATCTGGACCGGGCGGCGGGACAAAGACTTTGATTTTGCGGCGAGCTCAAAAAACGGGCGCGAGGTTGTGCATTTTTTGATACAGCTTGCGGTCAACCGTGCGCATGATCTCTTCCAGACTTGTCCCCGCTACATATCCGGCCAGCCCCCAGGCGAAACTCAGCTGGTAATTGTTGTCGTTGGCCGCGCTCCACTCGTCGGCCGACCGGAGCAGCCGTTGCAGTGGAGACTCAGCCTCTTGCTCGCTGGTCGCCGGCATGACAACCAGAAACTCGTCGCCACCCTGGCGAAAGATCAGATCTCCGCCCCGGAAGACGTTTTTGAGGAGCTTGGCGAACTCTATCAGCACCCGGTTTCCCTCCATGCTTCCCAGGCGGGCGTTCAGCTCACGAAAATTGTCGATGTCGATGACCAGGAAGGTAAGTGGATCACCGCTGCGGTTGGCGCGCGACAGCTGGTGTGCAATCAGCTCGTTGAGCGCGCGACGGTTCAGCAGTTGGGTCAAGGGATCGATTAGGGAGAGGCTTTCCAGCCGCTCGTTCAGCACCAGTTCACTGATCAGGGCCTTGCGGGTGGAGTTAAGCGAGGCACGTTGTGACAGCAGGTAGATATTGAAGAGCACGATGAGGGAGATCAGCCCAAAGAACAACTGCGGCACGTAGGCTTGCTCGACCTTGAAGAGGCGCTGCGCCCACACGAAGTTCGGTGCCATGAGGGCGAGGAATCCGGCGGTCAGCACCAGGACGACGAGACTGACGATTGACCAGAGCTGCATGTCCCGGTTGGATAAGTCCTGAATCTGGCGCTGGAGCTCTTCAGCGCGCGCCAGCATTGACGGCTGCTCTTGCCTGACATGCGACATCTACCCCCCCTTTTGGGAAGGGCCCACAACGACGGGGTATTTGAATTTTTACCCGTTTCCGCCGG
>JAFAWX010000164.1 GCA_019241535.1 Acidobacteriota bacterium | reverse complement strand
AAAACCACTGGGGACCTCGGCGGAAATCTGTCCACGAACGAGGTCGGCGACTGGATTGCCTCGAGAGTGGCCAGTGTTTAATCCGGATGTTTCGAACGAGTAACAAAACCGATTGAACCAGGATGTAGCGCCTGGTTGGCCCGCCAGCCGTGGCGCCGAGCAACAATTTGGGTCTAGCCTGGGGGATGTGCTAGAAACCTCGAATGCCCGGAGTCGGCCAGCCAACGCTGGTGCGCGCTATTGGCCGCTGGAGCCTGGCGGCGCTCACGATCAACTGCATCATCGGCAGCGGTGTCTTCGGGCTCCCCTCAGTCATTGCCGAACTGCTCGGAAAGCGGAGCCCTCTGGCGTGGATCTTTGCCGCGTTCGGTACGGCACTGGTGATGGCCTGCTTCGCCGAGGTTTCTTCCCGTTTTGACCGCAGTGGCGGCGTCTATCTCTACACGCGAACCGCGTTTGGCCGCAGTTTCGGAATCGCCATTGCATGGATTGGATGGTTAACGCGGCTGACTGCGGCCGCGGCCAACGCGAACCTTTTTATCATCTACCTGGGCGAATTCTGGACCGGGGCCAAAACTCCGCTTGCCCGTCTCCTCATCCTGACCATACTGCTGGCGTTTCTGACCGCGGTGAATTACGTGGGGGTCCGCAGCGGGACCACGCAAAGCAATCTGTTCACGGCAGCCAAGCTGGTGACCCTCGGTGCATTCATTCTGGCGAGTCTCTTGTACGTAGCCCTTACCCGCCGGACGACGGCGGTCTTGCCTACGGCTGCTTCGACCGGTACCTGGCTGCATTCGATTCTGCTGCTCATGTTCGCCTATGGTGGTTACGAAACGGCGCTGATGGTGGGAGGGGAAGCCAAAGACCCGCGCCGCGATTACCCAGTCGCGCTCCTGGTCGCACTCGTAGTGTGTGCGGCCGTCTACACGACTACGCAGTGGATCGTTATCGCAGTCGTACCGCAGACAGCGATGACCGAGCGGCCCGTGGCAACCGCAGCACAGCTAATGTTCGGACCCTGGAGTGCGCGCCTGATCAGCGTTGGTGTCTTAATCTCCTGTTACGGCTATTTGAGTGCAAACACTCTGGGTTTCCCGCGAATTCTCTATGCGCAGGCGGAACACAGGGATATGCCGTCTTTTTTGGCCGGAATACACCCAAAGTATCGCACCCCCTATATCGCAATCGTCATCTTCGGCCTGTGCTTATGGATGTTCTCGCTCATCGGGAGTTTTCAATGGAATATCACGGTGTCGGCTATGGCCCGCCTGTTCTATTACGGATCCGTCTCGGCAGCCCTTCCCGTGCTGCGCCACAGGAGGGAAGTGCCAGCCGCAGAGTTTCATCTTCCCCTGGGAGAGTTCGTCGCCGTGCTGGCCATCGTCACATCCATGCTGCTTTTTCCGCGGCTCGACCGTACCAGTGCGGCAGTACTAACGGTGGTGGCATTGTGTGTGGTGGTGAACAGCCTGTGGGCGGCACGCAGGCAAACACAACTGAGGCAAGCGCCGGGGGTGAAGTGAGCCGGCTGTGATAATCCCAGATCCAGAAACTCCCTTCCAGGGTGAGATCATCCAAGAACGAATTTCGCGCCGCTACTTTTGGCTTGCTGCATAGCCCAGCAGGTAGGAACTCCTTTTACTGGGTTGTCCCCCAGCCCCCTCCCCCCGGCGTCTCAAGGCGAATGCCATCACCTTTCTTGACGAAGAGGCTGAACTTCCCCGGTATTTCCCTGCGGTTTTCCCCAGATAGGTGAACAGCGCGCCCGACAGCACCCGGTTCGCCTCCCTGAAGCCCGTAAGGCGGAAATTTTCTCCGGTCACTCATCAGCGTAACCTGAGCATCCGCCAGGAGCTCGATTTCGCGGATGAGACCGTCACCTCCCCGAAATTTGCCCGCGCCGCCTGAACGCGGGCGCAACGAGTACGTGCGAACCCGGAACGGGTAGGCATATTCGAGCGCCTCGACCGGTGTATTCAGCGAGTTGGTCATGTGGGTGTGAACTCCGGAGAGTCCGTCCGCGTTCGGACGCGCGCCCATGCCACCGGCGACGGTTTCATAATATGCGAACGGGCGCGAGGTTCTCGGATCGATGCCGCCGATTGTGAGATTGCTCATGGTTCCGGCGCTGGCGGCCGGGATTCGTTCCGGGATTGCTGTAGCTAACGCGCGAAGCAGCACGTCGACGATACGTTGCGAGGTCTCCACGTTTCCTGCGGCCACGGCCGCCGGGCTGCTGGCATTCACGATTGTCTGCTCCGGAGCATGCACGCCAATGGGACGCATCAAGCCTGCATTGGCGGGAGCATCTTCGGGAAGCAGACACCGAAAGACATAATAGGTAGCGGAGTAGGTGATCGCGAAAACAGCGTTGATGCTGCTTTGGGCCTGCGAACTTGAACCCGAGAAATCGACTTCGGCACGGGCCCTTGCCGGATGAAAGCGGATTGCTACCGCGAGTCTCAAAGGATCGCTTCCAAAACCGTCGTCATCGAGAAAGTCTTCTGCGGTGAAAACTCCGGCCGGCATATTGGCCAATTCGGCGCTCATTAGCCGCTCGGAATAGTCAAGGAGCGCGCCACAAAGCCCGTTGATCTTGCTGGCTTCATGGCGGGAAACGAGCTCAAGCAAGCGAGTCTCACCGACTCGGCAGGCCCCGATCTGCGAA
>JAFAWX010000155.1 GCA_019241535.1 Acidobacteriota bacterium | reverse complement strand
TGAAGGAAGGGCTATTCCGTTCGAGGATATTTATCGCCATTGCGAGCAGGCCGATGTTGTTATCACATCGACCGGATCGCCGACTCCCGTGTTCGGCCGCGAGCACGGGGAAGTGTTTCTCAGCCGCCGAAAAAATCGACCGATGTTCTTCATCGACATCGCCGTGCCCCGTGACGTAGACCCGGAGATCAACCGTCTCGATGGGATCTTCGTCTACGATATCGACGACCTTGAGGAGGCGGTCGCTTCCCATATCCAAGGAAGACAGCAGGAAGCCGAGCGTGCAGAAGCTATTGTCGCCGATGAAGTCGAACGCTTTCAGGCGCACCTCGAATCGCTGCACGTTGTGCCCACGATTGTCTCCCTGCAGGAGCAGTTCGAGACCATTCGCCAGGCGGAGATTGACCGGGTGCGCGCCCGCCTGGGTCATCTCACGGCCGAGCAGGAAATGGCTGTCGAGGCTTTAAGCCGTGGCATTGTCAATAAGCTTCTGCACACTCCCATTCGCAGCTTGAAAAGCGCCGCCTCGGGGCAGGAGATGACGACACTCATCGATGCCTTTCGCAGAATCTTTGATTTGCAGGAGAGACCGCCGCGAACGGCCACAGGCGATGCGGCCCCGGCCGAGCGCGGCCCGGCCCGAAGGAGCTGACCTTGCGCCTGAGGATCGGCTCCCGGGGATCGCAGCTGGCCGTTTGGCAAGCGCAGCATGTCGCCGAGCGTTTACGCGCGCGCGGGCACGAGGTAAGGGTTGAAGTCATCCATACATCCGGGGATAGAGTCGGCCAAGCGGCGCTTGGCCGCTGGGGAGTCAAAGGCCTGTTCACCAGGGAGATCGAGGAAGCGCTGGCGGCAGATCGAGTGGATCTCGGGGTTCACAGCCTGAAGGATTTGCCGACAGAAATCTCTGAGGCATTTGAGGTCGCTGCCGTGCTCGAACGCGAAGATGCAAGAGACGCCCTGTGCTCGAACAAGTACGCTTCGCTCGAAGAGCTGCCCCACGGGGCGCGGGTCGGAACAAGCAGCTTGCGCCGCCAGGCGCAGCTTAAGGCATTTCGAGCCGACTTGGCGATTCATCCTCTGCGAGGCAATGTTGACACCCGGCTCGCGAAACTCGCCAGAGGTGAATTTGACGCCGTGGTTCTCGCCTGGGCAGGCCTGAGACGGCTGGGGAAAACCGAGTCGGTTCGGCAGGTGCTCCCTGTCAACGTCATGTGTCCGGCGGCGGGGCAGGGGGCGTTGGCAGTTGAGATTCAAAAGGGCGCAAGAGAGCTGGCCGAGGCTTTGGCGTTCCTGAATGATCCCACCGCGCGTCGTGAAACCGATTGCGAGCGTGCCCTGCTCAAGGAGCTGGGCGGAGGTTGCCAGGTGCCGATCGGGGCTTACGCGCGATGGCAGAATGGCAGGTTCGAGCTCGAAGCTCTGGTTGCGGATCCCGAGGGAACGTTGCTATTGCGAGAATCAGGCAGGGGGGAAGACCCGCTGGCGGTTGCCGGGGTCGCGGCCAGGAATCTGCTCGGGCGGGGCGGGGCAGCGATTCTCGATCAACTGTACGGAAAAGAGGCGTCGATCCCCGAACAGCCGTAAAAAAATGATGCCAGGCAAAACCCCCGAAGCTGCAGCCCGCGCGGCAAAGGCCATCGAGTCCAGCCCAAACCGGCCTCTCGCAGGGGTGCGCGTGCTCGTCGGTCGCGCCGAGCACCAGGCGCGCCCTCTTACGCTCGGGCTGAAGTCTTTGGGCGCCGAGGTCACAGAAATACCCTTCATCGCAATTCGGCCTCCGCGGTCCTGTGCATCCTTCGATCGAGCTCTCAAGCATATTCGCGACTATGACTGGCTGCTGCTGACGAGCGTGAACGGCGTGCACGCGCTTGCTGCCCGACTCACTGATTTGGGCATGAGTGCCAGGCGATTCAGACACCTCGAAGTTGCCGCCATCGGCCCCGCGACCCGCGAGGCGCTTGAAAAGCTCGGAATCGAGGTGGCCGTCGTCCCCGAGGCCTACGTCGCGGAGTCAGTTATCGCCAGCCTGCGGGGCCGCGTCGAGGGCAGCCGAGTGCTTCTGCCGCGGGCTCGAGTAGCGCGGGATACGCTTCCCTGCGAACTGCGGTCGCTCGGCGCGCGCGTCGACGTCGTAGAGGCGTATGAGACGGTGGTTCCGCGCGCCTCGGAAAGAAAATTGCAGGCCATCATGGGAGATCCCCGCCGGCGGCCGCATCTGGTGACATTCACCAGCTCTTCGAGTGCCCGCAATTTCGCTACTCTGCTGGGCGTTCGGTCGCAACTTGGGGAGCCGCTTACGGGAATCCGGCTGGCCTCAATTGGCCCGATCACCTCCCGCACTCTTGCCGATCTCGGCCTGAGGGTCGATATCGAAGCTCGGGACTACACCATTCCCGGGCTCATTCAGGCGATCAGAGCCGATTGGGCGGGGCGATCGCGAACCAATGCCGAGTAATTTTCGCCAGCCGAGGGGAGGCGGTTCGTCGGCCTATCATTCATTCAACTTGCAGCCGCAATCTGCCGGCGGGACGTGGGCTTTCAAAAAATTCGTTATCCGCTGATAGGCGTCGATCTGGTTTGCTACCCGGGCAAAGCCGTGCCCTTCATCAGCATAAATTTTATGTTCGACCACGCCACCGCGCCTCTTGATTTCATCGACGACCTGCAGAGTCTCTTCCTGCGGACAACGCGGATCGTGTGCGCCGGCCAGCAATAGAAGCGGTGAGCGGACGCGATCCAAAAAGAAGAAAGGCGAGCGATCACGGAAGAAGTCAGGATTTTTCTCCGGATCGCCCATCGTGGCACGGTCAGACTGCTGCAACACTGGGTCTTCATTCGCGATTTCCGTGAACCAGTTGACGAAAGGCACAATCGGTACCGCCGCCGCCCAGAGATCGGGAGCCTTGGTTACCGCCATCATGGTCAAATACCCCCCGTAGCTCCCTCCCATTACTACCAGTTTCCTCGGGTCGGGATAGCCGGTTTTGAGAAGAAAATCCACCGCAGAGACAACGTCCGCGAGGTCGCCTCCTCCCATATCGAACAGGTTGGCGTGCTGAAAATCCTTGCCATAGCCGGTCGAGCCCCGATAATTGGGCGCCATTACCATATAGCCCTGATTGACGATGTGCTGAATGAAGCGGTTGAAAGAATTCGTGCTCTGGGCGGAGGGACCGCCGTGAATGTAAACGATGGCTGCATTCTGGTGATTGCGCTGCATGTTGTAGGGAACGTACAGCAGGGAAGAAATCGTCCACTTGCTGTCGCGGCTTGGGTAATGCACCAGGTAGGGCTCGACAAAGTGACTGCCGGGAATCCCCGCCATCAGGGCATGCGTCAGCTGTTTCCCGGTGCCCCGGCCAAGCTCGTATATCCAGAGATCCGAAGGCGCCCCGGCTCCGTTGTGATAGCAGAGAAGCCTCGATCCATCGCCGCTGAAAGCAGTCTCCGCGCCGCCAAACGAGTTCATACCCGGCGGCAGGCGCAGTTCGCGATTTTCGCCGCCAGCCAGATCGTGAAGGTAAATACTCTGTGCGCCATCGACGTTTGCCATCCAGGTCAGAGAGCGTCCGTCGGGTGAAAAGTGATTGCCCGAAACCTCCCATTTCTCATGCGTCAACCAGCGGATTTCTTGCGGGCGCAGAACTTCCTCGCTCTCTGTTCCCTGAAAGCTGTAGGGAAGAAGAGCGATGTTGTCGTACCCGTTCAGGGCATTCGAGGTGACCAGCAGCGTGCCGCCCCGGGTACTCGCCCGCGGGGAGACATCATTGGCCATATAAAGCTTTTCGCCTTCATGGGGAGTGAGAAGGAAGATCTTTCCCGTCTTCAGGTGAGCGGCGAAGATGTTCGAGTCCGTGCCCTTTGCCTGGTGCTCGGTGAAGAACAGCAAGTCGCCAGCTTTTGACCAGATGGGAGCGGTATTCAGCTTGTCGGCCGGCGTTCCTTGAGTGATGTGTCTGGTCTCCCTCGTCAGAGTATCGAGAACATCGATTTCATAAGAGGACGATGATTTCGCCTTGACCATGTAGGCGAGAAAGCGCCCGTCGGGAGACCAGGTGGGATGCTCTTCAGAGATCTCGCGGGTGTTTGTGACATTCACCACCTGGCCGGTTTTGGGCGATACCAGGAAAATGTCCCACTGCTCGTCTCCCTGGTAGTCGGATTGATAGGCGATCCATTTGCCGTCCGGAGACCAGGCTGGATGCATTTGCCTCTCGTCACTGACCGTGAGCTGTGCCGGCCAGCCGCCTGCCGCCGGGACCAGCCAAAGATTTGCCCGGCCGGTAATGTTGGCCACGAAAACTACGCTCTTGCTGTCAGGCGACCAGGCGCTGTCGCCGATCTGGCGGGTCATGTATAGCCGGGGGAGAGATAGGGCCTCCTCTGCCTGCTCCACTTGGGCGTCCATTTTGGCAGCGATCTCGCCCGGATCGGTAATGGCAGGGTGTGGGGACAGTTGAGCCAACGCGAGGGTAGTCATCGAGAACAGGGTAGCAAAGAGCCGCCGCAGAAATCTTTCTGTTATCGCCAGCCGAGACCCGGGCAGCGTCACCTGACCAGCACCGCAGATGGCTGTCCGGACAGCGGCACCGACGAAGCGGACGCGGGTGCGAGCGAACCGCTTGGCACGGTCACCTTAAAGACGAACATATTCGAGCCGCCGTTATTTGGAACCAGGAGGAAATTTCCATCCGGCGTCATTCCGCCTGAAAGCGGGCTGGCGCCGGTGGTCCCACTCGAAGCAGCGGCTGGGGAAAGAGCCGTGAGCGCGCCGGTTGCAGGACTGTACTTGTATTGCGAAATCTGGTTCGACCGCACATCCACGACGTAAACAAAATCGAGAGCGGGATCGACGATCAGGGCTGCCGGACCTACACCGGCTGCGACGGGCGAGCCCGCCACCAGGGTGAGACTTCCATCCGGCGAGGCGCAGGTTGCTGATGCCTGAATGCATGCGGAAAATACGCTTACGTTGTTTGATCCGGAATTTGCGACGAAAAGATTGTTGCTGTCGGGCCCGGTGCAGTTTGCCGTCGCCGTCGTCGTGCCAGCGCAGCGCGAGAAGGCCAAGCTGCTCGGGTTTTGTCCGGGCTGGTAAGGAGAATTGGCCACCGTACCGCCGGCGATGAAGTTGCCGCTGGCATCGACCGAGCCGAGCACAAAATTGCCGCTCGTGTCTAGGTAGTAGTCATAGGCTGCGACCTCATTCGTGAACTCGTTGGCAACATAAACGGCATAACAGGATTGTGTTGCCTGGGTGGTTTTGCAGGAAAATGCTGCCGGAGAGACTGCCACGGCAGCCGGGCCGCTCCCGCTCGCGCTCGTGGCAGTCTCGGTTGGAAAGACGGCTTTACCGCTCAACTGACCTGAGCTGATGGCAAAGACCGCAACCGTGCCCGAAGTGTTATTGGTGAACGTGCCCTGGTTAGCCACAAACAGCAACTTCCCAGTCGGATCGACCACGAGCGCCGAGGGAAATTGCCCCTGAGAAGGTGTGGTGCCCTGGGCTTTAATGCTGCCATCAGAGTTTACGGTGTAGGCTCCGATCGTGCCGTCACCGGCATTGGCAACGAACAGCGTCTTCCCGTCCGGTGTCATGGCAATCGCAAGCGGGGTCACCCCGGTCGCGACCGCACTACCGACCTGGGATACCGTGCCAGTGGTGGCGTTGACTGAGAACGCAGTCAGTTTTTGATCGCCCTCGGTCGCAACCCAGGCGAACTCGGCAGAGGAGCCAGGCAAGCTGGACGTTATGCAGGCGCTCATGATCATGGCAAGCAGTCCGGGCACGACGAGCCACCAAGACTTCATGCGCATGGATTTTTCCCCACTGGGCTTCGCACCATTATCCTCAAACATTTCCGGGTAACCTGCGACCGCCGACTGGCGCCAGATTCGCCACGCCGCAGAGCTTTCCGGAAGCAAGAAATCTAACAACTGAATCTTGCACGCCCTACCCCAATTGTGTATCAGGAATGGGCAGAACAGAGCAAACCCTTCACCTCGTCAAAGGCGCCGGCTCCGGGCGCGGCGCTTCCCGCGGTTCCAGCGGAAGGTGTATCTCTACCAACAGCCCACCTTCCGGTAAGTTGGATGCTTTGACCCAGCCGCCGTGCAGCCTGATTGCGCGCTCGGTGATGGCGAGACCCAGGCCCACGCCGCCGGTTGAGCGCACCCGCGCGTCATCGATGCGGTAAAAGGGCCGAAAGATTTTTTCAAGCGCGCTGTCCGGCACGCCCGGTCCGGCATCGCTGACGCGAATGATTGCCGCTTCTTGGTTCGACTGCTGAGCTTTTTCGGCGCGAATCCTCACGCTTGTGCCCTCGCGCGTATAGCGGGTAGCATTGCGGACTACATTTTCGATCGCGCTATGCAGCAGGGCCGGGTCTCCAACCACCGGCAACTCGTCGGTAATATCGGCCTCCACCCTGCACTTCCGTGCTTGGGCTTCGAAGTCGGCGTCACGCGCCACCTCCTCCACTACCTGCTCGAGCGCAATCGGAACCTTTTGCATGCTTCCGACGCCGCTTTCCAGGCGCGCGATGGTCATCAGACTGCCGATCAGTTCATTCATGCGGCTGGACTCCAGGCTGATACGGTCGAGGATAGGTTCAGCTTCCGGCCCGCTGCGCTGCCGCGCAAGCTCCAGGGCGACGGTCAAGCGCGCCAGAGGAGAGCGAAGCTCGTGGGAGATGTCTTTCAACAGACGCGACTGGGCCCCAACCAGGTTTTCAATCTGTTCCGCCATCAGGTCGAAATCCCGCACCAGCTGCGAAACCTCGTCCTTTGATCGCGAGGTGATGCCTCCCGCCCGTGCGGCGAGGTCGCCCGATGCCAGCCGTTGCGTCGCCTTTCGCAGCCGAACTATGGGAGAGGTGAGATAACCGGCCAGGAAGTAGCAGACCAGCCCGGAACTGGCAACCGCAATCAGGATACCCAACCCGGGAACGCCGTTCGGTCCGAACAGGGCACTCTGCCCGGGGGGCAGCTCGATCACCAGCGTAAAGCGGTGCCCGTCGCGCGCGACGGTCGAGACTCTCAACACCGGCATATGAGGGTTGAGGCGGCCGAGCAGGGTGTCAGTCGCGCGCCTCCGCCCGCTTGCCACCTCGCTGAACCATGGCGGAACGGGATGTCCTACGAGATTCCCCTGCTCATTGAAGAGCACCGCATGAACATGCTGAGAGTCGCGTAGATTACGCAGGTATTCCCGCAGCTTCTCGGTGCCCCCCGACTGATAGGCGTCAACCGCTTCATTGAGAAACTTGGGCTGCTGGGCTTCGACGGCAGAGAGTTGCCGGGTCGGCCGCAGGGCGGCGGTGACCAGAATCGCCAACACTACGAACAGGGCATTGGCGAGCCAGAAGGAGAGAAAGATTTTGAGAAAAAGACTCCTCATCGCGCCCCGTTCTTGGCCTTCGGCCTCGCCAAAGCGAATATGTAGCCCGCCCCCCGAATGGTCTTGATGTGGTCCTCGGAATCCGAGTCCCCCAGCTTTTTCCGCACCTTGCTGACATGCATGTCAATGCTGCGGTCGAAGGGGGAAAACTTGCGTCCCAGGACTTCATCGACCAGGGCTTCGCGGGTCACGACCCGCCCGGCCTCTCGCAGCAGCACCTGGAGGAGACTGAACTCGACCGAGGTGAGCTCAACCGGTTTTCCTCGATGGAGCACCGTGCGGGTTGCGGGATCAAGCTCAACGTCGCCTACCCGCAGGACCTCCGGCACCGGAGCTTCGCCCGGGGCGCGCGTGCGCCGCAGAATGGCACGGATGCGTGCGACCAGCTCGCGTGGATTGAAGGGCTTGGGCAGATAATCGTCGGCGCCGATCTCAAGCCCGACGATGCGGTCGACATCCTCGCCGCGAGCCGTTAATAAGAGCACCGGCAGTCGGGAACCGTCGCGAATCCTGCGCAGCACATCAAAACCGTTCATTCCCGGCAGCATGACGTCGAGTACGGCCAGCAGGTGATCGCCGCTGAGGGCGCGCGCGAGTCCCGCCTTGCCTTCGTGCACTGCTTCCACCTGGAAGCCTTCGGGCTGCAGATATTCGCTGATTAGCGAGCACAGCTCGGCATCGTCGTCGATGACTAAAATACGCTCCACCAGGGCTATTTTATTAGCAACGCTGGCCGCACCAGGTAAAGATTCGCAAATGCGGGCCCAGGAAACTTTTACAAACATTTACTCGCTTTGACCGACTCTTTACCGCCACCCGGAAGCATCCGTGTTTTTATTTTCAGATAAGAGGCGAGTTCGGGCGCCAAGTTCTGGCACTAGGAGGATATGTGAAATCGATACAGGCAATTTTCACGGTGGCGATCGTTGCGCTGGCGCTTACCGCCAGTACGGCGTTTGCCCAGGAACAGGGCGGCGCAGAAGGTGGCGGCGGCCCGATGCGCCACCACATGGGCCATTTCGGGGGCGGTCCGGGAATGGATCTCCCTTTGCACCAACTCAATCTGAGCGATGATCAGCACGCCCAGATCAAGCAAATCTTCGAGAAAGAGCGACCCACCATGAAGCCGCTTATGGTGCAGGAGTTCCAGGCACACCAGCAGATGATGCAACTGGTCACAAGTGGCAGCTTCGATTCCGCCAAGGCGGCAGCCATTGCCTCGACGGAAGCTCAGACGCACGTTCAGGTCGAGGTCGAACACGCAAAGATCGCCGCGCTGATCTATCAGATCTTAAACTCGGATCAGAAAGCTAAGGTCGCCGACATCATGTCAAAGCATCAGCAGATGATGGAGCGGCACCTTAACCAGCAGGAGCAAGCGCCGCCCAGCCAGTAGCAAGCAACCGACCCATGCGGGCAGAACCCTCCCGTTTCGCCCGCATGGGAGAATCGGTCTCAAACCGTAAAACAGCCCCGGCCGGCCAGCTGAACCTGACATACGCGTGAACTTCGACTTCCTCATTTCGATACTGGTGCGCACCGACTGGGCAATTCTCGCGCTGTGGCTTCTCCTGCTGGGGGCAGCCTTCGCCGCCTCATTCGGCGAACAAGTTATGCCCGATCTCAGCTCTGCGCACTTTCGCCGCCGCCACCGACGGTGAGTGATTTTGCATCCCACGCTGCTAGAATCATATCTACAAGCTCATGCTTGCGAGCCTTCGCCCCCTCGTACCCTATCTGAGCAAATACCGGCGCAGCTACATCGTCGGGGCGGTATGCGTTTTTCTCCATAACGGGATCTGGATCCTGTTTCCCCTGGTGATTCGCCGCGCGATTGACGATCTATACCGCGGGGTCACCGCGCACAAGCTCTGGATCAGCGCCCTGCTGCTTCTCGCGGTTGCTGTCAGCAAGGGGATTTTCCAGTTTCTCACCCGCTGGATCGTCATCGGGGTCTCGCGGGAGATCGAGTTTGATCTCCGCAACGATCTTTTCCGTCATCTCGAAGGCCTCTCGTACAGTTTTTACCAGCGCACCCGTACCGGCGACATCATGGCTCGGGCCACTAACGACTTGAATGCCGTGCGCATGCTCCTCGGACCGGCTTTCATGTACTCCGCCAACACGATCGTGTTTACCGCGGGAGCGTTGATGTTCATGCTCTCCATCAGTCCGCGGCTCACGCTCTACGCATTCTTGCCTCTGCCCGTGGTCAGCATCGTCGTGCAGTACTTTGGCCGCCGAATTCACGAGCGCTTCGAGCGCATCCAGGCGATGTTCTCCGATATTTCGGCCCGCGCCCAGGAGAATTTTTCCGGAGTCCGGGTGATCCGCGCTTATGTGCAGGAAGAGGCCGAGGTCGCCGGATTCGAGAGCTCCAACCGGGAATACATCGCGCGCAGCCTGAAGCTAGTGCGTCTGATGGGGATGCTGTGGCCGACGCTTGAAACCATGCTGGGGCTGGCAATTGTTCTGGTGCTGTGGCTGGGCGGCAGGGAGGTGCTGTACGGGCGCATCAGTGTGGGAGATTTTGTGGCTTTTAATACCTACATGGTGCAGCTTACCTGGCCGGTTATCGCCCTGGGATGGGTTATTAATATCTTCCAGCGCGGCACGGCTTCGCTTGCCCGCATTCATCAGCTGATGATCGAGCCGGTTGAGATTCGCGATGTGCCCGGCGCGCCGGCAGCCGGTCCCATACGCGGCGATGTCGAGTTCCGTAACCTGAGTTTCGCCTACAATCACACGCCGGTGTTGCACGACATCAACCTGCGCATCCCTGCCGGATCAAGCCTTGCGATTGTGGGCCCGACCGGTTCCGGCAAGACTACTCTGGTGAGTCTCATCCCCCGCATCTACGACGCCGAGCCCGGCTCGGTTTTGATTGACGGCCGGCCTATTCGCGAGCATTCCCTGGTTGCCTTGCGACGACACATCGGCTTCGTGCCGCAAGAGACCTTCCTGTTCAGCGAAACCATCCGCGAAAATATCGCCTTCGGTGTCGAGCATGCAAGCGACGATGAAGTACGCTGGGCGGCGGAGGCGGCAAATATCGCTGATGACATTGAAGGTTTTCCCGACAAGTACAAGACCCTGGTCGGGGAACGCGGGATTACCCTCTCCGGCGGGCAAAAGCAGCGCACCGCCATTGCCCGGGCGCTCATTCGCAACCCCCGTATTCTCATCCTAGATGATGCCCTGTCAAGCGTTGACACCCAGACCGAAGACAAAATCCTCAACCATTTGCGGGAGGTGATGGAGGGGCGTACGACGATCTTCATTTCCCACCGGGTGTCAACCGTCCGCAATGCCGACCGCATTGCGGTTCTCCACGGCGGGCGTATCGTCGAGATCGGAAGCCACGATGAACTGCTGGCGCGCAACGGCTACTACACCGATCTCTACAATAAGCAGCTGCTCGAAGAAGAACTAGCCGAGGTTTGACGGCGAGCCGGCCGGAGCACTTTCAGCTGCAACCGAGCTCAATCGAGGTATGGCTTTGGGGCGGGACGTCTGGAGAATGTTGCATGCCATCGATCGATAGCGTTGGTCCCGCCCTTGCCGCAGCACGCTCACGGGCTAGCCTTTATTCATGGTGAAGCTGCCCGACCCCGTGCATCCCGAGGTGGTTCCGGCAAGCGTCCAGGTGCCGGTAATGGTGTTGTTATTCACCGTACCTTGTAAGTCGAGCGAGTTATTGCCGCCTGACGCCGACTGGATGTTCATCTGAAATCCGCCTGAGGTGACACCGTTCAGGTTGCCGCTGAGGATGAAGCCTCCGGTCGCGGTCGCGCCGCCGGCAAAGCAGGAATTGGCGCTCGTGAACTTCAGGTTGCTGACGCTCACGTTAGGGCCGCCGGTGGTGGCCAGCGTAACTGTGAAATTAAAGACCGGGGAACTCATTTGGTTGGAGCTCATCAGCGCTGCCGTCCAGTTTCCATTGATGGTGTTGCTTGAAGTCGCTCCGCATCCGGCCAGCAGGAAAGCGATTCCGAGCAGGGAAATTGCGAGAACTTGTTTCATACGACTAACACTCCACTGAGAGATGAATTGCCATCCTTAATCCTGGCATTCAAACCACCACGTCTCCCGGACAG
>JAFAWX010000058.1 GCA_019241535.1 Acidobacteriota bacterium | reverse complement strand
CTGCATAGTGACCGCAATCACCGTCTCGAGCTCGAAACGCCGGTGCAAAGGAGCCAGGGCGAGTACCAGGCCGATGGCGGAACAATTGGGATTGGTCACGACGAACCCGCCGTTTTTGCGCCGCCAGGACTGGCACTCGATGAGCCGGACGTGCTCGGGATTCACCTCGGGAATGACCAGCGGGACATCCTTCGCCATGCGCAAGGCGCTCGAGTTCGTGATGACGGCGCAGCCCGCTTCGGCAAAGCGCGGTTCGAGTTCGGCGGCAACGGCAGCATCAAGCGCCGCAAAGATCACCCGTGGCGAGTCGGCGGGCTTAGCAGCCTGAACCCGCATGCCTGCGACCTGCGGCGGGATCGGGCCGCGCAGGCGCCAGCGTGCCGCCTCGGCATACTCCCGACCTTCGGCCCGCTCTGATGCCGCCAGCCAGGCCACCTCGAACCAGGGATGGCCGGTGAGCATTTGAATGAGCCGCTGCCCTACGATGCCGGTGGCACCGAGAATACCTACAGGAATTTTGTTTTGCATAAAGGAGATAACGAGATTCTACAACAGTAGCTTGAGCTCACTGTCGCGAGGTCGTTTCCGTGAGGAATGAATATTCATTGAGCGGTCCAAAGCGCTTCTTCTCGGCATAAATGCGCCACCGCCGCCAGACGATGCGCAGGCTGGCCATAACCGGAATCGAAAGATAGACGCCGAGAACTCCCGCGATCTCACCGCCCGCGAGCACTCCAAAGATTGCCGCCAGCGGATGCAGTTCCATGCTTTTCCCCATAATGCGCGGAGAAACCACATAGTCCTGCACCAGTCTCCAGGCCAACAGAAACAGCAGGACGATCAACCAGTGCTTGTAGCTGGTCAGCAGGGCAACCCCAACGATCAGCAGAGCAGCCACCAGAGGACCGACGACGGGAATGAATTCCAGGATGCCTCCGACGGTCCCAAGCATCAGCGCATAGGGCGCTTTTACAAGCCCAAGAAACGAGGCATAAGCGACCCAGGACAGGGCGGCAAGCGTGAGCTGGGCGCGGATGAACTGGGCGAGCATCTGGTTCATGTCGCCGATCACTCCTTCGAGAAACTCGCGTTGCGGCTTGCTGTGAACCAAAGCCAGCGCTCCCTGGCTGAAAGCGCGTGCATCTTTGAGGAAAAAGGCGGCCAGGATCGGAACCAGCACCACCAGCCAGGATTGCTGCGCGGCTTCGGCGATGCGCAAACCCGCTCTTTGCACCAGCTTCAGAAGGTCTCCGCTGTGGGCGGCGAAGTAGGCGCTCAGCTGATCGCGAGTGGCCTTACTGAGGCCATGCTCAATGCCGATTTCCTGCACCAGTTGCCCGCTGCTCACGCGTTCGAACAGGGTAGGCAGCGACTCGGTCAGTTTTTGCGCTTCATGGCCGATTCGCGGGCCTACGAAGAAGAAGAAGATGGCAAGAAACGAGGCAATGAGCAGGTAAATAATGGCGATGGCCCCACCCCTGCTTTTGGTCCACTTTTCTACATGCGATACGGCGGGATCCACCAGATAAGCGAAGAAAACCGCGAACAGAAAGGCGATGAGCGTGCGCCACGCGGCATAAAGGAAACCGCCGACCAGGACAAACACCGATGCTGTAATCAGCACTCGCGTCGTGCGTGAATCAAGGAGCGACATGGGCCGTTTACCTGCTCTGGCGTAGATCGTGGGGAGCTAAAGCTTGCGACACCTGAGAATTGTCCGGTCGGAGCCGCTAATCGCGGAGAACTTCGGTCCCGCCACTGTCCAGTAATCGCACGAGCTTGAATTCATCGTCAAGCCAAAAGGCCCACTCGCCGGTTTCCGAGGTCAGCAGGAAGCGGCTGTACTCCCGTTCGGCGCCCCGGATGTTCAATTTCTCCCTGCCGGTGAACTCGACTCCGACCGACATCGAGCTGCGGGCGTGTGGATTCAGGGTACCGAACTGGATCTTTTGTTTCATCGGACACTGCAGCGGACCACTCTCTTTGCGGCATGCAGTGGCTAGATATTTCCACGCCAGCACCTCGCGCTGAATGAAGAAATAGTCGTCCAGAATGGCGGTAGAAGTAGGCAGCAGAAAGTTCTGCTCCTGCAACTTACTCTCAGGGCCTACGCTGAAGCGCTCGATGAGAAACGGATCGCTGGGAGTCACCGTTGCCACGAGCTTTTCCGGGCTGAGCTCTTTCCACTGATAGCGGCGGATTTCAACTGCCGGGGTCAGGTCCAGTTCCGAAGACTGCTCGGCGGTTTGCTCTCCCTTGGTCGACTTGAACTCCGACGAAACGATGCTGCCCTCCGATCCTCTCTTGATGGAAAAGCTCTCGGTAGCTACGCGGTGTCCGGCCGTGTAGACGGCGAAGGATCCGGAATCGACCGTTTCCCCTTTCGGATCCTTGGGCTTGTCCTTAGCACCCAGGCTAGATACCCAAATCAGGCCGATCCCGAGCACCCGCACTGTCTTGCTAATAGGCTTCAACTCTGCGATGCTCAATCCCAGGCTCCTCCGGCCGGTGCGAGATTCAAGCGGCAGATAATTTCATCGACCACCGCGGCAACCGGTTTAGTCGATGTCTCGATAGCCAGTGCCGCCCGCAGATAGGCCGGTCGCCGCTCGTCGTAAAGCTGCCGAAACGTCTCCTCATCCCGTCGTAGAGGTCGCACCAGTCCATCTTCGGCTCCGCGGCGGTAGAGTTCATCGGCGGGCGCATCGAGGAACACGGCAGGAATGCCGTTGTCGCGCAAAAGATTCTGGATGTCATTTTGAATGAACGCGCCACCGCCAAGAGCGAGGACGAAGGGTGGAGGACGCCTCAGCGCCTCGCGCAGGACAAAACCTTCGAGCTCGCGAAATCTGGTTTCACCGTGGCGCTCGAAGATCTCTTTAATTGTCTGCCCCTGGCTTCTTTCAATCAGCTCGTCCAGATCCTCAAAAGGCCAGCCCGTGCGCCGGGCCAGTTCCCGCCCTACCGTGGTCTTGCCGGCACCCATGAAGCCCACCAGCGCGATGGGCACGAGCGAGCTAGCCGTGCCCGGCACGGATGGCGAAATCCCTGGATCTGTCATGTGCAGCAATTTTGGGCTCTGCCAGGGAACTCCGGCTAGTCCTGGCGTTTCTTGAGGTGGATTTTACCACTGAAGGAAAACAGCCGGACTGAAGAAGCGGCCTTGCCCAGGGTACCTGCGAAGGCACTCCCGCTTCTTGAGATGAATGGAGTGTGCTTGGGTTCCAGCGAGAAGTCGCTCTCGACGCGTCCCTGGGTTGAGCGCGCCAGGACATCGATCGAGGCGTAGGCAGGAGCCACGGCTTCAATCGTGCCGGTATGGCTGGTGAAGTCATATTCCCCTTCATTGCCAAAGTCGCCGTCGTATTCGATCCGGCCGCTGTTCGAGTTCACCGTAACCACCGGACCGCTGACCGCGTTCAAAACCACATCGCCGTACATCGAGACCACTTCCACATGGCCGTTGTGCACGTTCGTCAATTTCACGGTACCGTTCAACGTATGCACGTGCACGTGCCCCTCGCCAAAATCGATAACTTCTATGGGGGCATTGCTGCCTTCCATGACAACATCCCCGCGCAGCTTCTCAGCGTGCAGCGGGCCGCTGTCAGAATGGAGCGTCAGATTCGCTTCGGGTGGGATCAGCACCTCGAATTCGACCATGCCGGTTGCGGCGTCCGCCCCGGGAAGAAGGTGCGAAACCAGGCTGATACGGTTGCGGCTCTGGCTTTGATCAAGCTCCACTTTGTCTGAATGCAGAGTAGCCACAACTTCGACCTGATGGACGACCCCAGCGCGTACTCTAACCGGCCCATAGGGATTGTTGATGGATATCGTGGGATGCTTGCCTACGCGAAAATGCAGCTCCTTGCGCAGGTCGCCTGCACTGAAACCAGTTCCCGCCAAGGCCAGCACGGTTACGGCGGTTGCGGCGTACCTCGTAGTAGACATCTATTGCTCTCCCATTTCAGGTGCAGTGCGCTCTACGGCCAGATCATAGAGCATCTGCTTCTGCTCGTAGGCACTCATGAGCATCTGCTGCGTGTAAATGTCGTTGGGGTAATCCCTCGCCGACTGTTCCGCATCGCGGATGAAGGAATTCGCGTCGTCCAGATTAGCTCGGTATCGTGCGCGCTGCGCCGGCACGTGCGAGCCGACGCTCGTGAGCAATTGTTGATCTTCGCTCGACATCGGTTTCGCCACCGCGGCGGGCGCTGGTCGTGCGGGGGGTTGGGTGTCGCCGGCATTCATCGGGTGCCGCAGCTTGAGACCGGCGGCGATCAGCAGGCCAGCTGCTACCGGCACCAGCCAGGCGGTACGCCAGCGCAGCAGAAATCCTGGACGCGGAGATTCCGGCCGGCGAATCAGCCCTTCGCGGCGCAGCTTGCCTTCAAGAGCGTTCCATACTGCCGGACTGGGATCGTCTGAAGCGAGCAGCAGTTTTGCCTGCGCCGAAATGAGCTTCAAGTCATCGAGCAGGCTCGAGCAAGCTGGACATGACCGAACATGCGCCTGTTGCTCGGCTGAGTGACTACCCTCGAGGTAGTCCGGCAGCACGCTTTCAAACTCAACGCACTTCATACCACCTCTCTCCCCGATACCGCACCCCGACTCCTCACCTCTTTCCGGCCTTTTCGGCTCTCGAAGTACGAAGGAGTTCCCTGAGTTTCAGACGCGCTTTGTGCAACTGCGATTTGCTGTTGCCAATCGAGCAGCCCACGATGTCGGCGATCTCGTTGTGCTCGTACCCTTCGACATCGTGCAGCACAAAGATCGTACGATAACCGGGAGGTAGCTCGTCAACCGCTCTTTCCAGTTCCAGACGGTCAATCGAGCCCGCCAGCCGCTCATCGGGAGCGCCCGGCTCCTTGCGTACCGTACCCTCTTCGTCGCCCTCGGCGGTTTCGTCAATCGGAACCACCGGCAGCCCTTTTTTCCTCAGCTGCATCAAGACGACATTCACCGACATCCGGTGCAGCCAAGTGGAGAATGCCGACTCTCCACGAAATGTGCTGATCTTTCGAAAAAGCTGCAGGAAAGCCTCTTGCGTGAGGTCTTCAGCGGTGGCTGTGTTGCCCGTCATGCGCAGGCAGAGAGAATAGACACGCCGCTTGTGCAGGTCATAGAGAAACTCGAAGGCCTCGGCGTCTCCCTGCTTTGCCCGCTCAATTGCCTCTGCTTCAGTAAGCTTGTTGCCCTGTAGCTTAGCTGCGCCCGTAAAGTTGCCTTTCCGGCCGCATTCAATCTGATGCGGCGTAAACCTCTTTTCGTTGTACTGCTTGCGGCGATTCTCGATGCCGAAAACGCGGTCTCGGTTGGCAGCGCTCCCCTATGCCTTAATCAATGGCCCCGGTGTTTATGAACCCCGAGCTACCAGTCTTTACTCTTTAACAATGCCCCAGCCAGACTGAACGATTCAGGCAACCCCGGCCATCAGGCGCCGGGTTGGTCGGGCCAGCAGCGCCAGGATAACGGCCGCGACCAGCGGAACGGCTGCGCTGATACCAAAAAGTCTGGGCAGGGGCATGGATTCAAATAGTGATCCCGCCCGGCCGGCGAGCCAATCTCCGATGCTGGTTGAAAGAAACCAGATCCCCATGATGAAGCCTCCCGCCCGCGCCGGCGCAAGTTTCGTCATGGCGCTGAGCCCGATAGGGCTGAGGCAGAGTTCTCCAATAACGCTTAACAGGTAGCAGGCGTTCAGCCAGTTGGGCGAGACTCCGGTGTGAGCGGCGGGGGGAACCAGTAGAAGAAAGCTTAGTCCTACGAAGAACAGTCCGATTGAGAACTTCGCCGGACTCGAAGGTTCGCGCCGGCCCAACCGGAGCCACAGCCACGCGAAGGCGGGCGCAAGCAGGATGACAAACAGGGGTTGGACGAACTGGAACCAGCTGGCAGGGAATTCATAACCCAGCACGACACGATTGGTGTTGCGCTCGGCAAACAGGTTTAACGACGAGCCGGCCTGCTCATAGGCCGCCCAGAAAATCGCCGAGGCCGCAAAAAGAACCAGAATTGCACCCGCGCGCTTGCGTTCCTCGAGCGACCACCCTTTTCCCAGTATCAGCCAGGCAAAGACCGCAATCGAGATAGCAAGCAGTACCCAGCCCAGCGCGTTCGAGATGGACTGAGCTGACAGTACGAACTTGCCCCTGGCAGCCAGTGCCACGATCACCCCGAGGATAAAAAGGACCACGAGGGCTGCCAGCGCGGCATTGCGCTTCTCGGCGCGATCCCGCCTGGGATCTTCAAGACGCGTCGGATGCTGCCCCGCCTCTCCCAGATACCTTCCGCTCAACACGTACTGAATCAACCCTGCAACCATCCCCAGAGCAGAAATCGCAAAGCCCAGTCGCCAGTTGACCTTTTCACCCACCCAGCCACAGATCAAGGGCGAAATCAGCGCTCCGATGTTGATGCCCATGTAGAAGATCGAAAATCCGGCGTCCCGGCGCTTATCCCCCACCCGGTATAGCTGGCCGACGATCGTGCTGACATTAGGCTTGAGCAGGCCCGTCCCAAGTATCAGCAGTCCCAGCCCGGCGTAAAAAGCACCAATGGTCGGCGCCGCAAGGCAGAAATTCCCCCCGGCGATCAGCATGCCCCCCAAAAGCACGGCCTTACGCTGGCCGATGATGCGGTCCGCAACCCACCCGCCCGGAAGACTAAGGAGATACACCATCGCGGTATAAAAACCGTAAATGGCGCCGGACTTGCGGACAGAAAAACCCAGCCCGCCGCTCGCAACTGCGGCTGTCATGTAAAGAATCAGGAGAGCGCGCGTGCCGTAATAGCTGTAGCGCTCCCACATCTCGGTGAAAAACAGGGTAGCGAGCCCGCGCGGATGGCCGAAAAAACGCGTGTCAAGAGGTTCTTTGCCGGGGGTAGCGGTAGCCAACATGGGTTCCATTAATGTGACCGTGGCGTGGAAGATAGCAGAGCCCGCTTAATTTCGCACCTCAGAAAATCCGTCCTATTAGCCCGGTCATATCGTTTTTGCTGTTACCCCAGACCGAGTACTTCCGGAATCTTCATCGACGCCTCTGCCAACCCGAAAATATCTGCTGGAGCCTGACAGGCCGTCCGATCAGGGGGATTCGATTCATGCGTTTCTCATACCTTCTTGCCGTTGCACTCGTTGCCACAGCCGCCCTGGCCAAGGAGCCTAAACATTACCAGAGCGGGCGTCTCCTCAAGATGAATTCCGTCAGATGCGGAACGGACGAGAAGAATGCCAAGAGTCTTGCCGGCGAGGTGATCGGAACCGATTCCTCCCACATGAAGACGCGCGACTTGCTGTGCCAGGAATACGTGCTTCAGGCGGGGAACGTGGTTTATCGCATCCGCCCTAAAGACGAAAAGCATCCCATGCTCCTGCCGATAGGCGAACAGGCCCAGTTCCGGCTCGATAGGGATAAACTGGTGCTTCGCGTGGAAGATCTTGACGACAAAGAACGCGAGTACGTCGTAGTAGCAATGACGCCCGCGGACTCGCCCGAACAGAATGCCGCCAGCGACTCCGCCGTACCGAGGCCGCCCAATAGGTAGCTCTCGACGCGGGAATTTTGGCTCTTCATTTTCTTCCTTTTAAGTGTCTGCGGGCCGCGAACAACCAGCGAAAAACCTAGTATTCTCTACAGCTTATCCCTGAGCGCCGAAACCCAACCACCTCCGGAAGCCCTGCATCCAATTTCACAACCCTGCTGCTCAAAGCTGTCATTGCTCCGAGTGCGCAGGAGGTACGCATTCTGAGGAGGAGGAATAAGAGGTAGGCTATGAAACGTCTTCTATGGTTCGCGGTTTTAGGCAGCTTGCTGGCAATGCCATCGTGGCTGCTGGCGCAAGAGGGGATGAATGACTACAACCATGGTTCAATTGGCATTTTCGCCGACTACTTCCGGTTTGCCCCGACGCCCAGCTTCCACACCAACTTTGTCGGGTTTGGCGCCCGCGCCGCTTTCAATGCCAGCCGCAACGTGCAGCTTGAGGGCGAGATGAATTACGACTTCGAGCGTAATTTCACCACCCTTTGCAACAATTGCGTTTCGACGAGTTTTTCAAGAACCAGGCTGCGTCCCCTGACTGGATTGTTCGGTCCGAAATTTCAGACTTCCGGGCCGTTCAAGTTCTTTGTGACCGGGAAAGTTGGTTTCGTTAATTTCACCACCACTTCTGCGGCTGTAACTCCCGGAACAGTGGGTACAGCCATCTCCGGCGTGGGGGGTGCTGGAACCCATTTCGCTCTGTATCCGGGCGCCGGCGTTGAAGGTTTCTGGGGTCCTTTCGGCCTGCGCCTTGAGGCAGGGGACGAGGTTTACCTATATAACGGAACTTACAATAACCTGCGCGTGACCTTCGGACCGCAGTTGCGCTTCTGACCTGAGTTCCGAGGGCAACCTGATGAGAAAGCAGCCCGCCAAAGGCTGCTTTTCTCTTGCTCTCTCGATTTCTCCTGGGACGCTTCTTTAGTCGACGCTCACCTGCAGTTTGCGCTTTTCACAATTGACCACCAGAAGATGCTCGCGGTCGCCCTTGAAATCCAGATCTACCCGCTGGCTCTGGTTGTAGGTGTTTTCGGGTGCCATGACCTGGATGTCTAGTTGGTGTTTGCCTGCCGCAAACTGCAAGCTCGCGACCTGATTGACTTCGACCCCATGGAAAATCGCATGACCTCGCTTGCCGCCACGTAGCTCCTGCTCAAAAAGAAGCTGATGGTCAAGCCAGAGCGAAGCCTTGCCGCTCGTAAAATGGTGAAGGATCTCAAGACGCATCTTGGCCGAGGAAGAGGCCGTACTTCGCCTACTACCCTGGGCGAGGTCGCTTCGTCGCTCAGGCCTGTGGGGCCGAGCCGCGGGTACAAGAGCTTTCCCGATCGCAGGCGCCGAAGCGAGCCGAATTGCGGGTGGTTGCAAGTCAGCTGTCTGCTGGTACTCCCGGTTGAACTGCCACACAGTCATGGCGCAGGCGACAACCACGGCGCACGCCCCCGCCTGCCAGGCGAATCGCAGGCCCGATCTTGCCCCTTGCTTGGTTTTGCGATCGATGACGGCGTTCTCGACGAGAATCTCCGCAGGTAAGCTTGCGTCGCCCGCCCGAACGTCATCAGCAACGAAACGACGTATGGCATCGGCCATTTCCCAACCGGTCCGGTATCGTTCGCGGGGGTCTTTCGCCATTGCCCGTCCGATAATTCGGTCAAGTTCCGGCGGTAGTTCAGCCTCGAAACTTGAGGCGGGCACGGGCTGGGCATTGATTACCTTGAAACAGACGCTTTCTGTAGTGTTGCCTTGAAAGGGGCGGAAGCCGGTAATCATGCTATAGAGGATGACGCCCAACGAGAATAGATCCGAGCGCCCATCGCCCAGTCCTCCAGCGAGCTGTTCAGGAGACATGTAAGCGGGGGTACCAAACAGCTGCCCTTCTCCTGCGGTGACCGCATGTTTTAAGCGGGCAACGCCAAAATCGCTGACTTTGGCGTGTCCGTCTTCGGTTATCAGAATATTTTCCGGTTTGATGTCGCGATGGATCACGCCCTGGGAATGCGCGTAACCAAGCGCCTCGGCCACTTCGGTCGCAAACTGCAGGGCAAGGGCTACGGGCAGCCTCCGCCGGCGGGACATGAGCATGCTGAGCGGTGCTCCCGTAACGTATTCCATCACCAGGTAAGGTTCTGAGGTGGCAGGGTGTTCGCCCACATCGAATATGGTGACGATTCCAGGATGGGACAGCTTTCCGGCAGCCCGCGCTTCTTCGAGAAAGCGCTCGCAGTATTGTTGCTGTTCGGCCGTCTCGAAGCGAAAGAGTGAAATTGTTTTTAACGCGACCAGGCGGTCGATCTTGGGATCGCGGGCGCGATAGACGACGCCCATGGCGCCGCGTCCGATCTCCGCCTCGATCTGGTAACGTCCCAGAGATTCATGGGGGCAAGTTTTCACGGTTACCCCAGATGGTATGTGTTTTGCAAACCGCCGTCAGCACCAAAGCGGACAATTGCGGGTTACCGAGGTAATAGAGGGCACGCCGTACGACCAGACTGCTTGGTGGCCAGCAACCCCATGGCGGTATGCTTGCCCTGCTAATTTGGCCGAAGTCGCAGCCCGGGCTTGCCTTCTTTTGGCGGCAGCTCGAAGGGAAATTCAAATACGACATTTTCAAGCGGGAGGCGCAGTACGAACTGTTCGGGGCGACGCCATGCTCCTATCCATCGGCTCTTGGTGCTGAAAAATACCCAGCCGCTCGATGACGAGCTGCCGTTAAGAGTATCCGGGCGCATGGCCCGCGTGCTGACAAAGACCATCATGTCCATGCAATCCTTGATGCGGGCCTGGAGGTCATTACTCTGCTTTTGGTCGTTACGTTTCGCCTGCTTCCTGAACTCACGGTTCAGTTCCTCAATGTCATCTTCAAGGTGCCTGAGCATCTGATCGGGGTCAACTGAGCTCTGTACCACCTGGAAATGCTTAACAAATTCAAGCGTGAACCGGTTCTGCCGAATGTCAAATTCCCCCCGGCCTTTGTAATTAAGGCTGAGCATGACGCCAACCATGGGGATCACCCTCCGGCTGATTTTCTCCAGTTCCTGGTTGTCAAGACCTAGGGTTACGTCCAAGTCGCCATGGGAAAGGGTGTAATAGGTATGGCCGTCCCCTGCCGCCCGGACCGTCGAATCCGCGGCTCCTTCCGTCCAGCGCACGGTGGCCGCTGGCTGGCTGGCAGCGAAGGCCGACGAAGAGAAAAACAGCAAGACTATGAAGGTGAAGATACGCGGCACAGAAGACAGTATAGGGACGCCGCTCGTAAATATGAAAGAGATGGGCGTATCTATCTGGTATACCTCCGCTGCATATCCAATGTCGGGCCGCAAGCCATTTGAACCGTCCGATTGTCTAAGCGGCGCTTGCCCGGCCGAGAAAAGGGGCGAAAGCCCGTCGGCTACGTCCGCCACCACGTTCGGCGGGGAGCGATTTAGATTGAGAAAAACGCTTTTGCGCCAGAAGTGCTGCGTTGAGATGTGAGCGTGTGCCCGGTCAGGACTCGGAGAATTCTGAGCCGCGCAAGCTCATTCCATCAGCTGCGGGATGCAGGTGAACAGCAATCCGTCCGCAGACGGCAAAGATTTGAATTTGAACACCTAGGATGCACGCCCGCGATCTCACCTGGCCCAAACGGCGCGCTTGAACCAAGCGCCGGGAGGCCTGAGAGCAAACAGGTAGCAGAGCTGATCCGCTGAACGAAGCCCAATCATTACGATGGCACATGGGCCGGCGCGATCCGGCCGAGCGCCTTCGATAACTCGTCTGCGCTGAAGCCAAACGGTCCGGGCCTGCTTTTGTAAGCGAGGCGGCCGTTCTGATCAACCAGGTAAATCCGATCCGGCCAACCCGTGTATGCCTGCTCGGTCGAATTCCCGAACTCATCCAGCACGGCAGGGAACTTGATCCCCAACTTGCGCACGCATGCCCCCGCAATCAGGGCGCGTTCGTCTTCGTTCTTGGGGCTTGCAAAGACAACTTTGTCCCGAACATTGCTTTGCATCTGCCAGACGTCGCTCGGATGGGCTTCGGTTATGTACACAACCAGAAAGCCAACTCTGTCGTGATACTGATCGTACAATTTGTTGAGGGCGGGAACCTCCCGTCGGAAGGGTGGTCATGTGTAGCTGCCGAAAATCATGACCACCGGCTGAGTCCTATTCAGCTCGGAAAGCCGCAAGCTCCCGGTCTTATCAAGCTTGGCAAGAGAGAAGTCGGGTACCGCATCGCCCACGGCGAGAGAACCGGCGCGTGCACGCGTCCAGAGAGTCTCAAATGGGAGGATCAGGAACACTTGCCAGGGCAAGTGCGACATGACGCGGGCGAAGGCTTCGGGCGGGCGGTGCATGGCACGCCAGATGAAAGCGACGAACCCGACCCAGAGCACGAGAATGGCAACCAGGGTGATCGCAGTCACTGTCTTCCAGCCCGGCGGTCTGGCCGGCGTACTCGTTTGAGTGCTCATCATTGGCATCTTACGGCTTCTTTTCCCCTGCAGGCTCGATATTGCTGATCACGATCGCCTTTGAGCCGCCGCGCTCGAAAACCTTGCCGCTGACCGTGACGCGCTGGCCGGCGAAGGGCAGCAGTTTGTCATTCTGGCTACTCGACGGCGTGGTTTCCGCGATCGGCCAGTAGATCGTGCCGCTTGGCGCCAGGATTACCAGAGGCGATCCAGCCTTGGCGCAGGCGGTGGCACATTCCGAGCTGACCGGCTTCTTCAATCCTTTCGTGAAAGCGCATGCCGAGTCAAGCACGTATCCACTTACGGTGAGAGTCTTGGCGCCCGGTTCTGTGGCTAGCGCCGCTGTTACAAGCAGTGTGGAAATGGCGACGCCAAGAATTGTAAAGAAACGCATATTCACTTTTCCTTTCTCCAAAGAACGACCCAAAGAACGACGCTGGTACTCAAATGCAGTTCACCGCGTGGTTGCTGTCATAATGATCCCGAACTGAGAGTGTTTACGAACCAGTCGAGTATTCCGATCCGAGTAAGTTTCAAAGCATCGAAGAAACCCTGCGCAAACTACCTCCGCTAACTGGGTATAACTTTTGTGCCGAAGCGGCTCGGGAGGGCCGAACCGAGAATGGGAAGGAATTTAGTCGGGGTGCTCAAGGGTAGCAATAATCTAAAAGGACTACGTGCCGGGCGAGACACGATCGATCAGCATGAGCGCCTCATCAACATCGATTCCTCCGAGGAAGGTCCGCGTAATCAGGTTACAGTTCACGAGGCATATTGCTAGTTACCAAAAAATCGCCTCGCGCACCGTGAAGCCGATTACCACAGCAACTACAGACCGCGACTGTGCAGGAGACCGCACGCTCATTTTTGACAGCAACGGTGTTCATTGCCGCCAAACATACACCCATGGCTTGTCAATCTTTTGCATTATCAATTGCGTCATTTTGATTGAGTGCTACACTGTGCCGATCGGTCGTGGGATGCAGCGTGCCCTTCATTCCGCACATCAGTAGCTGGACGATGACCGCTCGGGTCATTACTGCATCGTGAGCTTTTTCATCGAGGTGAGCATGGCAACCAGTCCAGCAGTTGCCCCAAGTGCGCTTGAGGTTCGAACCATCCGCAAGGCTAGAATGCGGATTATCCCACTGGTTTTCGCTCTCTTCATCATTGCCGCACTTGACCGAAACAATATCGGGTTCGCGGCTTTAACAATGAATAAGGAGTTGGCTATTGCCAGCCACCAGTACGGATTCATTGCAGGAATTTTTTTCTTCGGTTATTGCCTTTTTGAGATACCCAGCAATCTTCTGATGCACCGGATCGGAGCACGTGTGTGGATTGCACGCATACTGGTCAGTTGGGGCGTTGTGGCAGCTCTAACTGGCTTCGCGCAATCGGCCTCTCACCTGTATGTTGCGCGTTTTCTACTTGGGCTGGCAGAGGCAGGATACTTTCCCGGAATCATGTTGTATCTGACATATTGGTTTCCTCAGCGACAACTGGCTCAGACCGTGGCTTTGTTTTTGACTGCGAATCCGGTGGCTAACATCCTTGGTGCTCCGGTCTCGGGCATGATTCTGGACCATGTTCGTTGGTTTGGAGTCAGCAGTTGGAGATGGCTTCTGGTTCTGGAGGGCGTTCCCGCCATTCTGGGCGGAATTGTCACCTACTTCCTGCTACCCGAAAGACCTATGAAAGTCAGATTTTTGTCACCCGAAGAGAAAGAATGGCTTACCGGAGAACTCGCTCGCGAAGAACAGAAAAAGCTTGAAAATGGTCCGATTCCTGTCATGCGAGCGCTCGTGCACGGACGTGTTTGGCACCTGACCTCTGTATATTTCGGAGCAATGGCCGGCTTTTACTCGATGATTTTCTGGATGCCCCAATTGCTTAAGAACCTGTCAACCCAATACTCGAATACTACCGTCGGATTGCTCGTAATGATTCCATACGTTGCGGGATTGCCTGCCATGATCGTTGTTGCCAGAAGCTCCGATCGTAGACTTGAACGGCGCTACCATGCGGCTATACCTTTGATGATCGGAGCTACTGCGCTGCTCCTGCTGGGCATATCGCCGTGGGGTTCCGTGGCGCGATCTGTAACACTCTGGTGTTTGGTTTCGGCAGGCATCTTCAGCGTCTACGGCCCGTTCTGGTCGCTGCCGAGTCAATTTTTGGCAGGATTTTCGGCAGCTGTGGGCATCGCCCTGATTAACTGCTTGGGCAATCTTGGCGGCTTTGTCGGGCCTTACACAATTGGGATCCTCAGCAAGAAGACCGGAAGCCTTCAGTCGGGGCTCGTTTTCGTCGGCTTGCTGTTGTTGGCATCGACAGTACTGATACTGGCACTGCGGCAGAGAATTGCCTCTGATACGGAGCCAGCGACGATAGCACAAGTCAGTTCAGCGCCCACTGCTAGTCTTGAATGCGGTCGGCGGTCGCTTAAGTAGCGTCTCACTGAAACACCGCCGGGGATTACACAAAATTGTCAAAAGCTGGGCGACGTACATTTCCCGGCTCACACGTCTGGCCAGTTACGATGATCGCCCACATGGCACCCCTAAAATGCTGCCGACGGAATATTCCACCACGCCAGTCTGGATGCGCACGTGATTAGGCGCCTATTGCTTAAAGAGGGAGGCCGAAGCTGGCTTGAACGTCATGTGGTCGGGATCAATCATGTCTGCTTCAATGTTTACCGGCCAGTTGTCTCAGTAGTCCGGTAGTACGCGAGTCTTTCCGTTAACCACGGATTATTAATTGCCACAATTGCAAGCAGAGGTTGGAAGTTAGGTTGTCGAGAACGAGCGATGCTAACGTGTCTCTTTGTCCCCGCTTCCTTCTCATTCTTGGCTCGTCCGCATTATCCGCAGATTGTGCTATGGACCCGAAGATCTCCCAGGGTCCTTGCAGCAATCAAAACAGTTTTAACCCGCCGCGTTTAGCGGAGCTCAGGCCAGCTCGGTCCGCAACAGCGGCAAAGCCGGGGCAATCTAGATCAGGAGCTACAGTTGAGCAAGGGCCAGAACACAGAAGGTTGCAGCCATTGTGGACGGTGCAATCGAAATCCGCCAGGCTGGATACCCGAAAGTCAGCAATGTCACTTTGAATTCGGTGAAGACTTCTGCGGACCGTAGCCCGGGCCGACGCTAAATTCAGAATTCCGGGTGAACTTGTTGCGCCGCCTCCAGCGTGACCCGCTGCTTGCGCCGGTATGCAAGATTGGCCATGTGCGCGGCGACGGCCGAGCGATATCCGATCTCTACCGGAGCATTTGGTATATGGCGGCGGCGAACGCATTCAATCCAGTTCGCCATGTGATCCTGGTCGGGAGTTTCCCCGGTCAGGCTGGCGCCGTTCGGCCTATTGATCTTCTCCGGATAGTAGTGCGTGACTTCCTCCGATTTGCCGGTCACCATGTCGCTTGCCCCTGCGACGTGCTCAATCGTGCCGTCCGACCCAAGAAAACGCTCCCCGAGACCGTAGCGGTTGTTGCTGAAAGTGGATTGCCAGGTGACGGTTTTTTCGGGAAACTCCAGGGTTGCGACAATTGTGTCGGGGACCTCCCGCCCGTCTTTTTCTGAAAAGACTCCACCCGACATCGTTGCGGCCACGGGTAGCGGCAGTTCGAGCGCGCTCATGATCCAAGCGATTTGATGAACCATATTTTCGGTGACGTTTCCGCCTGAGAACTCCCAAAAGAGCCGCCAATTGATGAATTTGTAAGGGTCGAATGCGCGCTCCGGCCTGTTGTCGAGAAAAGCTTTCCAGCTGACGTTCTCAGCGGTACAGTCGGAGGGGACCGGCCGCACCCACTGTCCTTTCCCGTGCGGCGTATTGCGGCTCATCCAGGCCTCGACCTGAGTGACTTTGCCGACGAGACCCTGGCTGATCCATTTCCTGGCGTCGGCCAGCGCGCCTGAACTCTCGTGCTGCAAGCCGACTTGGACGATGCGCTCGGATTTTTTGGCGGCCGCCAGGCACTGCTCCGCCTCTGGGAGCGACCAGGTCATGGTTTTCTCGCAGTACAGATCTTTTCCGGCCGCGAGGGTGTCGAGAAAATGACGCGCATGCAGATGCAAGGGCGTCGCAACGATGACTGCGTCAAGGTCTTTCAAGTCGAGAAGCCGGCGATGATCGTCAAACGTTTGTATCCCGGCGGCCATTTGTTTTGCTTCGTCATGGCGGCGGCGATAAGCGTCGGCAATTGCCACCAGCTCGGCATTCGGAACCGCTTGAAGCTGCTTCAGCAGTTCCTGCCCTCTTCCGCCAACGCCAATCATGCCCACGCGTACGCGGTCACTAGCCCCGAGTACCCGAGGTGGTGAACCGGCGAGGAGGGCTGCGGTTCCGAGCGTTGCCTGCTTTACGAAATCTCTGCGGGTATTGCTAGCCATGAAAATTGCTCTCTTTCACGGGCCTATAGTGCGTCCGCTTTTTGCAATTGTGTCTTCATTCCTGCCCAACTCTGCCGGGTTGAAGCTTCCGGCGTCGCAGCACCCCGCCAATGAGTTTCGAGGCTGACGGCGGAGCGGTAGCCGTCGTTCTTGAGCGCGCGGAACTGGCCGACCCAATCAATTTCGCCTCGGCCCATTGCCGCCCACTCAGAATGCTTGCCGTCGCCTTCGGTGCTGACCACATCTTTGCAGTGACAGTGGCCGATACGATTCTTTGGCAAGAGCCGGTAACCGTCAGGATACGGCCTCTCACCCGCAGCAGCGGCATTGCCGGGATCCCAGTTGAGCATTAAATAAGGAGACGCAACCGCCGCCAACACCCGCGACGCCTCCGCACCTGTCGCAGTATTGCAACTCATCTCGTTTTCAAGGACCAGGATTATTCCCTGGTTGCCGGCCTTGCTGGCGGCATCCTGCAGTTTTTGATTCATTGCGCCCCGGTGGGGTGCAGGGTCGGCCAGACGCCAGAAGTCAAAGCATCGCACTCGGTCGCAGCGAAAAGCTTTCGCAAGTTCCAGGCTCCGGGCGAGAACTTCATCCTGCTGATCGTAGCTGAAGTCGGCACCAAATTGGGCGCCTTTGGGGCTGAACTTGGACTTCGGAACCCCTGGCCAATCGACCTTGAATAGCGGGCTGGCAATATCGGTCACTCGCAGTTTGTACTTTTCCAGTATGCGCCGCGCTTCCCCGACCGCCCGGGAATCGAGGTTGACGATATTCTGGTTCCACATGCCCCGAAGTTCAATCCACTCCATTTGGAATTCGCGCGATGCCACTTCGCACGCCCGCTCGAAATCCTGCGTGATCTCGTCGTTGATGACGGCCACCCTGAACGGCGACTTCATAGCTTCAGTCCCAACCTGGTCTCGAAATACCGCTTGCTGATCAATGCGCAGTCCTTGGGCGTGCGCGAGCTCTCGGGCACGCTGTCCAGTTCGACAATGGCCCAACCGCGGAAAGCTATCTGGCGCAGCGCCGAAAACACCGCTGGAAGATCGACCTTACCCCGGCCCAGCTCAACAAAGCGGTACCGATTGGGGGAGTCCGACTGGGAAGTCAGCGGTTCGACATCTTTAATATGCAGAAACAACAAGCGGTCGCGGTATTTCCCGATTGCCTCGGATGGATTACCTCCGCCCTGAAAATAGTGTGCGATGTCGAGCTCCAACTTGACATAACGCGGATCAGAGCCTTCAAGGATCCTGTCGACGCCTTCCGGAGACTCGCCCAGCGAACCCATGTGATTGTGATAGCCGAGCGAGACACCCAGGTCGGCCGTGCGCTTTCCAACTTCTGTCAGGAGCGAGCCCAGCCGCCGGTAATCGGCGGACGTAGCGGGTCGGTTTGCGGGTCGCTGGTCGATGATTTGAAGATAGAGTCCGCCGAGATCATGCACGAATTTCGCGTGTTTCAGATGTTTGCCGATTTCTGCAGTTCCGAGCGCGGGGTCGAGCGTCAGGTTGCCGCTTGAGAGCGCCACCATTTTGAGACCGTGCCTGTCGAGCAGCTCCCGCAATTCTCGCGCACTGGCAAATTCCTGAATGCAGTTTTCGCGCAATTGAATTCCGCGAAAACCGAGGCCCGCGATGTCTTCGATTGCTTCGGAATCTCTGCCGCCCCAGGTGATGGCGGCGTACCCGATACGAATATCGGCCGGCGCAGGAGAAAGGGGAATGTCAAAGCAGGAGAGATCGGCGGGAGGATAGAGCAACGCTGGCGAGAATGGCGGTTGAAATAGGTGGGGTGGCACCATGCTCGTCATTACCAAAGCGCCGGCCCGGCAACAAAAGCTGCGACGAGACATGTCAAGCGACATAAATGTGGTCCCCAATTACGAGTAGTCGCCCCTGTGTAAATCTATCCTACTCGCAAGGAGTCATCCAGGCCGAGGTGAAAACCGCCATATGCAGAAGAGAAATCGGCGGCCCACCGAAGCCCCCGAACGGGGAGTGTGTCTTTAAGATTCGTACTCCGGAGTGGTCGCGAGGCGGGGCGAATTGCCGCGACAGAAAGCGTTGAGACGCCCATTCACGCTGGTTTCCCGTTGGGTTGCATTTCGTTCTGATGAGTTTCGTCAGCAGGTAAACTCGCGAGTTGAAAAAAACGCGCTATTGGCTCTTAATTGTCACCGAGCAATATGGCGATTCCACGCCTATAAGCCGTGTATCTCAGCGACTTGCGCTGGAATTTTGACCTCCAGCAGCACTGGGCGGCTTTATCAATCGAATTACAATTGCTTCAGCGGACGATAAAGGGCTATGTCTTGGTTGCAGCCAAACCTGAAGTGGCAGGGTATTTTCATTCTCCTTCTCTTTTTCTTGCCTCGACTTCTTCTCGCCGTTTCTGATGCAGCAACGAGAGATAGAAAACCGACACAGAAAAGGGCGACCTCCTCCGCCGGGAAAGCAAGTTCAGATCCCGTGCTTGTCGGCGCCGGAGATATTGCTAGCTGTGATGATTTGTCAGGCGCATATGCCACCGCTGCACTGATTGAGAAGATCCCAGGGACGGTTTTCGCCGTTGGCGATCTCGCCTACCCATCAGGTACAGACGAGCAGTTTGCCAACTGTTACGCCCCCACCTGGGGCAGATTCAAGGATCGCACCCGTCCTGCACCGGGAAATCACGAGTATTCCACGAGCGGTGCCTCGGGGTACGTACGCTACTTTGGCGCGGCTGCGGGAGACCCCAAAACGGCCTACTACAGCTATGATCTCGGCGCATGGCACATCATTGTTCTGAATAGCGAGTGCATGCAGGCGGCCGGATGTGCTCACGACTCCCCCCAAGGCAAATGGCTGGAGCAAGACCTCGCCAATCATCCAGTAGCTTGTACGCTGGCATATTTTCACCGCCCGCTTTTTAGTTCCGGACTCGCGCACGGTGCGGATCCGGAGCTGAAGCCCCTTTGGGAAATTCTCTACCACGGCGGCACCGACGTGGTGATCAACGGGCACGATCACGATTACGAGCGCTTCGCGCCCCAGGACCCCGAAGGTAACGCTGACCCTAAGCACGGGATTCGCGAGTTTGTTGTCGGCAGCGGCGGGAAAAATACTCATCGTATGTTCGGCGCGCCGCAACCGAATAGTGAAGTGCGCAACGCGAACACCTTTGGCGTGCTGAAACTCACGCTGCACGCAAAGAGCTACGACTGGCAGTTTGTCCCGCAGGAAGGGAAGACCTTTACCGATTCCGGGAAGGGCACCTGTCATTAAGCCAAGCGCCATTGAACCTCTGACGATGGGCGGAGTACGGTGGGGCAGGGACAGCTCCGGGCGTCAAAGCACTAGCTGCAGGCTCACGACTTTCCCTTCTGAGGCCAGATGGAGCCCGGCTGAATCCCTGAGCCTTCCTTGATAACAATGAGCTGATCGGCAGCCACTGCTTTGAATTGCTCTCGCAGCCCACTTGGCCAGTGAACGTCGACAGCCACTACTTTTTCCAATCCCAGGCCGAAATGCAATCGGGGGTCGTTGGCAGAATAGAAGCTTGACTGGCTGGTCACTGCCTGGGCCTGCCGTTTACCGCCATAGTGAACAATTACACGCGCGCCGATTGCACTCCGATTCGACTTTGTTCCGATAAGTTTGACCTTGATCCAGTGGTGAACCCCGCGCATGTCATTACGCAGTAACGACGGCGGTTCATTGAGGTTAACCACCAGAATATCAACGTCCCCGTCGTTGTCGAAATCACCAAACGCACATCCGCGGCTGCAATGCAGAGCTGCAATGCCGGGACCCGCTTCTTCGATCAGTTCTTCGAAAATCCCGCCACCAAGGTTTCGAAATACCGCGCGCGGTCCTTTGTTGGGAAATTGCGGAAGAGTTTTCTCGACCTGGGGGTAAACGCTCCCGGTGGTCATAAACAGGTCGGGCCATCCGTCATTGTCGAGATCGATCATTCCCGCCCCCCAACAGATGTAGCGCGTCTCTACCCCGAGCTTCGCCTTGCGAGTGACGTCCTCAAAGTTTGCGGTCCCATCGTTGTGGTAGAGGCCGTTGGTGTCTTCGGCAAAGTGGGTCTTGAAAATGTCGAGATGCCCATCGAGATCGTAGTCGCCGATGCCGACGCCCATACCGGCCTGCTCCATCCCATCGTCGCTGAGTGCAACCCCGCGCAAAACGCCTTCCTCGCTGAACCTTCCCTTGCCGGTGTTCATCAGCAATAGACTTGGAGTCGAATCGCAAGCAACATAAATATCCGTCCAGCCGTCCTCGTTGAAGTCGGCGGCAACCGCGGTCATGCCATAGCTCTCCCGCAGCTGCGAAATTCCAGCTTCTCGGCTTACATCTGTGAATGTGCCATCGCCATTGTTGCGATACAGGGAATGGTATCCGGGAGGGAGTCCGCGAGGACCGCATTCAACCGGAACTCCTTTCCAGTTGCAATTGTTGTTCGCGCCGGGCCTCGGAACGCGCTTGAAATCGAATTGAAGATAGTTAGAGACAAATAGGTCGAGACGACCGTCACGGTCGTAGTCAATAAACGTGCAGCCGGCGCCCCAGCGGGGAGTATCACTGAGCAACCCGGCCTGTTTGGTTACATCGGTGAACGTGCCGTTTCCATTATTGCGATAGAGTTTGTTCTGTCCAAAGTAGCTGATGAACAAATCCTCGAAGCCGTCATTGTTGTAGTCGCCGACGCATACCCCCGAAGCCCACCCGGTCGAGCGGAGGCCCGCATTTTCGGTCACATCCGTAAAAGTCCCGTCGCGGTTATTCTTAAATAAACGGTTCGTGGCTTGCGGGGGGTCCTCCTGGACACGAGTTCCGCTGAGAATAAATATGTCCATCCAGCCATCATTGTCATAGTCGAGGAAGGCACAACCACAGCCTGTCGCTTCAAGAATGTAGTCCTTGGAGTCAGGATTCCCGTAGATCGTCGGCGCGACGAGGCC
>JAFAWX010000056.1 GCA_019241535.1 Acidobacteriota bacterium | reverse complement strand
TCAAGACCTGCATCATTATCGGGGCGGCGCAATTCCCTTCCAGAACCCCACTCCCTGTTGCCGGCAGCGGCGGCTGAGGAATATGACGACCGCAGGAAAGACCCGATTGCGTGCGCTGCGACTGGATTAGAATCAGAGCGCAATGCGTAAAGTAGCTCCAACCCATAGCAACCTTCAGAGTTGGGCCCTTTCCGACAAACGAGCCCATTCAGTGTGTCGCCACTTCCCGACAACCACGCAGGTCCACACCTGGCGTTTGTTGCGAATTGAGTGACTTACAGGCAAACGCCATTTCAGACCCTGAGCATGCAAGCATCGAAAAGGCACACCGGGCACAGCGAAAGGTTTGTGCGCGAAAAGATGAAACATTAGCTTGCGATACCGCGTAGTTGTCTTCGGAGACAATGTTGCTCTGGAATTACCTGCGCGATCCAATACTCTTATTTGCAGTTCTCACCTTCTTTTGCCCGCTGCAATCTGCTGCTTGGCGCGACCCATCACCCCACACAACCAAGTTTGTCCCGGTTGAGAAAAATATCCGCTTGGAAGTACTCGACTGGGGCGGCAGGGGCAGACCTGTGATCCTCCTCGCAGGCGGTGGAAACACCGCTCATGTTTTCGATGAGTTCGCACCCAAGCTAGCCACCAACTGCCGCGTGTACGCTATTACACGGCGCGGATTTGGCGCTTCGAGCTATGCGCCTCCGAAACCTGGTGCCGATCGGTTCGGCGCGGACATTCTGGCCGTAGTTCGCGCTCTAAAAATAAACAAGCCGGTTCTGGTGGGGCACTCGATCGCTGGCGTGGAGCTGAGCTCTGCTGCCACTCTTGACGCGAAACGCATTCGAGGTGTTGTTTACCTCGAAGCTGCCTATCCGTATGCATTCGACAACGGGACGGGACCCTCAATGCAGGCGTTTCAAGATCTCTCGGGGCCTCGAACTCCAAGTCCGACTGAGTCCGACCTGCGGAGCTTCGCTGCACTCGATAAGTGGGACGCCGAAGTCTACGGGTTTCGGCTTCCCGAGTCGGAATTTCGCCAGACGTGGGATTCGACTCCCGATGGACGGGTAATCGGTCCTCGCAATTTTCCGGGCTCGCAGTACGTTACGGCGATGATGACGAATACCCGCAAGTACGCCAAAATCCCGGTTCCAAGCTTAGCCATCTTTGCAATACCCCATCTTCAAGAGGCCTGGATAAGCCGGAGTACAGATCCGGATGTACAAAAAAAGGCCGACGTCTACTTCGCAAATATTGACCTTCTGGCGGAAAAGCAGGCCAAAACGTTTGAACGGGGTGTACCTGGCGCTCGCGTAATCAGGCAACGAGGTACGCACTACATATTCTTGTCAAGTACTTCAGACGTGCTGCGCGAAATACGCGCCTTTGTGAGCAGCCTTCAGTAATCAGAGCCGTGAATGACCGCAGCCGGTGTCAGCTTCGCCGCCCGAGCAATGCGCGGAGATTCTGCTAACCTTGAATGGTCGATGTCTTTGCGCCTGTTAGCCCCTGTCTTAAGTCCTCACGGTCACCTTCATTTAACGGAAAACCCTGATAGCGATGGCATCGAACCCGCGATGGCAGAACGCATTGAGAAGGCATTCGCCCGCAGCCCGGGACACGGCCTGTTGCAGCTGGGTGCGAGCGAAATCGGTGTGGCTCTTCCTCCTACGTTGTCCTTCTGGCGGGACTTTGCCGCACAATATGTAGCTGCAGTCTGCACCCGGACCGACGGCGGGCCGCAGCGGACAAGAACCCAGGTTCCTGTTCCCCCTCAATCGGAGCTCGACCAGCTTGTGTTGTCGGCACCGCCCATGAGAGGCGCCGAATACCTGACTGCAGCTGTTCTGACCCGTCTCTGGCAGGAGCTGGCGTCGGCCTTCGATGCCGAATGGGCTGCGGCCCATTGCGGCATTGAGGAGTTCCTGAAGCACCGCAACCCGGCCTGGAACCTGGTCGGCCGTGTTCACTTCAATCTTGCGGAAAACCGGAAGGATGAAGCGGCACCATTTGCCTTTCTGGCCACTTATACCACTCGTCTTGGAGCAAAGGCCAAGGCCCAACATCTGCCACTCGGACAGGCACTACGGGAATATGCCGGCGCATCGAATCGCGATCGCCTGCTCTCGCTTCTGCTGCCTGTCCAACGCGCGTCAGAAACCTGTCCCTGGTTGAAGGCGATGGTCGAGCAGGGGGAGATCTTTCACCCGCTGCGCTGGGTGCCGCGGCAGGCCATGCAGCTTCTCGAAGATGTGCCCAAACTTGAAACTGCCGGTGTCGTGGTGCGAATGCCCGCGACATGGCGGATGAACCGTCCGCCGCGACCATTGGTCACGGCCCGGGTCGGGGGACACCCGCCATCGGGGCTAGGACAGAAAGCGTTGCTCGATTTTCGTATGGAAGTGACGCTCGATGGCGAGAAACTCACGGCCGCGGAGATTAAAGAGTTGCTGCGCAATTCTGAAGGTTTGGCATTCATCCGCGGGCGCTGGATCGAGATCGATTCCGAGCAGTTAAAGAAGATGATCGAGCACTTCGGCGAGGTGGAGCGGAAAGCGGCAGATACGGGCGTCAGTTTTGCCGCAGCCATGCGTATGCTTGCCGGGGCCGATGCCGGGAGCGAAAACGACTCCACATCGGCGGCTGAATGGGCACAGGTCGTGGCTGGTCCGTGGCTGGCCGAGACTCTGAAGGCACTGCGCAGCCCGGAGGGACTGGCCGCAATCGACGCCGGAGAGGCTTTAAGAGGCACCCTGCGGCGCTACCAGCAAGTCGGGCTTCAGTGGCTATATCTCCTGGCCAAGCTGGGACTAGGAGCCTGCCTGGCTGATGACATGGGGCTTGGTAAGACAATTCAGATTCTTTCCCTGCTCGTCGTGCTCCGGCGTGAAACTGGTGACCGGCGACCCAACCTGCTGGTGGCACCCGCTTCCGTTCTAGCCAACTGGGCTTCGGAGATCGAGCGGTTCACGCCCGGATTACAGGCAGTGATAGCGCATCCTTCCGCGCAACGCTGGAGCGATTTGAAACAGTTGACGACGGAGCGGCTGCAGGGTGTAGACCTGGTAATCACCAGTTACGGTTCCCTCCTGCGCCTGCCGGCTTTGTTCGAGATCTCCTGGAACGTGCTGGTACTCGACGAGGCACAGGCAATAAAGAATCCCTCCGCCAAGCAGACCCAGGCCGCGAAAAAACTCAATGCGCGCGTACGATTCGCCTTGACCGGAACACCCATTGAAAATCGACTGGGCGATTTGTGGTCGATTTTCGATTGCATCAACCCGGGGCTGCTCGGCTCGGCGAAGGAATTTACCGCTTTCGCCAAGCGGCTCGCCGACCGGGCGCATAATCCCTACCGCCCTTTGCGCGAACTGGTACGGCCTTACATTCTGCGCCGCATGAAAACGGACAAAAAGGTTATTGCGGATCTGCCGGAAAAAACCGAGATTCAGGCCTTTTGTCAACTGACTGCAAAACAGGCGGCTCTTTACCAGCAGGGCGTTGAGGAGCTGGCTTCAGGGCTTGCCCGCGTCCAAGGCATTCAACGCAAAGGCCTGGTCTTATCGTTCCTGATGCGATTCAAACAGATCTGTAATCATCCCTCGCAATGGTTACACGATGGCCTCTGGAAGCGCGAAGACAGCGGAAAATGGGCGCGCCTGCGCGATATCGCCGAAGTTATTGCCGCCAAGCAGGAGAAAGTTCTGATTTTCACTCAATTTCGCGAAATCACCAGACCACTGGCAGATTTTCTGGGTTCGATCTTCCAAACGCCGGGGCTCATCCTGCACGGAGAGACTGAAGTAGGAAAGCGTCAGCAGCTGGTGCGTCGCTTTCAGGAGGATGAGTCGGTTGCTTTTTTTGTGCTATCTCTTAAAGCCGGAGGCGCCGGATTGAACTTGACCGCCGCGTCTCATGTGGTGCACTTCGATCGCTGGTGGAATCCCGCGGTTGAAAACCAAGCCACGGACCGCGCTTTTCGCATCGGCCAGACCAAAAACGTGCTGGTGCACAAGTTTCTTTGCCGTGGTACGGTGGAAGAAAAAATCGAGCAGCTCATTGAATCGAAGCGCCAGCTCTCCAAAGACTTGCTCGAAGGCGGGGCCGACCTGTTGCTGACCGAAATGAACGACGATGACTTGATCCAGCTGGTTTCGCTCGATCTGAAGAGCGCGATGGCAGAGGTTTAGACATGGATTACCAATGGGGCTGGCGTCCCTATGTGCCAGTTGCGCGGCTTCGGAGCGAGGCGCGGCGCAAGCTGGAGCAATTACGACAAAAGCGGCCCGTCTCTCCGGTGGTCATTGAAGGACGCAATATCGCAAAGACGTTCTGGGGAAAAGCCTGGTGTGAAAATCTCGAACGTTACAGTGATTTCCAGAATCGGCTGCCGCGTGGCCGGACTTATCTGCGCAACGGATCGGTCATCGACCTGCAAATCAGTCCCGGTCAGGTTGAGGCCCTGGTCAGCGGTTCCCGCGTCTACAAAATTGTGGTGAATATCACTCCGGTAAGCAAGGCGCGGTGGAAAGCGATTTGCAAAGACTGCGCGGGCGCGATCGATTCCGTCATCGAGCTGCTGCAGGGACGTCTCTCGCAGGCAGTAATGGAGCGCATTTGCCGAGAGAAGGCTGGACTGTTTCCCACCCCGGAGGAAATAAAGCTCTCGTGCAGTTGTCCGGACTGGGCGGCCATGTGCAAACATGTCGCAGCAGTCCTTTATGGCATCGGCGCACGCCTTGACCAAGAACCGGCATTGCTCTTCCGGCTGCATCAAGTGGACGAGAAAGAGTTGATCACGAAGGCCGGGGCCGCGATTCCCCTATCCAAAAAGCTCCCGCCTGCCACAATCCTAAAGAGCAGCAATCTTTCAGAGTTGTTCGGACTAGATCTGGCAGAAGCCGACAAACCCAGCTTGGGCAGACCACGCACGAAGCTGCGTCGCCGCAAGCCGAGCCGGAAAACACTTCGAAGGAGTCAGTAAAGCTCTCCCGGCATTCCGGTTCTTTGTTGCCGAACCTCGGAATAGAGAAGAGCGCTTACCGTAGACACCAAAGAGCAGACTGGCGCGGGGTCCGGCGTCCAGGGCCAAAACAATTCCGAAACTCATGAAAACCAAGCCCGCGTCGCTAGGCAAGAGCTGTGGGTGGCTTCACCCGCAAATTCGGAAGAAACGCGCCTACGCCTGAATGGCATAGAATGGCACCTGCGTTAAAAACGACGGCGCGCTTTTGCGCCTGTGTGTGGCAGTCAAGCAATTCGGCTGTTCTTGACGTCGAAGATGCACCGGAATGTTGCCGGGTATGGGCCTCCTTTGAACGATGCAGTCCTTGGGCGGATAACTCTCGCTTTCATGGCAGTGGCGATGTTGCCGGGCTGTGGTGGTACCCCGCACCCAACCAGTCCGGCCTTCCCACAAGTTCCTGGTCTGGCACAGCGGCAAGTAGAATTTCAGCAAACCTTTTATCCTTTCTATGTCTTCGTGCCGTCTACCTATAACAGTCTCCATCGATTGCCGGCCGTCCTGTTGATCCATGGTGGTGGCGGAAAAGGGCCGGACATGATCCAGTTCTGGAAGAACTTCGCAGAGCAGATGGGGATCATCCTGGTAGGACCCACTCTGCCTTTGGGTGGGACCTTCGAGACGGCCGTAGCTCCACAGCTTTATCCCATCATCATGAATGCGGTAGGCAGTGAATGGAATATAGATGTCAAGCGAATTTATCTGTTCGGGGTTTCTGCCGGAGGTTACACAGTATTCGATGCCTGCATGTTCGACTCACAGTACTTTGCTGCCGGAGGCGTCTTTGCCGCGGTAATTACGCCGAATTATGACTGGATCCTGCAACGGGCGACCCGAAAGATTCCAATTGCCATTTACATAGGAGATCGCGATCAATATTTCAGCATTGCCCAGGCACAGGCGACGAACGATCTGCTGGCTGCAAACGGGTTCCCTGCCCAGCTCACAATTTTTCCCAACCTCGACCACAATTACGGCGCCGTCGCCAGCACGGTGAATACCGATGTGTGGAATTTTTTTAGCCAGGCGCCGTTGCCCTGACCTGACGTGAAGCAATGCTTCACGTTCACTGCGCCGGGGAAGCATTGCTTTTCGGTTTTGGAGTGGGCGGGGGGATCTTGGCAAAACCGGGGGCCACTTCGAGCAGGTTGTGATCGAGTGAGACCTGGGCCTCTGCAATTGTCCATCGAATTCCGCCGCCGAGAAGATTAAGGAAGAAGGGGCTTGACCAGTTCTCGGGACGGTCGCCTATAGCCGTGTAGAACACCCGCCCCTTGCCTTCCATCCTCGCCCACGTCATCGGATAGGGCGGGCGCTGGTAGGCTTCTCCCGTCATGCCTCGGGTATCCAGCGTCAGAATGACGTGAAGATCGTTTCTGAAATCCTTGAGCGAATACCACTCATCGTTGAAGCTGGCGGGAGAGGAAATACCCTCAAGGCCGGGAAATTTCGGGTCGTTGACAATGAGATTCGTCGTCTGCAGGCGCGGGGTCCTGCCATGGGTGATGAACTCACCGCCGAGCATTCGCACATAAGCATCGGATTCTTCGCCGTGAGCTATGTAGCGGTTCTCTTCCGTGTCCGGCGCAGTATGGAAGGTATCGGCTGCAGCATGCACACCGACAAAGCCCAGTCCTGAGCGGATCGCGTCGAGCAACGATTGCTTGCCCTCTCGGGACATCGGAGGATTTTTATCGGTGCCGGTCGTCGTCAGGTCGCCGGTGGTAAAGAAAACTACGGCCGCGTACTCGTGAAACTTATCTGAATCGAAGATGCGGCCGTCCTTAGTGGCGCTCACCTCGAAACCATGCCGCGTCCCTAGCGACCTGACTGCCTGTTCCACGATGCTCGGCTTGCCGCTATTGACTTTGACCACATCGTGTTCAAAGCCTGATGATTTGGTAAAAACCAGGACCGACTTTTTCTCTTGGGCAAATAGTCCATCGGGAACAGCAACAGCCGCACCGGCTGCAGCGCCGGTTTTCACAAATTGCCGGCGCGTCAACGCATTTCGCATTTTGTTGCCTCCCTCTCACCCGTGTTGCTACCTTAAACTTCACGCCGCCGAAAACGCTCGACCAGATGATCGCAGGCCCTGACCGTGATGGCCATCATCGTGAGAGTGGGATTCTGGCACGCCGAGGACACAAAACACGAGCCGTCCGTCATCAGCAAGTTACTGACATCGTGCGATTGGCAGAAAGGGTTGAGGACGGATTTTTTAGGATCCTCCCCCATCCGTGCCGTACCCACCTCATGAACCGCCATACCAGGCATTTCGGTACCCGTGGTGAGGCGAATATTCTTGGCCCCGGCTGCCTCAAGCATTTCTGCTGCCGTTACCCCAGCATCGCGCATCAGGCTCGCCTCGTTTTTCCCGTGCACCATGCTTATGCGAAGGGCTGGAATTCCCCAGGCATCCTTGAGATTTGGATCGATCTCGCAAAAGTTATCAAAATTGGCGAGCGACTCGCCAAAGCCGCCGAGCGAGACCATGTACCTTCCCAGCTTGACTGCTTTCTTGTAATCCCGACCGATGCCCGGCGCGCCGGGGTCGAACTCGGGCAACGAGTCTCCCTGAAATCCGTAACCGCGGATGAAATGAGGATGCTTGCCTGTATCCGGCGTATTGCGGAAGCGCACGACATAGATGCCATTTGGCCGGTGGGGCGGATTGGCGCTGGGGAGAACCTTCAAATCTTCGAAGGTGCCGCTGGCTCCCCCACCCACCACATGATCCATCAGATAGCGGCCGAGAAGACCGCTCGAATTTCCCACACCGCGCGGGTATTCGCGGGTGGAAGAGTTCAGCAGAATGCGGGTCGACTCAAGTGCCTGCGCGCACAAAACCACGGCTCTGCCGCGGACTTGCCGGCTTTCCCGCGTCGTGCGATGGATATACGTGACGCCCCGAGCCTTGTTGCCGTCCATATCGACATGGCTGACGATGGCGTCGGTAACGAGCGTACAGTTGCCCGTCTTGAGAGCGTCTTTGACCGTGGTAAAGGGGCTGCTGAAGTAGGAATAAGTCATACAACCGCGCTCGCACGGTCCGCAATAGTGACATGGCGCGCGGCCGTTATGGGGCGCGGTCAGAATAGCGGCACGCCCAATGGTAAGCGTCCGTCCAAACTTCTGCTTGATGGTCTCCCGTAGTCTTATCTCGCCGCAACTCATCTTCATCGGCGGGAGAAACTGCCCGTCCGGCAACATGGTGTTATTCTCGCGCGCCCCGCTGACGCCGATATAGCGTTCGACAATGTCGTAATACGGCGAGAGGTCGGCATATGAGATCGGCCAATCCATGTCGTAGCCGTCGCGGCTGGCACCCTTGAAATCCACATCGCTGAGCCGATAGCTCTGCCGCCCCCAGACAAGCGATCGACCTCCGAGAATCCGCAGTCGCTGCCAACTGAATGGTTTGTTCGGCGGAGTGCTGTAGGGGTTCTCCAGGTCATTGACGAACCATTCGTAGTTGTACTCCATGCAGGCGTAGCACTGTCTCTGAATTGGTCGGGTGCGCATTACTTCAGGCGAGTGGTTGCGATACTTAAGAAGAAACGACGGCATGTGCTCGGTAAATTCTCTGGCACTCACCGCACGGCCTGCTTCAACGAGCGCAACTTTCAATCCCGCTTCGGAGAGCCGCTTTGCCGCCCAGCCGCCCGTCGCGCCCGAGCCGACAACGATTACGTCATATGCTTTTTCGCGAATGTCCTGCGCCATGAATGTCTAGCTGTGGGTCTCAGGTTGGTGGTCGCAGCCTTCGTAAGGGCCGTGGGTGAACTCGCCGTCCCACCCCAGTTCCCTCTGACCTATTTCGGATCCGTAATACGCGCCGGCAATGAGTGCCTTCAGCCTGTCGAAGTGCCCTTGTCCGGGGTTCGGCCTGGCTTCCTCCGTCCAGGTGCTGCTTTGCCCGGGATATGCCCACGCGCTCAATAACCAGATCTGATCATCGACATTCAGATCCAAGAAGTTCTTGCCCAACTGACTCTGGCTCTCGCTGTCAATGAAGGCCAGATCATCGACAAACTGCGCTTGAACGTGGGCGGGCTCGACCGAAAGCAACAAGTCAAGGAAGCGATTAACCAGCGCCCGCTTCGCACCCGGTGTCTCCGTATCCGGAATGATCACGTCGCTCAATGCGATAAGGGTTTGATTTTGATGGTCGCTGAGGAAAACGGCCTTCCACTTCGGATCGGTCAGGTACTTCGAGCCGTCCTCGCCATGAGCCGCCGGGGTAAGGCCGGCTGATATTGACTGTGCGAAGGAAAATGCCGGGCCGAAGCCCTTTACCGTGCCTGCGAGAAAAGCCGCACGGAGCAAGTCACGACGGTTAATCAAAGGCGGGCAGGGCACAATGCGGTTGGGAGGCTCTGGCACAGGGGGTGGCATCTCGCGACATGATAATGCTTTGCTGCTCTGTTCCTCAACAGATGCTGAACAGATCGTCTTTCTGCTGCAACCCGGTCTGCCCTGTGAAATGCAGGAATTTCAAGCTTTCGTGCAGATTGTGCAGGGAAGCCACACTAGTCAAAGATCCTTCCGAGCTATGGGGGACAGGTCTGCTGTTATTTTCTGCTGCCTGGTGAAGCCCTACCCTCGGCGGCTGCCTGTTTTAGCTCGCACACTCGCCTTGTCCTATCTTGAGCTTGAAACCGGTGTCCTCGCCCCAGTCGAAACGCAGGCTGGGATCACCGGTATCGAGCTTCGTCAGATCCTCGACGATCGCCTTGAATCCGTTCACTCCCTTGCGTTGCGCAAAACCGGCAAAAGACTCCCCCGGCCGACGTTCCCGTTCGTAAGAGCCCACGATGCGATCGACCGCCTCAGGAATACGGCGGGCGTGGATGGCAATCAATTTGTTGGCAAACCCCGGCGAATTGTGGCGGCCACTTCCCCCGACCAGCAGCTGGTAATAAGGCGCCTGATCGCCCTCAACTTTCCGTGACATGCCATGAAAACCGATGTCCGCCACATGATGCTGGCCGCACGAGTTCGGGCATCCGCTGATCTTGATCTGAATCTTGCGCGATTCTTCGTCGCCGATCGCGCGCACGCGATCTCGAAGTACCTCGGCCAGATTCCGTGATTTGGTGATCCCCAGGTTGCAAGTCTCAGCCCCTGGACAGGAGACCACGTCTCCAATGTCATGCACACCATCCGCTGCCAGTCCCGAGTCCACAACTTTCTCATGGATTGCTTTAACATTCTCCATTGCTACATTTGGAAGAAGGATATTCTGAGTTGCACTGGTGCGAATCGTTCCATCCCCGTACGTGGCCGCCAAGTTAGAGATGTGAGCAAACTGCTCGGTTGAGATCGCGCCACTTGGCAGCTTGATCCAGACCGCGGCCAGACCGTTCTGTTTCTGGTGCCAAACGTTGGTTTCCAGCCAGCCGCGGTCCCGCTTGGGCTCCCCGCCAAGCGGCGCAATCTGCACCAGACCACCGCTCTCGCCAAAACCGCTAAAGGTAACAGGTTCTGTCCATGGAGCAAGCGAGCCGCTTACATCGACACCTCTTTCCCGCACGCGGGAGACAATCTGGTTCTGAAACCACTCGAAGCCCTTTTCCGCCAGTACAAACTTCATCCGTGCCCGGTTTCGGTCCTTGCGGTTGCCGAATTGGGCGAACACCTCAAGAATCGCCTCCGTCCAGGTCGACAGCTCTTCGACGGGAACGAATTCGGCAATAGGCATGGCCGGTCGTGGCCAGCTTCCCAAGCCTCCGGCGGCGAGCAGGCGAAATCCGTCACGCTCCTCTCCGTTCACATTTTTTTTGCGCGCAACAAGCCCGATGTCGTGGATCGCGGCCATGGCGCAATCGGTATCGCAACCGGAAACAGAGATCTTGAACTTGCGAGGAAGATCCTGCGATTTGGGGTTGCGCAGCAGATGGCGCGCCAGGCCAAGAGAATGCGGGTGGATGTTAAACACTTCCCTGCTGCAAACTCCTGCCAAAGGGCAGGCCGTCACGTTGCGCACGGAATTGCCGCAGGCCTCGCGCGTGGTGAGGCCAACACTCTCGAGCTCACGCAGCAGGGGCGGAACATCTTCAATGGTGACCCAGTGGTACTGGATATCTTGACGGGTAGTCACGTGGCCGACGCCTCTTGCGTAGCGTTCGGCTATGTCGCCAAGTTTGGCAAACTGTTCGGCGGTGACCCGACCGCCTGGCAACTTTACCCTGACCATGTGCGTGTCGGAAGCACGAATGCCATAAATTCCGTGCTTCAGACGAATGGGTTTGAACGCTTCAGGATCGATCTCGCCTCGGCGGTATTGCTGGATAAGCGCGATAAAGCGATCATTCTCGCTGCTGTCTTCCCAGCGAGACTCGGGCAACGCGGTGAGCGGAATATCGGCAATAGCCATACTTGTTCCCTTCCCAGAAAATGCGTCCAAAAACACGAAACCCACCGGCCAGCTCTTCTGGCGGTGGGCGTGAGCTTAAGAATTTGGGCGTTCAGCTCATGTCAACCCGTCCCCAGAAGAGACACGACAAGGACAACAACAACACGTTGCCATCTTCTGGACACAGGATTCCGGCATTACCAGTCAAGTATCTCGCGGGGAGAGCTCGGTATGCAATTCAAAAATTCGATAGGATCGTTTCGGAAAACCGATTGGAAACCCATGACGGGTCCACGTTTCTTTCAGTGAAAGGCCGTCGGTCAAAAAGTAAGCTCCTTGGGCGCATTGCGGTGAATCCGGGTATCTTCGACCAAAACCTCATGGCAAGCATGTCTGCACATCCGGCGGAGAAATCCTCGGAAACCACTATTCCTGCATTGTGAACCTGAGATATCCAGCCACACCTGGTTTATCGCGATCGCCGTATTGAGCCACTCTCCAAGTAAGCGTGCGTGGTTCGGCTAACCCCTAGCTCTATCGCAACTCAGTCCCGTTCGCCTTGCACTGAAAACATAGAGCGAAGCCGTCCGGGTCGGGTAGATAAAGCTGCTTCATCCCGTATGGTGCGACTTTTGGCTCCTCTACCTTCAGTCCTCGGGCCAGCAGGTCGGCATAAACCGCATCTACGTCTGGCGCACCAAAGAAAAGAACCACGTCCGCGTGCGAAGCAATCCGGTCTGGCTCGGGGGCCGACGGTCGGGTGCCGTATTCGTAAGCGGTGTTCAGCATCAAATCTATATCACCCCGCCTCAACCAAACCCAGTTGTGGTTCGGCGTCGTCGTGTTTGTGTCTGTTTGCACGATCTTGAAGCCGAGTATGTCGCAATAGAACGTGAGTGACTTCGCCATGTCGAAAACCTGGAGCAGCGGGGTCATTCCCTCAATAACCATATTGCTTCAACCTCCGGCGAACAATCTTCGGCGCCATAGGATTGGCGATATTAGTTCGTTGGCTCGGACATTCACTGAAACTCCGGAATTTTCACCGGTCCCGAGCGCTGCAACAGACAGCAGCGGCATCTCAGGTTCGACTCTCATTATGGGGCACACCCGAAGCTGGCTGAGGTCGGCGTCCCGCACCGAAGCCCACGGTGACACTGTGATCTGGATGAGAATCATCCCAATACAATTCTCGGGCGGAACAGTGTTCCCGCCACGCGAGTCGAGATGGCAATCAGGTCCCGTTGTCCGTAAAACACTTTCACCTCGCGGGCACGAGAGAGCTCTGGCAAATTTACCGGCCGGCCGTGGCGAATCCGCGAGGCAATCTCCTCATTAGCGGTGACGGCGGGAAGCAGAGGCAGGAGCTTGCGGGGATGGACAAGCAGGTCCAGAACTTGGCCACACCTGGCAGCCTCTTCGAGCTCGTCGAGATCGTGGGCGTCTTCAACTTCGAATTCCGCCAGCCGGGTCCGACGCAGTGACTCGAGGTGCGCACCACAGCCGGCAAGCTGTCCCATGTCGTGGGCCACGGAACGCATGTAGGTGCCGGATGCGACCCGGGAGCGAAAGAAAGCTCGCGAATCCTCCAACTTGGCAATTTCAAAGTCCTTGACTTCCACCTGCACCGGCTTAAGGACGACCTCCTTTTTCTTGCGCGCCAGCTTGTAGGCCGGAACTCCATGTATCTTTTTGGCGGAAAATGGCGGCGGGATCTGCTCAATCGTGCCCAGGAAGCGGCTGCCGAGGTTGCGCAGCTCATCGAGTGTAAGCAGGAGCGCACGCGCCTCGCCTACGCGCTCGCCGTCGATATCGTACGTATCGGTAGCGAAGCCGAAACGGATGACGCCTTCATAGACTTTTTCCGCGGTGAGATAGAACTGCGCCAGGCGAGTCATTGTTCCAAGGACAAGCGCCAATACGCCCGTGGCCATGGGATCGAGAGTGCCCAGGTGACCGACGGCGGGCTGTTTCAGGATCCTTCGCACGCAGCTGACGACATCATGCGAGGTCATACCACAGGGTTTATCTATGATAAGCACGCCGTTCATGCGAATTTGACTGCCTTGAATTTCTCTAATTTATAGCGATTATTCACCGGCTCCATTAGCGAAGTAGCTCAGGCGAATACCGGCCGTCGCCTGGCGGCTCTACACGAATGCAGCGCGAATTATTGCATCTCCAGACCCCGATGTGGTCGCGTCGAGATCAAAGTCGTCCTCTGTTCGCGGATCTTCAGGATTGCAGTAGGCTCGATGCATGCCGGTTATTTTTTGTGCCGACCGGCCTCACCGCTGGAGTTTTACCGGTCCAGTGTTCAGGCAATGCAGAACTGGTTGACGCGAGTAGTACTTCTTTGCCGGGCCTCCATTCATCTATGATTGGGGGGCAATCGGGTGATCGAGTAACGCGAACTTAGCCGCTGCTTTCCCGGTGCTCAATTCCCTTATTGCGGAATCCCCCATGATTCCCATCCGCGACGATCAGCCGCGCTACATTACACCATTCGTAAACTATTTCATTATTGCCCTGAACATCCTTGTGTTTGTCTTTGAACTCTCGATCGGGACGGAAGGCAGGCGGGCGCTGAACGCCTTCATTTTTCAGTTCGGACTTGTGCCTTTACATTTTGAACGCGCTTTGACCGGCTCCGTTCAATACACGATCTCAGGGTCATTTCTCACCATTCTAACCTCGATGTTTCTGCACGGCAGCTGGTTACACGTTATCGGGAACATGTGGTTCCTGTGGATCTTCGGAGACAATATTGAAGATTATCTGGGCCACTTCCGCTACCTCCTTTTCTATTTGATCTGCGGCTTTGCCGCTGCCTTGACCCACATTCTGTTTAATTTCAGCTCCAACGAACCAACCGTGGGCGCGAGCGGGGCGATCGCAGGAGTCATGGGAGCTTACATCCTTCTCTACCCCCGCGCCCGTGTGCTCACGCTTGTTCCGCTGATCATCTTCTTCACTTTCTGGTGGGTACCGGCATGGGTTTTCCTGGGATACTGGTTCGTACTCCAGTTCTTGAGCGGCGCCGCTACCTCAATCGCCGAGACCAGCCGGGCAACCGGCGGGGTCGCCTTCTGGGCGCATGTCGGTGGATTCGTTGCCGGACTGCTGCTGATCAAAACCTTTCCCCAGAGAGTGCGCAGCTACCCCTACGCAAGCTGGTGAGCAAAACTCGGTTCCGCGAGCACAGGCGGGCCGACTACACCAGAGGTCGTCAGGATCACGTTGCCGGTCGCAACCGCCTCCAAACCTGCCTCTATAATTGAAACGTGAGTTCCGCCGAGCAACTAGCCTCTGCCAAGTTCCCCACTCGCTGGGGAAACTTCGAGATTTACGGTTTCCGTCGGAGCCTGGGGGCTGATGCCCCGCCGGAAGAAGCCGTCGCCCTGGTCATGGGAGATATTCACGGGCGACCGCCGCTCGTGCGCATTCATTCGCAGTGCCTGACTGGCGACGTATTCGGATCCTTACGCTGCGATTGCCGACAGCAGCTTGAGCTGGCGCTCTCGATGATCAGCGGCGAAGGCAGAGGCATTCTGATCTATGAACAACAGGAAGGGCGCGGAATTGGCCTAATAGCCAAGCTGCAAGCTTACCAGCTGCAAGACGCCGGACTGGATACGGTGGAGGCAAATGAAAGATTGGGCTTTGAAGCGGATCAGCGCGGCTTCGCACTTCCGGCCGAGATCCTGAAGGCTCTCGCGGTGCCGACCGTCCGCCTGCTTTCGAATAACCCGCAAAAAGTCTCGGCTCTCGAGCGCGCCGCAATCAAAGTCATCGAACGGGTTCCGTGTGAAGTGGAGCCCAGCGCTCACGCCGCAGATTACCTGCGCACGAAAAAAGAAAAACTCGGCCACCTGTTTACAACCGAGAGCTCCTCTTAATAACGCCGCCCGGTTAGTCACAAGTTCTTCAACGTCCCGGGCGCTACGAACAAAAATCCGGCCCAGAACTTCTTCGGGCTTCGAGCATGAACAAAGCTATAGAGATCGCGGTTGGTATCGACGCGAAACCGGCCTCCAGGCATTTCTGGATCTGTAGGCTCTTTGTTGTGTCCGCGTTCTACCTTTAGTGCCGTCCTTATGCGACTCGATCGCAATTGTTCGCAGCACCCCAGACACCGCAGTGGCGCGGCTTGCCGCAGTCCTTCATCAGTCAGCTGCCGCTTCCAGAACTGCCCGCTTTGTAAAGACGCGGATTATTTCGCGCCGGTATTCCGGGGTAAGAGCCGAGGTGGTAAGTGGTTTGGCCGTTCGCGCCGCGAGTTCTGCAATTTCCTCCGCCATGCGCTCGCGTGTCATGGCTCTGTTAACCAGCGACTGGACCCCGGCAACCAGCAAGGGAGCGGGATTGACCGCCGTTATGGCGATACGAAGATCTTCGAAATCGCCGTTTTTTCGCTTCAATGCAACCGCTACTGCGGCTAGGGGATAGTCGATTGAGCCGCGAATCCGCAGCTTGCGATAGGCGCCGCCATAAAGGGCCGACCCGCGCGGAAGAAAAATATGGGTCACAAGTTCATCAGGCTGCAGGCGACGGTAATTGTCTCCCTCGCCGGTGTAGAACTTCTCCAGAGTAACGCGTCGGGAGCTGGACGCGTTTCGGATTTCTATTTCTGCCTGCAGACAGAGAAGAGCCGGCGGCGTATCGGCGGAAAATGCCGCCCAGCACTTCGTTCCTCCTGGCGCTACATGACAGATGTTTCCGTCCTTCTTGATGCAAAAGCCGCACGACTTTCTCCAGGACAGCGACTGGTTGTACCAAAGGCAGCGGGTATCCAGGCAAACATTTCCTCCAATCGTCGCCATGTTGCGGATTACCGGCGATGCCACGGTCTTCGCCGCTTCGACAAGTAGCGGATAGCTTCGCTTCAGCTCATCTGAATTCTCGATCGCATGCAGTGTGGTAAAAGCTCCGATTTCAATTCCCTGCTCCGTCAGGCGGATCCCCTGAATTTCTCTCAACTGGCGAATGTCAAGGACATACTCGGGCTCGAAGAGCCTCTGGCGCATGGATGGCAAAAGATCCGTGCCGCCCGCAAGGACACGAATATTGCCCGAGTGTTTCTCGAGGGTGGCGAGAGCATCCGAGAGCTCCCGCGGACACAGCAGTTGAAATGGTTTAACGGTCATCTTCAATGCTGACCGGCACGAAGCCGCGGGTCACGGTGTAAACTTCACAGCCGGCGATCCTCATCACCGCTTCTCATCTTGCCCGCGACGCGTCCAGTTCGTGCCGCTCCGGACCCTTTTGCTTGAAGCAGAGCGCCCCGCCGTGTTCGCGAAAGCGCGTCGGCCGAGTGGGATCCACGCCCTCGGTCAAATTCAGCGGTTTCGCAGCCTTCTTTGCCCGGAGGGCGGCCAGTACACGCTCCGGGCTGAATGGTGCTTCATGCAAACGGATTCCAACAGCGTCGTAAATTGCGTTTGAAATGGCAGGAATGGTAGCCGCGAGCGCTCCCTCGCTGCATTCTTTTGCCCCGAAAGGCCCTTCCGGGTCAACGCTCTCGACAATGATGGCTTCGACCTGCGGAGATTCTGCTGCCGAAGGACTGCGGTATTCGAGAAGCCCGGGATTCATCAGCAAACCGTCCTTCCAGATCATTTCTTCCGTCAGCGCCTGACCCATGCCCATCCACACCGAGCCGATGACCTGGCCCTCGACGGCAACCGGGTTCAGAGCTCGCCCGCAATCGTGGGCGGCCCAGACTTTGTGCACCGTGACCTGGCCGGTCTCTTCATCGACGCTGACTTCCGCGACCTGCGCTGAGTAGGAGTAAGCCGGCGACGGGCCGACCCCGGCGCCCTTGTACTTGCCGCCACGGGCTGCGGCCGGCGGCGCGTAGGACCCGGTGCCGGTCAAAGCTCCGTGAAAATCTATGGCGGCAACAACCGCCTCCTCAAAAGTCATGAAATCCTTGGGAGTCAGATCCTCTTTCCGCTTTTGCTGCAGAGAGCCGCGCAGAATCTGACCTTCGACCCGTCCGGCAACCGACGCCTGGGACGTGTTCGCTTGCTCGTGGGTCCGGCCACGGGAACGTTGGCGGGATGGGTTCTCTCCGCTCGGTTCCCCTTCCAGACGCGGCACACCCCTTTGCGCGTCCCTTCTGAAGACCAGATCATCGCGGAAGATCAGCTCCTCCGGGGCACAGCCCATCTTCTGGGCTGCGGCCGAGGCAATCTGTCTCTTTACCTCTTGCGCCGCCCGCAATGTGGCATTGCCGGCCATGAAGGTTACCCGGCTGGAATACGAGCCTATGTCAATGGGGGTCAAGTCGGTATCTGCGGCCACCACTTTTACTCTCGACAGCAAGCAGCCGAGAACCTCGGCCGCAATCTGCGAGGTCATGGTGTCAGAGCCCTGACCAATTTCCGATGCCCCGGTATATACGACCACTCCGCCATCGCGGTCGATTTTGATGTTTACGGTCGAGTGCGGCATATCGGAGCGGATGATGGAATTTGCCGCGCCACTCACGTAGTGGCTGCAGGCCAGGCCGAGTCCCCGACCTTTTCCAAGCCGACCCTTCCGCTCCGCCCAGCCAGAACGCTCGACCACCTTCTCGATGCACTCCGGCAGGCCGTAGCTCTGTACCCGAAGCCCATTCACCGTTATCGCCGGAGGCCGGAGTAGATTCTGGCGGCGGATTTCCGCTGGGTCGAGGTTGAGCTTGGCGGCAATTTCGTCGAGTTGGGATTCGAAGGCGAAGCGGACATTGACCGTGCCGTGACCGCGCATGGCGCCACAGGCCGGCTTGTTGGTCAGCACGCGGTAGCCGTCATACTGGAGGTTAGCTATATCGTAGAGCGCGCCGAGCAGCGCGCCGGAATAGAGGATGGTTACCACCCCGTAGGAGCAATAAGCTCCACCGTCCTGGATAACGCGGGCCTCCACGGCGGTGAGGCGGCCATCGCTAGTCGCGCCGGTTTTCAGATCGATAATGGTGCGCGGACGGCCGCGATGGGCCCAGCAGACTTCTTCGCGCGTGTAGGTGATCTTTACGGGTCGCCTTGCTTTGCGCGCGGCTATAGCGGCGATGATTTCAAGTGGAATGACCTCGCTTTTCCCGCCAAAGCCTCCGCCGACCAGAGGCTTGATTACGCGAATCTGGGACATAGGCAGGTCGAGAACCAGCGAGAGCTTATGCTGCAGGTAATACGGTACCTGAGTCGAAGACCAGACGGTGAGGCGGCCGATATTGCCGGTTACCGGGTCGAGGTCGAAGGTAGCCAGAGTTGAGTGCGGCTCCATTGCCGCGTGCGTGACCTCGTTGGCAATGAAGCGCCCCTCGACGGTGCAGTCAGCCTGGGCAAAGCCCTGCGCGGGATTGCCAAAGACGTGATGGTAATCCTTCTCTAGGTTGTGCGGCTTGTTTTCGTGTATAAGGTCGCGCTCGGCTTTCATCGACTCCTCAGGATCGAAATAGGCGGGGAGGATGTCGTAATCAACGTCAATGAGCTCGAGCGCCCGCTCCGCGGCGCGGGAATCTTCCGCGGCCACGCAGGCCAGGTTGTCACCTACGTACCGGACCTTGTCGAGAGCCAGCGCATGTTCGTCGTGACCTACCGGGAGAATACCGTAAGGATTGGGAGCGTCTGCGCCGGTTACAACGGCGACCACACCGTCGAGTTCGAGCGCCCGGCTTATATCGATGTGCCGGATGCGCGCATGCGGGTGCGGCGAGTGCAGGATCTTGCCAATCAGCAGGCCAGGCAGAGAGAGATCGTCGGTGTATTTCCCCGCACCGGTAGTTTTAGCCGCGGCGTCGATCATGGGAATGGGTTTGCCGACGACCGAAAAGTCACTCATGTGCTGTACCCCAGATTCGGCAAAGCAGAAAAGCCATGGAAACCATGCCTGAGAGATGACGGCAGGCTCTCAGCATGGTGGAAAAATCGTTCGAAATTATGTCCTGCTGGGTGCATTCTTTTCATCTCCCGCTAGTCCTTTTTGCTCGGCTTCGACTGCGGCCTTGATGGCCTCATACATTTGGCTGTAGCCGGTGCAGCGGCAGAGATTACTGCTCAAAGCCTCACGGATCTTTTCTTCAGACGGCTTAGGAGTGGTAGCGAGCAAATGCTTCACGGTCATGATGAATCCGGGCGTGCAGAAACCGCATTGTGCACCCCCCCAATCCCCGTAGGCCTTTTGGATCGCGGCTAGCGCACCGTGCTCGGTTACACCTTCGATCGTCGTTATCTCCCGGCCTTCGCAACTGGCCGCGAGCAGCGTGCAAGCGAGCATCGGAATTCCGTCGACGAGCACCGTGCAGGCGCCGCAGGAAGAGTCGTCGCAGCCACGCTTAGACCCGGTGAGCTGCAACTGCTCGCGCAGGGTATCAAGCAGAAGCCAGCTGGACTCGATCGCCAGCTCGTGAAGTCGTCGATTAACGCGCAGTGCGACTAATTGCTTCGTCATTTGCTATTCCGGCGTTTCGGCGTGGCGGGATTCGCTCAGTAGAGCGGCACTCCGCCGTCGACGCTACGCGACCATCGATCGATCCCTCCGGCCATTGATTGCGCCTTCGGAAATCCCTGTTGCCTGAGCCAGGCGGCCACGTTCAACGAGCGTACTCCGTGATGGCAGAAGACTACGATGTGCTCCTCGGGATTGAGTTCTTGCGGCGCACGTCGCGGGATATCCCCCATCGGTATCAGCTTCGCGCCTTGAATGCGGGCGGTCTGGAATTCCCAGGACTCGCGCACATCGAGCAGAATCAGGGATTCTCCGTTTTCTACCGCCTTTTTCACCTCTTCGGGCGTAATCTCATAATCCACAGTACCCTCACTTTATCCAGGCTTAGCCGGGGAAAACCAAAGCGTCGTTAGTTTTATTTAATAGCCAAAGTCAGCCGGCGCCGCAAATGCGTGCTGTTTCACCGGGAGCTGGCCAAGGCGCTCCTCTCCCAATAGTTCCAGGTAGGCAGAACGGTTGGAAAGGTTATAAACCCAGTCGCGTAGCCAGGCGTCGCTCGCACGCTTGCTTTTCGTTTGCTCCTGGTATTCACGGAAGAACAGGTCGTCTCGGTTGTAATATCCCTGCACCGGGGAAGGATGTGCGCCGTAAGGACACTCGACGACGGCATTGACCAGAAAACCGGGGACGACAGTACGATTGGGATCGCTGGCGATAACTTCCGGAGCCACGATCTCCTCGGCTACTACGATCACACGCTTTGCCGAGCGCACCCCCGCGAGCATGACGCCGAAGCTGCCCCAGCAGTGCGCGTTACCTTCCGCATCCGCACGCTGCAGGTGCACAATCGCGACTTCGGGATTCAGCGCGCGAACCGCCCACAACGGTTCTTTGGATGAAAAGGGAGAAAAGATCTGATAGAAAAAATGGTTGCCTTTCGCCGTGTCACTGCCTAGGGCGGTTTTGGTGGGCATAAATGGCACACCCATGGCTCCCGCCTCCAGGGCAAGCGCCACGGTGAAATTGGTCATGTTAAATACTTTAACTTCCTGCTGCTCGACCGCACGCCGAAAATTGTAGGCCGAGCCCATCATCACGTTTCCCACCCACGCGGCGATTACCTTGTCCACGCAACCGGCTCCGATCAGCTGGTCAAACAGAATGTCGGAAATCGGGCCAATCAGGGTTAGACCCCGTTTCTTCTGACGGATGATCTCGTGTCCGGCGGCAAATGGGATCATTTGCTCCATCTGCAGCCCGAGCGCAACCGAACTGCCATCGGTGACAAAGCGGGATATAGCATCGCTCATAGACAGGAGCTTAGACATTACCAGAACGGATTCGCCCTCCCCGCATTGGGTTGGTACGCTTAGCAGCCTTTCCACTGCGGATCGCGTTTCTCAATAAACGCCCGCACGCCCTCCTCCGCATCTGCGCTCTTCAGCAACTCGTCGGAATATATTTTCTCCGCCCGCGCCAGACCCTTATCGAAGTGGATCTGGTCCCAGCAGTAAATGGCTTTTTTGGTAAGCGCCAGGCTGCGCGGGCTGAGCTTCAACAGCTGCCCGGCAACCTGCTCGACAACTGGCCGAAGGTCGTCTGCCGTGACCGCCTCGTTTGCGAGTCCCACTCGGGCAGCATCGCTACCGCTGATGGCGCGGCCCGTGAGGATAAGCTCGGCCGCCCGTTTGGCCCCGACCAGGGCGGCAAGCGAGGTTACCGCCACCGGCGGGAAACATCCCAGCTGGATCTCCGGGAAACCCCACTTCGCATCATCTGCCGTATACACGAGGTCGCATACCATAGCCATCTCCGCTGCACCGCCAAGACAGGGACCATGCACGGCTGCAATGGTCACCTTTTGCATTGCTATCAGGGCGCGGATAACCCGATGGAATTCCTCAAGCATTCGAATAGCTGTTTCCCGACTGTGGGCAGCCACGTCTACTCCCGCTGAAAAGCAGGTTCCGGCTCCGCATAACACCACCACCGACGTTTGCGCGCGGCCGGCTACTTCCTCAAGGGCCGAGCTCAGCTCCGACATCATGGTGATGTCGATTACATTCAAAGGAGGGTTCTCGAGTACGATCCGGGCGAGTGCAGACTGAAACTGCAGGGTAAGGCGCTCGAATTTTCCACCGGCGGCGGTCATACCTATCATTGGGGCATACCCTTCGCAATGAAACCAGAGTCGGATGTCGTCATCTTCTCTCCGACGACTTTGTCCAGAAACCTTCCTTGTCGTACTCCCGGATACTCTCGAGTTCAGCGGCGGAGGGCTCGGCGGTTTGCCCGAGCTTTTGCCCCAAGCGCAGCTTCCATCCCGTATTCTTCACCACGTCGTCCACAGTTGTTCCGGGATGAACGGAATCCAAGTAGGCTTCGCCATCTTCGCCAAAACGGAACACCGCTTTGGTGGTAATTACCGCCGCCGGGCCACCGCGCGGCAACCCGACCCGCTGTCGCCACCCGTGTCCGTCGCCGTATCCCGGACTGGTCAGAAAGGACACGCGTTCTGGCAGCCGCTCTCGCTGATGATCGAGCAACACTACATAACGCCGCGCTAGGGAGGCGATGTCGCATGCGCCGCCTGAGCCGGGCAGGCGGATCAGACTCTCCCGCCCACGCACCTCGGTGGAGTTGAGGTTGCC
>JAFAWX010000422.1 GCA_019241535.1 Acidobacteriota bacterium | reverse complement strand
CATGCTAGAAGGGAAGAGAAGCGGTGAATTTTGGATGAGTTCTGTAGCCACTGCGGCCACCACCGCATCTGCCATGCGCTGGCTCAATGCGGGGGCGCCGCAAGACAGAAAGCCGGAAAGACGGCTAAGCCGCGCCGGGTCAGGTACGGAGCGCAAGTGATCTCGACTGATAGTGAATTGTCCAACCCGAATCGCTTTCCGTAACCGCTGTAGTGACGAAGACTTGAGTTTTTATTGTGGTCACAATAAAATGACCATATGAAGACGGTTCCTGCAGCTGAGTTTAAGGCCAAGTGTCTTGCCCTGATGGATAAGGTCCACGAGACTGGCGAGTCCGTGGTGATTACAAAGCACGGTAACCCGGTGGCGAAGCTAGTCCCAGCCGAACGCGAGGGCAGGAATATGTGGGGCGATCTCGCCGGCACGGTGAAGATCCTTGGAGATATCGAGGCGCCGGTTACAGACGAGTGGGAAGCGTCGTGATCGTTCTCGACACCCATGTGTTGGTATGGCTGAGAACCTGTCCAGATCAGCTCTCGAAAGCTGCGGCGGACGCGATTCGGAAGGAACTCAAGAACGATTGCGTCTCGATCGCGGCAGTGACACTTTGGGAGCTGAGCTGGCTTGCTACCAACGGCCGAATTGACCCTGGCGGGACAGTGCCAGCTTTTCTGAAGAAGATCACTGCCGGGGTGGTGATTCTCCCCTTGACCGTCGAAATTGCTGCGCAGGCGGCTGCATTCCCGCGGGCTTCCTACCCAACAGATCCCGCTGATCGGCTGATTGGAGCGACAGCATTAACCTCGGGAAGTAATCTCGTGACAAAAGACAATACAATCCGCCGAAGTTCTCTGGTGAGAACAATCTGGTAGTCTAGTCAGGACCTTTTCGAGAAAACTGTACTCTCTAAGAACATTACAAAAGTCAAGGCCGACGTGCGGGCGGACGAAATTTCTGCGAACCCCAGAGGCACGCCGCTCCGGCGCTGACGCGACCAACATCCCAATTCATCGACAGTGTCCGGCCTCAGCTAGATGGTAGTTGTTTTACCGGCCACCGCCCGCTTGGATGGAGTTTTGGTTCGGCGCGGAAGTAAACGCGTGAGTATTCGGTTTACGGCCTCGATGGAGAATTCTTCGGGATCGTAATCGTCGCCGACCCAATCCCGCAGTTCTTGGTGCTGTTCTTGTGTGGGGTCTCGAAGAGCCTCCAGCAGATCGTAAAAGCCCGGGATGCTCCCGCAATCCTCAGGAGGACATGCAAGCTGGCCGCCCGTGCATATCGGGTAGGCTATGGTGGGAGCAGCTGGCAGGCGTTTCTCAAGCAGAATGCTGTGTTCCCAACTGTCGCCAAAATCATACGTATAGATGGCTTTCGCGCCAGTTCTGTTCAACACGCTCGAAAGACGAACCCTGCGCTCATCTTCGACCGGTGGCATTCCCATGAATCGGTCTTCCGGATCAGGTCGCCCGAACTGTCGGCCCCCGGCAGTGAATTCGTGCAGGTGGCACTCCTGCCATCCCATCGCAACCTGCAGCACGTCATGCAATTGCGCCAGCGTCACATTTGCGGGCACTAATAGGCGTCGCCAGATCGGCGGCCGCGTGCCGAGCAGAGTCACCTTAATTTAATAAATTTCCGCTGAGATTGAGCTGTTTTTAGCCAGCATTGTAGTTCTCCTCGATCTTAACTGCCGCAGAGGCGCTGGCGCGCGCCAGCGCATCAACGTAAATTCTTTGACCGCTCGCCCATGAGTGTGCTCCCAGGTTTGTCCGACTCGGATCCAGTTAGCTGCGCGATAGCAAGTCCCACGAAACCTTTGCCCATCGATTAAAGTTTCCCGCAACCACGGTCGGTAGCCATGACAATACTCCCAGCCAACGGGGAGCTGGCGCACACTGTGCGCCAGAATCTTGCTGGCCAGTCCTTTGATGTGCACCCAGGGTAGCACCAGGAACGACTGTTGTTCACAATCAACTGCAGATGGTGCGCTCGCTGCTCCGCGTCCCAGCCGATCCACGCATCGCGCCAGGCAGGTGAGGACCAACAAGCAGGCCAGCACGACTCCTTCTCTCTCCGGAACGCACCAGGTAACACAGATTGGCGCCCACCGGTACGCAGTATTTCAGGTACTGATGGCGTTCGATCAGCTCGTCCATTGCCGACTCTCTGCTTGGCTCTCGACCACCCGCAACTCCAAGGGTCGAACTCCCCCCGCCCTCCTTCCACCCTGGCTTGGGGCGCACTGGCTGGGGTGAGTTGGATCTGTCGCGGTCCCCGCGATCCCAAGCGGCGCACGCGCGGAAGCTTCATCAGCATCCTCGCGCATCAAGATATTCGAGCCGCTGACGCCATTCGAAGTCTATCAATCGCCCATTCGGTCGTTCCAATCCAACAGTTCGCAGGGCGTGCGCGCCCTCTCGGTAACCGCCAATCCGGCGTAGTCCTGCGTGATCTCGCGCATTAACCCCGCCTCCTGCCTGCTGAAGATGCGACCAGTGGAGGAGAAGTTCGCGCCTATCGTGTCCACGTTGCACCATGCAAAGGATTCTGACACAGGTTCATGCTTGCGCCGGCACAGAGGCACTCCCGCCTGGCGGCGCAGCAACTCACCGCCACTCCAGGTCTTCGAACGGACGTTCTAGCGGCGGCCGGCTGAGGAATTGCGGGCCGGGCGAATCCGCGAGTGGATCATCGAACGCTCTACTATTCCTGAAGTCGATCGAATGACGAGCCCCTCAAATGCAGCAAGGGCAATATTTTCCCGTGGTGCTGCCGGCACTTGGGGCTCAGCTCCGGATCGCAATGGGCGTGAAATACGTGCGCGCCGATGCCGATTCCGAGCGCCGTCCCCACCCACATGTCCGACGCCCAATGATCGCGCGCCAGAAAACGCGTGAGAGTCACGGTAAAGGCCGACCCGTACGCCGCCACCTGCACCCACTTCTGCGAATAGTCATGCGACAACACGGTCGCCATAGTCCAGGTAAACATGGCATGCCCGCCCGGGAATGACGTGTTCAGGGCATGATGCTTCAAGAAATCTCCATGCCCGTTGCCCTCCCCCGGGCGCTGCCGGCCGGCAATCAACTGCATCGGCGCGTAGATAAGGAAAGTGTCGGCGAGGGCCTCAAGTTCAAGTTCTCCGGTCTCGCGGGCATGATGATGCTCGGTCTTTATGCCATACAACCAAACGCCCGCCAGGGCACCTGCCAGACCCCCAATCGCAATGTCCGAGGTGTTCTGATACAGGTGGAAGTGGCCGCCGGGCAGGTTGTTCTCAATGTGGCGGTCGGTGGCTAAAAACAGCGCCGTTCCCCCGAGAACCAATGCGTCCCATTTGAAATTCGACGCCTTGAAGGGGGCGAGGTAGAGCTGTTTTTGATCTTGCAGGCCTCGCTTGACCGAGCGGGAAACAAGGCCGCCGCTCTCATCCTGCGCAGGCTGTGGCGGCTCGGGTGCAGCGTGGCCGGCGCCATCGTTTTCCTCGGGAGACGGCCAGCTCAGGCTGTTGACAAGACTGCCTGCCGCGAAGCTCCGGTCAGAGAGCACTGGCTGGGCGGCAAAGGAGATCTGGCCGTGAGCGGCGGGCGCGCATAGCGCGACCACGAACGCCGCTAATAATGGTGTACAGATCTGTCTCACACAATGAGACAAGCCAGAGCTCCAGCGCACCTACGAAGGCGCCCCGGTAAGATGCAATCCGCGCTTAAAGGTTCGAGCATAGGGTGTATTTTCCCGATCCCTGGTGGGTCTGATTAGGATCTTGAGCACCGGGGGCGGTGCAGCGATGCCCTCGAGCAGCGGTTGGTTGAGACAGGATGCGAACGAACCGGTCAGCCGCAAGAGAGCCCTAGTCTACTCTCCTTCTTCACCCTGGCGGCTTTGTCGCAATTCGAACCGACATGTTCTAAAACGTGAACTTAACCGCCAGCTGAATCCCGCGCGGCCCGCCGCCGCCCAGAAAGGGATTGCCCACGCCGACATCTCCAGTTGCCACAATCTGATAGCCGCCGTTCCCCACCTCCCGGTTGCCGCTCGAATGAAAGCCGCAAGAGCAGGCGCTTGAAAGGTTCGATCCCGGGTCGGCCACAAAAGCCGGCAGCAGCGGGTTGGCGAAGTTGGGATGGTTGAGGATGTTAAAAAACTCCGCCCGGAGCTCGACGTTCATTCGCTCGGTAATTGCCGTATTTTTATAGACGGCGAAATCCCACTGCTTGAATGTCGGCCCGACCAGGGAGTTGCGCCGCTGGTTGCCGAAATGACGCGTTCCTGGAATACAGTCGTCGACCAGGCCGGTGGGGCTGGCCTGGGCCGCAGTAGTAATCGTGCATGGAATGGCGAACGAGCTGAGTTGAATGTAGTTGCTCGGGTCACGCTTGTGATAGACGATCGGGCCGACCACATCCGGGCGGTCGTCTCCTTCGCCACTGCCGCTGAAATCGTCTTCGAAGTTGTAATTCAGCTGAAACGGCTGGCCGCTCTGCAGGACAGCTGTGCTTGAGAATCCCCATCCGTTTCGCAACTTGCCCGCCCCAAATTTTGGCAGGTCGTAACCGAAAATCCAGGAGAAGCGCTGGGGCACGTTGAAGTTCGACGGGCCGTACTCGAGGTTAGGACGGGTACTGTCATTCGGCTGGGCGGCGTTATTCTCAAAATCCTCGCCGTCACTCGCCGTATCGAGCGACTTCGACCAAGCGTAATTCACGATCGAAGTCAGGCCGCGCCAATTGGTCAGCCTCAGGCTGGCCTGCAGGGCGTTATAGTTCGATTTGGCGGTTGCTTCCTCCTGCATGAGGTAATAGGCAGCGAAGGGATTGTTGTCGCCGAAGATTCCGCCATATACGCGCGGAACGCCGAAGCTGTTTCCCTCTAGACAGCCGGGCCCGCCATTGGGAATGCACCCGGGAATCGCCTGGGCAAAGGCGATGTCAGAGGCGGTGATCGCCGCCTGGGAGGGCTGGTTCAGATCCCGGAAGCGGAACAGGCGGTGGCCCTGCGAGCCCACGTATCCAATCTGGACAGCCAGGTTGTTGCTGATCTGGTGCTGAATGTTGAGATTGTAGTTTTCCATGTAGGGCATGCGGATATGGCGGTCGACCGTGAAGACGTCGCACTCTTTTTGCACGCAACCGGTTGTCGGATCGTAAAGCGGCACCGTGCTTATGCTGTGCGATGTATTTACTTTCACCAGAACCTGCGCCGGCCCGACGGGATTGTATGCCGGACCGGGATCAAAAAAAGTCGGATAGGGCAGATGGCCGATGAAAAAATCCTGAGAGAAGGCGTCGTAAAACATTCCCCAGCCGGCGCGCACGATGGTTTTGCTCTTGCCGCTAACGTCCCAGGCAATGCTTGCCCGCGGCGCAAAGTTGCGGTAATCGGGCTCATAGAGGCGGCCGAGGCCGGGCTGACCCACCATGGTGAGGGTGAAGGTCTGAGCAACCGGATCAAGATTTGTAGCCGCGCTGAAAAGATTGTTCTTCTCTGCCATCACGCCGAAATAGTCCCATCGCAGCCCGTAATTAAGCGTCAGACGCGGGGTCAGGCGAAAGGTATCCTGAAAGTAGAGCCCGTAATTGTTTTCAAAGGTATGGCGCCGGGTATTGCCGCTGTACTGGAAGGCGTCGTGCAAGGTGCCGGAGAGAAAACTGGCCAAGTCGGTAAACCTGAGGCGTCCACGGGAATATTTGTCGAAGCGCTGCTGTACGCTGGTGCGCCGGAACTCAAAACCGAACTTCAGGTCGTGCTTGTTGAGCTTCCACGAGAAATCGTCGACGAACTGGTTATTGGAGTCGACTCGGCTGCGCGGGTCGCCGGAGGTGGCGCCGGGCTCGGCGAAGAAGCTGCTGCTGCCACTGGGGGTTACCGACACCAGGATAATGGGCAGCCCGGAGGAATGGCATGCGGTCGGGTCCGAACTGTTGCACAGGCCGATCGAGCTGGGATCAAAATTCGCATCCTGGGGGAAAAATCCCTCGGCGAAGCGGTTCCAGCCGTAGCGCATCTCGTTCACTTTTGTCGATCCAATGGTATGCACGTAGGAGAGCGCCACCAGCTGAACACGGGTCGGGGTCACGGTGTTGAAGCCCGGAAGCTGCCCGCCGGAGGCCGTGAGCGCAAGCGGAAAAGCCTGCGAACTGTCACCGATAAAGTAGCGGCCGGTCAGGAGATTGGTGGAGTTGAAGTTGTGGTCGATCTTGGCAATGGCGCTGGTCAGATTGTTATAAGAAGGAGATATCAGAGATGCGTTCGGACCGTTCGGGCAGCCAGTGTTGGTCGAGTGTATGCCGGGCCGGTTCGGCGCCGGCCAGGGATTGTGGTTGGCAATCAAAGCGGCGATCACCGGATCGGTTGCGTCCGCCGGACTAAGCGCGCCGCCCGGGCCGCTGCCTTCGGGCACGCAGGCGAGCGTCACTACCCCCACACGTTCCCTCTGGCCTTCGTAGTCCAGGAAAAAGAAAGTTTTGTTCTTCACAAGCGGGCCGCCCACTGAACCGCCGAATTGGTTGTTATGGAAGGGGGCGCGCGTGCCCGAAGAGTTGAAGTAATTCCTTGCGTCCAGGGCGTCGTTACGGAAGTATTCAAACAGGGTGCCGTGCAGGCTGTTGGTTCCGCTTTTGGTGACGATATTGACGGTCGCGCCGGCGTTGCGCCCGTACTCCGGCATGAAGTTCGATACCACCTGGGTTTCCTGGATAGCGTCGATGGGCAGGATGGTGGCCGGGGTTCCGAACACCCCCGCCTCATTGATGGCCGGATCATTGCGATAGCCGTCATTCATGTCGGTGCCGTCGAGCAGGAAGTTGTTCGAACGTCCACGCGCCCCGTTCATTGAAAAAGTCCCGAATGAGCCCGGAGAATCGGTGATCTCGTCGGGCGAGCCAGCCACGCCGGGCGTCAGGAAGATCATCTTCTGAAAATCGCGTCCGTTCAGGGGAAGATCTTTCGCCTGCTCTGCGGTGAAGGTATTCCCGAGCGTGTCGGTGGTGGTCTCGATCTGGGGAAGCACCTCGCCTGAGACCTCCACCACACTTGTAACCTGCCCCGGCTTTAGCACCACATCGACCCGCTTCTCACCACCCACATCCACAGCTACACCGGTCGTGACCTCGGTCTGAAAGCCACTCTGGGATACCGTCAGCTTGTAGGTGCCGATCGGCAACTCGGTGATTGTGTAGCTGCCATCGGGGCTGGTCTGGGTGCTGCGCTCGAGTCCGGTCTCCATGTTGCGCGCGGCGACGTTCGCGCCACCGACGACCGCACCCTGGGGATCGGTGATGCTTCCGAGAATCGTCCCGCGAAAGGTTTGCGCCCACAGAGGGCCTACAGCGAGCAAGAAAACAACTGCCAGATTCGAGCGCAAGTTCATGGGGCCTCTTTTAGCCAGGAAATGAGTGGATTGTAGCGCAGCGAAACAGGCACCTTCCAGCCGCCGTATCCGCTGCTACCTAAAAAGTAACTGGTGGGCATGCGCGCAATTTAAGGATAAAGTGCGACGAATGAGGGGTGTGGAACCATGTCGCGAAAAGGTACTGCGGCAAAAACGCCGGGGCCACCGAGGGCCTCCCGCAACAGGGCTGAACCACCGATTTCCCCTCGCAAGCCTGGAATCAAGTCATGGCCGCCAGCGGTCGCAGCCCATGGGCTTTCTTGCCTCAAGGTCCAATGGAGTTCTTGCGCCCGCAGCTTGAAAGAGAAGCCGGAGAAGATGAACTGGGAGGGTCCAACCTCAGAAACTGAAGGCTACTCCGCCGCGCACCGCGCGCGCCGACTGCACCAGATAAACCGTACGTCCGTCCTGGTCAAAAACGGGTACGTAGCCCTGTGCCAGGAGGTTGCGGATTTCAAGCAGCACGTCCATATGGCCGGGGAGTGCCCCCGTGCCTGGGACCGGCTGGCGCAGGAAGAAGCTGAGAAATGGATCGGTCTGCCCGGCCGAGGCATTGAACATGTCGACCGGAGTCAAGGCCCGGCTGCTCGTCCAGCCATAGGAGGCGATCCAGTGGGTCTTGGTATGGGGTGTCGAGCCGCTGAGCTTGGCCGAGAGGCCATGATGGTACCGGACCACGCTCGAATCGCGGGCATCGGCCAGATTCATCTGTGGCCGTTCAAGCTCGAGCACGCCTCCGTAGCCGTAGTCAATCGTGGCAGCAATATCGGACGCGAGCTTGCGCTCGAGGACAAGCCGCAGGCCGCGGGTCTCGAAGTTACGGCCCCGGTAGGTGAATGTGCCGGAGTAGACATCCGGCAGCACGTCGGCATTTGCTTCCGAGAATTCGCCCACCCCGGTCAGGGCGGGATCTGAAATGCGGTCGCTGTACATGGCGAGCTGCATGCTCGTCCGACCTTCGCGGTGCGAGAGCGCCAGTTCCTGGTGGTGCGCTCTTTCAAGCGATGGTGCGAAGGCAGCCATACTGAGGCGCGGATTGGTTTCGCTCAAATCCGCAGGAGCGGACTCAAAACCTTTTTCCACCCGGCGGTCGGGCCGGGAACTCGAATAGCGATACTCAACCACGGTATCGGGTGATAGGTGGGCGGCGACCGAGCCGAAGGGACGAAAAGCCGTTACCTTACCCATGAACTGCATGCTCTCGAGTTCACTGCCGAACTTGAGTTCGAGCACGTCTCCCAGAGGCAAATCGTCGGAGGTATTAAGCGTCAGGGCCTGCAATGTGGCATTGTGCAACCCCAGGTCTGGAGAGGAAAGCCGCCGCATGGTAAAGGCGATCTCAGGCGTGGATCCATTCCCCATCTGGTGGCGGTAGGAGGTGCGCACGACGGCGTTCGGCTGCCCCGCGCTATAGCCGAGATCCCCATTCAGGCGCAGGGTATCGGCAGAAAACAGCGACTTTTCGACCAGAAACCCGGTGCTCATGTCCGAAGCCGAGCCGAAACCGGTCGATGAGGAGCCCGCCACAAAGGAGAGCACGCCGCGCAGGTCCGGAGACTCTGTTGCCTTGGCCACCGGGGTGGAAGAGGCGTGGGGGAGCGCTCGCAATACCGGGCGGTTCGCGGTTGAACGCAGAACCCACTGCCAGTCGTCATCCTCTGTATTGTTATTGCGGGGAGCAAACTGAACGGCATCGAAGATGGTGCTTAGAGTCAGGTTGAGGACGACGCTCGCCCCTGCCCGTACTCCTATTTTCTCGCGGATGGTCGGAAGAAATGCAGGCGAAGAAACCCTGACTGTGTATACGCCGGGAACCAACCCCTGGGCGGAAAAGAAGCCTTTCTCGTCGGTGAAGACCCGAAGATTGTCGATAGCCGAGCCGAGGATTTCAACCGCTGCTCCCATCTGCGGCGCACCACCGAGATTGCGCACGTAGCCCGAGACTGACGCGGAATGGTCTCGTCCCCAGGCCGGCAGGACCAGCAGGATAATCACGAAATACGCGAGCTTTCGCAATTCCAGTGACCTCGGAAGTTACTCGACGGCAAAGGTCGCCGAGGGATCGATCGTCTGCTTGGAAATGTTGTCGCTTACCTTAATCTGAATACGGTAGATGCCGGGATCGAGATTGCGGGCCGCGACCGCCTTTTGCAACGTGACCTGCTCGCCGATGTTGCCCATCTTTTCAGAGGAATCCACGGCATGCACCACCGGCTTATTGGTGGCGGCATTCACGATATCGTACTCAAAGGTGGCCGATGGCTTATGGGTCTTCTCGTCCACGCTGAGATTATAGACCTGCATCCAGAAATTAACTTTCTGCCCACGTTTGAAAAGTGCCGGCTTGCCGTCGCCCGAGGCTACGCGCGGACGCACCTTCGTCGTTCCGATCACAAACATGCCCGTGCCCACGCTATTGGTCGGCACCGGCTCGACGTCGTCGGCCACAATGAGAGAAGAATTCGTCAGCTTCTCTTCTGAGAAGTCCGGTACGATGAGGCCCCGGCTGAAAGTGCCCATGCGGTCGCCGTTCACGTCTTTGACCACGACGTCGAGCTTGTAGCGGCCTGGTCGCAGAGGCACTGCCTTCCAGTAGATTTTGTTATTCTCGGTCTCCCGGGCGAGCAGTTCGGCGGGAACATCGGCGGCCACCGTATCTTCGAAAGTCTGCGCTACTTTCCCTGAGAGGGTTGTCAGGCGGCCGAAGATATTCACCACCCCGTGCTGAACACCTTCCTTGTTGTTGAACGTGATGTCACGGTTGCGAATTTGGACCGTTACCGGGACCAGGACAGTTTCACTGGTGATCTTGATAAAGTCCGTGCGCACGTCAAAAGGCAGGGGATTATAGGTAATCTTGTGACCGATGACTTCCTCGAGGTCCTTGAACTTTACCGCCGGTGCGCGGTTCAGCTTCGCGTACTGCTCCAGCCGGTCAAATTCCTTGCTCTGAAGATCGGTTGAACCTACCGGCCCCAGGCCGAGGCGTTCAAGGCCGCCATTGAAACGTTGCGACTTCTGCGCCATCCCCATCTGCTCGTACAGAGTCAGACCGGCATTTGGAACCATCAGCAGCGCGTCTTTCTCGCTGCGATCCATGGTCATGTGGTACTCGCCGCACATGCAGGTGTCTACGAACTCGATGATGACCTCCTGGCCGATGCCCTCGAGATACCGGTAGCGCCAGTCTTCAAAGGGATACGTTGAGGTCTCACCGCCACCCTCGTCCATGGGACGCTCGTAGCTGCCGCCGCTCGGATGAGACTCGACCTCATCGGCCGGACCATACATTATGTAAATTCGCCCGCGGTCAGTCTTCCATCCCGGGATTCCCGCGGCGTAGTGCTCGTTGGCGTATTCGATGCGGCGGTAGTGCTCGTCTTTGAATTCGTTGTCTTCGCTGTCGGGATTAGGATTCCGCCGGTCCCAGAACGCCTCGATAAACTTATCCCGCTCTTCATCATTTGAGAGTTGCATGAAGGCCTTGCGCTCGTCGTCGGTGATGATCCAGCGCACGTCCTCGTCGAGCCACTTGCGGTGCTCCCGGCTGAGTTCTCGCTTCAGAGACTTAGCGTTCTCTTTCTTCCGCTTCTCCGAAATCGGCCGCTTCAACGGATCTCCCGTCTGAGCGGGCACCTGGTCGGCTTTGGTCTGGTCCGCCGCACTCTGGTCTGACGCCGGCTTCTGCTTGCTGTCATCGGCGCCGGCCGGAGACCCTAGCGCGAGGGCCAGGCACAGCACAAATGGAGGAACTATGCGGCCAAGTAATGCGGCACGGAACATATCGCCGAGCGCTCCTTCAGACACACTTCAAGTGCCAATATTTTATGTCTTTGAAAGGGGGAATACAAGCGAGGGAGCCGGGTTGTAACCCGCAAGCTCATGCGCATCCTACAGGGGGAGATTCCCGCCAGCGGTTGAAGGTTGTCCAGGTTTGTAAAAGCTTGCAAGGAGCAGATCCGGGTTCCCGCCCAGGCACCCACCACCGCCGCCGGGCCTCACTCTGACAAGATATAATCGCCATGGCCGCACGCGCTCAGCCTCCCGGGAATCGAACTTTTACCCCGAGGCGCTCGTATCTAAGCTGGCGGGCTCAAGCCGAGCACCAGGGCGCCGGACGATAACCAACGCCCCGCTGGTCCGTCCAAGCCAAGCGAGCCGGGAGTCAGGTGTTACAAGGGGAGCGGGAGAAACCGACGATGGCAACCGCAGAAGTAATCAGCATTCCACAATCGGAGCCCTCGAGCGCGCCCGATTCCTCGATGATTTCTACCCAGAATCTGTGGAAGACCTACGACATGGGCTCGGAGCAGCAGGTACATGCCTTACGCGGGGTGAATCTGAAAATCCGGCGCAATGAATATGTCGCCATCATGGGTCCGTCGGGATCGGGAAAATCCACGCTGATGAATCTGATCGGCTGCCTCGACAGCCCCAGTGCCGGTCAGTACTGGCTGAACGGGCAGCTGGTGAGCGATCTCGACGACGATGAGCTTGCCCGCATCCGGAATAAAGAAATCGGATTTGTTTTTCAAACCTTCAATCTTCTTGCCCGCGCCACCTCCCTGCACAACGTCGAACTCCCCCTCATCTATGGCGGCGTGCCGGCGGCCGAGCGAGCCGAGCGTGCCAAGGCCTCCCTGGCCTCGGTCGGGATGGAGGAGCGCATGAACCACCGGCCGAACGAACTCTCCGGGGGGCAGCGCCAGCGTGTCGCCATCGCCCGTGCCCTGGTCAATCGTCCTTCGATTATTCTTGCCGATGAACCCACCGGCAACCTCGACTCGCAGACTGGCAATGAGATCATGGCCCTTTTTGACCGTCTCCACGCCCAGGGCAATACCATCGTGCTCGTAACCCACGAGCACGACATCGCCGCGTACGCTCATCGGGTCATTCATATAAAGGATGGCTTGGTCGAGCGCGACGAAATCAAAAAATAGACCGCTCTAGGCTCCTCGACTTCGGTTCAGGCATTGGCCGGCAACCATTCGCTTCCCCTTGCCAGCCTTCAGCGCCAGATCCCTACGGCCGCCAAGCGCCTGTGCTTGTGCGCTCCCGACAACAAGGCTTTGACAAACACTTAACAGCAGCATGAATCTCGGGGAATTTATTGTGCGTCAAACTATGTAGCGGGTTGACGTGAAGGCTTTCCCGTGAAACGGAGCAGGGGCTATGTGGATGCGCTGTTGCGCGGTATGTCGGCGGATACTCAGGAAACCGACTCTCGGCGAGCACATCCGCTGTCAATGCGGCTGGGAGTGGTAGTGTGGCAAAACTAATCGAGTTCTATGTGCCGGACAACTTCCGCAAAATTGCGAAATGGATTCCTGCGGAGGAACGCGGTAAGCTCCTCCAGTTTCCCGTGCCCGAGAAGAAATCAGCCTAGCCTCAGCCTGACACGCCCTTCTGAAACTCGTCATCGCTGGACACGCCAGAATATTCTTCACAGCTCCTCCACTCGCTGGTCGATATTACGACAAGGACGCTCATTTCCGTCGCCCGCGCATCGAGCTTTGACCCCGCGTCACGTTCCTGATTGAAATTTGACTGCCACTTTACAGCACGCTGACAACATTCCCCTTTGTCACCGTTATGCTCGCCGGAGTCAGTGAGAAAACAGAATCCTGAGCTTGATTGCCAGGCCTGCCTGTTGGCTCCTGAGTCGCAAAGAGAAAATCCTAAGGGTGGAGGAAGCAAAATGACGAATTCTAGGCGAGTAACGAAGGCGGTACTGGCGGTTGCGGTTGCCCTGGCGATCTCGGGATCGGCATGGGCGCAATATGGCGGAGGCGGTGGCGGTGGAATGGGAAGCGCGTCGGGTGGCACGTACAATCCCGGCTCGCGCAGCTATGGCAACGGGGCAAAGATCGGAGCCGCGGTGGGCGGCGCGGCCGGAGCCGGATTGCTCTTCTATGCCCTCCACCGCCGCCACGCGCAGGCGCAAGTCGTCGGCTGCGTGGCCCCGGACGGAAAGTCGCTCAAGACCGACAGCGGGAAGAAGACGTTCCAGCTGGCGGGCGAGCCGCTGACGCCCGGCGAGCACCTCAGCGTGCTTGGGAAAAAGTCGAAGGACACGGGCGGAATAGACGAGCTTGCAGTCACCTCGGTGAAGAAACACATGGGGCAGTGCACGGAGCAGAGTACCGCGATGGTCACAACCCCTTAACTGCAACGCTCGGGGTAGGCCGCGCGCCTCTCGCGGCCTACTTTCCCACACGCCAACTCATGCCCGCTTACGTCCTGGAAAACCCAGGACGCGCCTTGTTGATTAGTTCGAGCTGCTGGCGGTGCGAATGTCGGGCGTGACCGCCGGCCGTGCGGCAAAGAAATCGTGGTCGTACAAATTGCGGTACATCCGCCCCGCAATCTGGGCCGCCTTGGGGCCAAACGTCGGCCGGCCACCTTCAAGAAATACAACCACCACTACCCTGCCGTAGCTGGTATTGGCATAACTTGCAAACCAGCCGAAGCGGGTGCCTGCATGGGAGCAGGTTCCGGTCTTGCCGAGTACCTCTTCCTGGTTGAAATTCACTCGCAGGCTGCGGGCGGTACCGTAGTTCACGGCGCCTGCCATTCCGTCGGAAACTTCCGGTATTAGGCCGGCAATATCCAGATGCCGCTTCACCATGGGCTGAAAATTGGCGACTTCCGCGGCGGTCGTCGGGTGCTGCAGGTAATAAAGCGTGCCGCCGTTAGCAAGGGCCGCTACCAGGGCACCCAGCTCGAGCGGGGTCATCGAAATCCCTTCGCCAAACGAGCACATCTTACCGACGCCGCCGAGCCTGGCGGAGATCTCCTCCGGCGGATAGATGCCGGCCTTCTCGCCCGCAATGTGATATCCGGCCAGCTCGCCGAGCCCGTACTGGTGTGCGTAATAAGCGACGCGCTCAAACCCCAGGCGGCGCCCCAGCGCCTCAAAATAGGCATTGTTCGAGTGCGCGAGTGCGAGCGTGAGATTCATGTGGCTGCGGCCGCCGAGGCGAACTTCGGTTTCCTTGGTGATGATTCCCTCGCGCAACGCTGCGAGCGCCACCGCGACCTTGATTGTCGAGCAAGGCTGTGCGCCGCTTGAGAGCGCGAGCTTCTGATCAACCATGGCCAGTATGCGGCCGCTGGTCGGCTCGATGGCTACCACCGTGCCATTCATATTGCCGAGGGCGTCAATCGCCGCCTGGCGCACCACTGGGTCCTCGCCACCAGTCGCATCCCCGTCGGTGATGTCGGTGGCATAAGAGCTGGTTGAGAAACGCTCGTAATAATGATGACGCTTCCGGGAAGTGAGGATATGCCCGCGCACAACCCGGCTGCGAGCCAAGTGCCTTATATGCCGGCGCGCGCGCGGATTTTCCGTCACCGTGCGCGACCGACTGCGGTTCGAAGAGAGCGGGCGGGTGCTGATCGTCGCCGCGACCGCAGTTTGGAGGAGCGCGATCGAAGCAAGGAAAACCAATAAGCGGGTCACTCTAGCTCTCTCAGCCATCACTTCGCCCTGCTCCTGTCCTGCGATCGGCATTGCCGGTTGCAAAAACCCTGCCCGATCACGGAGAGTTCCTCAATTTTCTGATCTTAAGAGAGTTAACGCGGCAGGCGCAACGGAAAAGAGAGTTTCCCAGCCTCTTCAGAGCCATCGTTGCAAGTGGCCGAAATCGAGAAACTTAGCATCTCGATACCGCCGGCATCGCTCACTTTCGTAACCGCCAGCTAGTAACTATCAAGGTAATGCCAGGTAAGAGTGGCCGTTTGCTCCTTCTACTTGCTCGGTTTCTTTGAAGCGGCGGGCCTGGTGGGCTTAATCTCCATGGCCACCGGGATCATGGCGTGCTCATAGGGGGTCCCCGCCCACATCATGTAGGGTCGGCTGGGATCGGGATCGGGATTCTCCGGATAGCCCAGCAACTTGCTCGCCGGGCCGACCAGCATGATATGCGGCCCGGTCACCACCCAGTGATTATCGGTTGTTTTCTGCTCCGCATAAGGATCGGTGTTGCTCGCCCCCTCATCCCCGGCGAGCATATAGGAAAGCCCGATGCGGTCGGGCGGTTTTCGATGCCTCATCAAGGCGTCAAAGAACTCAGCGCCGTTGTTGTCGATGCACATCGGCGCTGTCATGACCATACAGGTGTAGCCGTTCGTCCCGTCGCGAACGTGCGTCTGGTCGCCATTTTTCTCCACCCGAACCACGGCCGCGCCCGCAGCCACGGGTTTCGGCGCAGCCGAGAGCGCCTTGGCGGTGTACTCGGCGTCTGAGAGCTCCGCCTTTTTCTGGCCCGTGGCGGCGCCGGTAAGGAGAACTAGCGAAATCGCGAAAATCCGACTGCCTCTCAAGGCCGGTCTCCTCTCTCACGTCCAATCGCGCCTGTGAACAGAATTCTACAAGCCCGGGGATTCCCGGTCGCGCCGGATGACGATGACGCTCGCCGGTCGGGAAAGCAAGCTTGCGGATTTCTATATGGTGTCCCCTCTTTTTCTCAGGAAGGCGGGGACATCCAGATCGGCCTGCTCGAAGTTGGCGATCATGGCGCTGCGCATGCTGGCAAGAGAGAGCGGCGCCTCGGCAGCCGCCGGCGGAGGCGCCGGTTGGGGCGCCTCCATGACCATTGGCGGAGGAGGAGGATCGCTATCAAGCTCGTCAGACTCGGCGCTAATGGTGAAGCCTGCGGTCTCCGTCCGCCGCCGGGGGCGGTCTTCGTCCTTGAAGCCAGTGGCGATGACCGTAATCTTCACCGCATCTTTGGTCTTCTCATCGAGCACGGCGCCGAAAATGATGTTGGCATCTTCATGCGCGGCGCTTTGAATAATGCTGCAGGCCTCCTGGACTTCGGCCAGCTTCAAGGAGGCCGATCCGGTGATATTGATCAAGATGCCGCGGGCTCCGTCGATCGCTCCCGCTTCGAGCAGGGGCGAGGCAATTGCCTTCTGCGCGGCCTCGGTCGCCCGCCGTGAACCGTTGGCGCTGGCCGTGCCCATCACCGCGTATCCCATGCGCGCCATGATGGCCTTTACGTCGGCAAAGTCGCGATTGATGATCCCGGGAATGGTGATGATGTCGGATATCCCCTGCACGCCCTGGCGCAGGATGTCATCGGCAACGCGGAAAGACTCGAAAAATCCTGCATCCTGGGCAACTGCCAGTAGTTTCTCGTTGGGGATAACGATGGTGGTGTCGACCGAATCCATCAACTCGGCCACGCCCCGCTCGGCCTGCTGCATGCGGCGCTTGCCCTCGAAGGCGAAGGGCTTGGTGACCACTGCCACCGTGAGCGCGCCCATCTCGCTCGCCAGGGAGGCAATGATCGGGGCTGCGCCCGTGCCGGTGCCGCCCCCAAGACCGGTAGTCACAAACACCATATCGGCGCCTTCGAGCGCTTCGATAATCTTGTCGGAATCCTCAAGCGCGGCCTTGCGGCCGATTTCCGGGTTTGCTCCCGCTCCCAGGCCGTTCGTGAGCTTTACACCCAGCTGAATTTTTACCGGCGCGCGCGACAGGCGCAGCGCCTGCAGGTCGGTATTGGCCGTGATGAACTCTATTCCGTCCATGCCGGCTTCGATCATGCGGTTAACCGCGTTGCCTCCGCCCCCACCAACCCCGATGACTTTGATACGCGCATCATTGCGGGAATCGTCGGTGTAGTTAATGCGTATTTCACTGCCTTCCTTCTTCATCTTTTCACCTCGTCTCGGATTCGGTACTCGATCTGGCCCAGAAATCGCTCCCCGCGGCCGGTGAAGCGTGCCTGTGAGCACTGCTCGACCCGGCGGCTGCGAACTGCTTCACGCTCCTTTACCCACCAGCATGGCTTTCAGCCGCGCACTCCAGCGGTCGTCCTCGGTGCCGCGCGCGCTACGGGCGCGATGGCCGTAGGCAACCAGCCCCAGAACGGTGGCAAACTCCGGCTCCCCTAGAGCCGACGGCATCCTGGCGATCGGCACCGGCCAGGCAATTCGCACCGGCTTGCGCAGCACCGAATCGGCAATGTCGATTAATCCCGGCAAGCGAGCTCCGCCACCGCTGAAGACGACCCCCGCGGCGCAAGCCTCGAGCATCCCGGCATGGCGCAAGTTGTCGCGCAGCATCTCGAACAGTTCGCGGGCACGCGGCTCGAGAATCTCGCCCACCATGCGCTGCGACACCAGGCGCGACGGCCGGTCGCCCACCGAGGGCACTTCGACCTCGTTTCCCTCGGGAATCAAGGTAACGATGGCGTTGCCGAAAAGCTTCTTGATCTTCTCCGCCTCGGCGACTGGCGTGCACAAGCCGACCGACAGGTCGCTGGTGAAATGGTCGCCTCCAATAGGCAGTACGGCGCTATGGGCTGCCGCCCCTTCCTGGATCACCAGCACGTTGGTCGAGCCGGCACCGACATCCGCCAGGCAGACGCCCAGCTCGCGTTCGTCGGCGCGAAGCACGGAGTCGGCACAGGCCAGTGGCTCAAAAACCGTGTCGTCGATGTGCACGCCCGCCCGGTTCACGGCCGTGATGACATTCTGGGTGGCCGAGGTGGCCGCGGAAATCATGTGCACGCGCACTTCCAGGCGGGCGGCGATCATGCCGAGAGGGTCGTGCACGCCCGCCTGATCGTCGAGCATGAACTCCTGCGGCAGCAGATGAAGCACTTCCCGGTCGGGCGGCAGAGGTACGGCGCGAGCCTTGTCGACGGCCTGGCGGATTTCATCCCGGCCGATCTCACGCGGACGGCTGAAGACCATGCCGCCGTGAGTATTGATTCCCCTAACGTGAGAGCCCGCAACCCCTAGAATGGCGCGCTCTATCGGGAACCCGGCCCCGTCTTCCGCCCGTTCGACCGCCTTCTGAATCGAGCCGACGGCTTTATCGAGATCCACGATGATGCCTTTGCGCGAGCCCTTCGAATCGGCGAGGCCGTGCGCGCGGTAGCGCAGGCCGTTCTCGGTGATCTCGACCACCAGCACACAGGTCTTGGCGCTTCCCACGTCAATGGCAGTCAGGAAATTTGCGGGCGCTTTGGCCATCTTTAACGGCTTACCGCTCCTTTCAAAACGGCTGGACTCGGCTTGGCCGGCGAAGCTGGCGAGGCGGCAGCCCGCGGCGGCGCAATCGGCGCGCGCTCATCGGCGAGCGGGGGCTTGCGGAAACGAGGTGCGAGGCGGCGCGGTCTCCGCGCGGGGGAGGCCTTTTCGCCGTGTCGGCCTGTCGCCTGCTTCTGCGGCACGGCGCCCGGTTGGCGTTCCACGATTGCCGCCGGGCTGACTCCTGCCGATATCGCCCGCCGGGCTGCGGCCGCGGACAGGGCAGGCAGATGCCCGGTGCCCCGCAGATCGGGATTCACGATGATCTGGCGCTCGTAGCGCAGATCGACCGATTCCAGCTTCTGAAACTGTTGTCGCCATGCCCGCAGGTGGGCTACGTAAATCTTGAAGCGGTCCAGATAATTCGAGGCCCCGAGATGCACCAGCACCTCGCCCTCGGGATCGTTGGTGAGCACCTTTACGTCTTCCGGATCCGACAGGTCGACTTCGCTGAGGTCCTGAGAGTATCGGCCGCCACCCGAGTCGAGCTCGCGCACGAGCTCGTTAAATATGCGCATGCGCGCCTCCCGGGTCGTGAGCGGTTCGCTCAGGCTCATGCCCACAATGACGGGGAACGAGTAACGCTTCTTCGCCGTGAGCTCCATCAGCGCTCCCCCGGAATCGACCAGCATGATCTTCGAGCCCACGCGGGCAAAAGCTACGGGTGTGCGCTCCTCAACTTCAATCCTGATGCGGTTGGGGGCAAAACGCATCACGCTCGCCGACTGCACCCAGGGAATCTGCTCGAGCTGCTTCTGCCGCTCATCGAGGGGAATGAAAAAGATGTTGCGGCCGATGTCTCCGCCCATTACCTCCATCACCTGCACCCGGGTGACGTTGTGCAGGCCAGACATTTCGATGTCGTCGCTAGACTGCAGCCGGAAACGCCAGGAATGCTCGCCGTAGTGATAGAGCGCCGCCCAGGCGGCGGCCATTAGGGCCGAGCACACAATGGCGGCGAGCGCCAAGAACACTCGCGCACGCAGTCGTCTGGGCAAAGCGGCGCGCCGGGCGGGAACGCGCTTTTGCGCTCGCAGAAAGGGGGATTCCTTCTCTACCTCGAGGTCGAGCAGGCGCGCGTCGTCGATCTCCTCCGGCGCCGCTTCGCCTGTCGGGGGATACAACTCTTCCTGGATGACGGCACTTGCCTTTCTTGTCATCAACAGGTGAATTGTCGGGAGGAATCCGCTGAGCAGATTCACTATAACTTTATTCCGCGCGCGACAGAAGACAAAAATGCACGGTTTTTGCACAGGAGGTTTTCTCTTTAAGCTCGGCCGGCGAGTTTCAGCGCTCCAGGCGGCGCTTGGAGCAGCGGAATAGCGACGTTTCAGCGTCTAACTATTTGGGGAAGGTGATCAACTCAGGATGATGAAAGGGCTGCTTACCTGTTTGCTGCTGACAATCCTGGCCCGCGCCCAGGATAGCTCTTCGTCTGCTGGCAACGTCTCTTCCCTGCCGGTTGACGCGGCCAATGTCACTAAGGCGAAGGGAATCATCGAACAGGGCATTCAGGCGCTCGGCGGCAAGGCTTACCTCAATTGGCAGGATGTCACTCAGGAAGGTCGCAGTTACAGCTTTCATCACGGCCAGCCAAACAGCCTGGGAATATTATTCTGGCGATTCAAGAAGTTTCCCGACAAGGAGCGCATCGAGCTCACCAAGAAACGCGACGTGGTCGAGATCTTTAACGGCGACAAAGGATACGAGCTTACTTTTAGAGGCGTTCGCAATCTGGACGAAAAAGAAGAGCTCCAACCCTATCTGCGGCGCCGCCATTTCTCACTTGACCTGGTATTGCGCCAATGGCTGAACGCTCCGGGCACGGCACTTTTCTATGACGGACAGACGGTCGCCGCGCAGAAGGAAACCGACCAGGTCACCATCATGAACGCCCAGAATGAGGCCGTGACCATCAATTTCGACTTGGAGACCCACCTGCCTGTCAAAAAGAGCTTCAGCTGGCGTGACCCGGTCGACAAGCAGCGCAATGTCGAAGAGGAGATTTACGATAATTACCGGCGTGCCGGGGAATTGATGACCCCCTTCGATGTAACCCGTATGTACAACGGAGAAATGTCGGCACAACTTTTTCTTACCACCGCGAACTACAACCAGCGAGTCAGCGACGGCCTGTTCGACCCCCGGGCGACGGTCGGCCGGCACTGACGGGCGAAGGTGACCATTCAGGTAACCTGGGGCGACCCGGCTTCATGTTGAGCGATATAAGCTCCTTAGATACAAACAGTTATGCCGCCTCTTCTGGGGTGACAATCTACCTGAGTGTGGCCGAATTGCCACAGCCGCCTTCCTGTCCCGCAGAGTTAACCTGAGGACGGGGGATTGTTCTGGTTCAAGAACAAACAATCGGTTCGCCGGTCGAGCTGTGCGGCGTGGGGCTGCACTCGGGTGCGTTTGTGCGCGTGCGCATTCTTCCCGCCCCGGCAAAGACCGGCATTATCTTCCGCCGTACGGATCTGGACGGCTTTGAAGTCGAGGCCGGAATCCGCAATCTGGCGCGGGTCAGCTACGCCACCAGCTTGATGAAAAAAAGCGTCCTGATCTCGACCACCGAACACCTGCTGTCCGCCTTCATCGGGCTGGGAATCGACAACGCGATCGTAGAGCTCGACAACTTGGAACTGCCCATTCTTGACGGCAGCGCGCGCCCCTTCGTCGAACTGATTCGCCGGGCCGGGCTGCGCCGGCAGCGGCGGCCGAGAATCTACCTTCGCATCCTTCGCGCGATCGAGCTGCACGAAGGAAAAAAATTTATCGCCCTTTATCCGGCCGACCGCTATTCAGTCTCCTACAAGATCAACTTTCCCCACCCCCTCATCGGCCGCGAGTCCCGCCACGTTGAACTTACCGATGGCCAGTATGTTTCCACCATTGCCCCCGCCCGCACCTTCGGTTTTCTCGACGAAGCCGAGGCCATGCGCCAGCAAGGCCTGATTCGCGGCGCATCGACTGACAACGTCGTCGTCCTCACGCGCGACGGCCTGGTGAATCCCCCCCTACGCTTCCAGGATGAATTTGTGCGCCATAAAATTCTTGATCTCATTGGCGATCTGGCCCTGATCGGCCGCCAGATTCTCGGCCGCGTGGTCGCCGACCGCGCCGGCCACGCCCTGCATACCGCGCTCGTCTCGCGTCTGGTTCGCGATCAGACGCTTTGGGAGGAGACAACCCTTCAGGAGGAAAGCACGCACGACTCGATGCCGACCGAGTTGCCCGTCGAGCAGGTCCTCTAGGGCCCCGATGCCCGCGAGCCTTTTTCTTCGCATCGTTCCTTCAACGAAAGATTACCGATAATCGGGCGGGAAACGGGGCGGCGCAGCCTCTTAGTCTGCGGCCGGCGCGGGTTCGTTAGCTTCGGTGAACGTCTTCTCTGCCGTCAATCTGACGATCTCGGCGCGGGTGCAGGCGGCGAGTTCGTCAGCATAGCTCTTCACCGAATTCTGGTGCTCGGGCGAAAGCGCGGCCAGGCGCAGAGCAAGTAAGGGCGCGTCCTGTTCGAGCATGCGCAGCAAGCGCCGGGCGCGGTCGATTCGGAGCTCGATTGGCAGCATCGGTATCATGTTTAAACCTGCCCGGCACAGGAGCGTGCCGGCAAGTCTCAAGCCAGGTTCCTCTGGCACCGGATAATGGGTTTAGGCAGTGCGCAAGATCGCCTATTTATCGCTGGGATCGAACCTCGGGGATCGGGAAGCGAGCCTCCGCACGGCGATCAGCCGGCTCGAGGAAATTGGGCGGCCAGTTGCAGTCTCCTCTTTTTACGAGACCGAACCCGTCGACTTTCGGGCGCAGCCCTGGTTCCTCAACTGCGTGGTCGCGCTCGAAACGGAAAAGATGCCGCGCCAGCTGCTTTCCGCAGTTTTAAATCTCGAGCACAGCATGGGCCGCCAGCGGGCTGAGCGCCGTGGACCGCGCAACATAGATATTGATGTGTTGCTCTTCGGCAGCTCGGTTATCGATCTGCCATCGCTGACCGTTCCTCATCCCAGACTGCACGAGCGCCGTTTCGTGCTGGAAGCGCTGGCCGAGATCGCTCCCGAGGCGCGCCATCCGGTCCTGCGGCGTACCATACGGGAGCTGCGCGACGCCCTTCCCCCCGGGCAGTCCGTCAGGCGTTGGCCGGGGTAATAATCGCCAGCTTAAGGGACGATCAGGCGGCCGGTCTCCTCTTGCCCGCCTCTAGCAGCTTGAGCCGGGAACTGCCGCAAAAGAAAATCGACGAAGGCACGCGACTTCGGCCGCCCCGAAGTGTGCCGCCAGGCCAGGCGCACCAGGAAGACGAGGGCGGTGAAGACCTCGCGGTCGCGAAGCCGGACGTAGCCCAGGTTGTTCCGCTCCGCCTCCCGATATCCCTTAATGCTTTTCTGGATGTCCGAGGCTATCGCCTGCCCCGCCAGGCTCGTGATCGGCAACTCGTAATGGAGGCCGGAATTTGCCAGCGTCTCATAATTTTTGGCCAGGGTGGTTAAAACAGCAATCAGATCGGCATCCCGCATGGCCAGATTCTCGCTCGCTTTCTTGGCGACCGAATAAGTGAGCCCCAGAATCAGTGGCTCGTAGTCGCGCAGAAAGAGGCTGTCGATTGCTACCCCGGGGAAGAGAACGGCCTGGTCGAGCTCATCGAGCGAACGCGGCCTTTCGTGTTCATAAGCCTGACGCAGATAAGGGCAGTGGCTGGGGCAATCGAGAACGATTTCGCGCTGTTCCCCGCAGCATTGCGGGCATATGCGCCCGTGTACGGCCGGGCAGAATCGCTTGTCCTTGCGCTCCTCGCAGATTGCACAGCTCAAACCGCTTCTCCTCTCTCATTATGTCATGCGATGCCGCTGGGCATATGCGATCAGCCGTCTCGCGCGACTTAGGCGCCGACCGCTTTCTAGCCGATGCCGCGAGAGCATGAGCGTTTCCGAGTTTCGCCCCGGCTGAGTGAAAATTCACGTCACGAGAATGCGCAGAAGGGCTGTTTTTGCGGCTGTTTCAGCACGTGGCTTTAAAAAACCCGCATAAAACGCGGCTTTTCGCTGTTTTTCCACAGGGGACGGGTATTAAGATAGCTCCGCAACAGGCAGGGAAACTCAGTCTTAAAACAGGAGGACTCATGGCATCAGGCATGACCAAGACGCAGCTTGTCCGTCACCTCGCGGAAAAGGTGGGAGCCAACAACCGGACGGCAGCCACATTTCTTGAGAATTTGGCTGACACGGCAATCAAGGAGACCAAGAAAAACGGAGTGTTTGTCGTTCCCGGCATCGGCCGCTTGGTGAAAGCCCACCGCAAGGCACGCGTCGGACGCAACCCGCAGACCGGCGAGCCCATTCAGATCAAGGCCAAAACCGTTGTAAAGTTCCGCGTTGCGAAAGCCGCAAAAGACGCCATCTCACCAAAGAAATAGATTTTCGCGATCATGACCGAGGCCGGTTCTGCCGGCCTCTTTTGCTTCCCAGTCGCCAATTCAAGTACGCGGGAGGGGGTCAAAATCTGCCGCCGCGAGGAGCCGAACGCTCGAGCAGTTCCACATTATGAAATAGAACGTAGCACGATTTAAAAAGATGACGAACTCCGCGCATCCGGCGTTCTCGCGCGGAAACATCAGGAACCGTTGCCAGAGCTCGATGACAGGGGGCCTGGTATTTGCTCCGATCTCGGACGACAGCCTGAAGGCTTCAACCGATAAAAGCGTCGGCTTCGATCTCGACCATCATGTCGGGTGAGACGAGCGCGCTAATGGCGACGAGCGAGGTTGCCGGCCGAATCTCGCCAAAAACCTCGCCATGCGCCTTGCCGACTTTCTCCCAGTCCGCAATTCGCGTGACATATATGCGCGTGCGCACGACATTTTCAAGCGAGGCGCCGGCTTTCTCGAGCGCCGAGGCGATGTTCTTCAGGGTCTGACGGGCCTGTTCGTAGGCGTCGCCACGGCCGACAATGCTGCCGTCCGGACCCGTAGCCGTCGTCCCTGAAACGTGCACGTAGGCGCCGACCCGCACCGCCCGCGAATATCCGACCACCGGCTCCCATGCTGTGCCACTCGAAATTTTCATGGCTTCCATCGGTTTTATTTCTCCTCCCCGAAAAACCCACCGCTCGAAATACAGGGCGGCGCACGGCTCTCATAGAGGATTGATTGTACCCCGGGTGTTTCCATCGCAAGGCGACACTTGCACTTGCCGGACGCGCGTGTGACTGGCAGCAACATAGCTGGTGTGCCAACAATGTTGGCAATGAAACCTTCAAAGAAGATGAGGGTTCTAATAACCGTAACAAACGCGAGCTTCGGACTTACGAAAGTGACTTGAATTTGCTTGTGAGCTGAGTTAAGAAATCGCGCAATGGGCGCATCAGAGCGCGAATGGGGGGGCGGCAAATGATTCCTGACAATCATCCTCTGGAAAAGTTCTTTGTAGAGCTGGTGGGACGTCATTACGCCGAGGAGATCGGGATTCGCGATCCAGAACTAGTAGGGTACGTAGCCCATCTGTTGACCGAATTCTGCGATGTCGAGCAGCTGTTCAAGCTGCGCAACGCCGTGGGCAAGCCGATCACCGACGTGGGTGAGATGTTGCTCGAATCAAATCCAATTTACGGCCGCGCCCCGTCGTTTGACCGCGAGCGGGAAGTTCGCAAACACATTGGTGACTACACGCTGTTTTTTACCGGGATGTTTCCCGAGAGCATCAACCACCTCCGCCTGCGGCGTAATCGGCTCGAAAGCTTCGTCGACTGGATGAAAGCTGGCAAAGAGAGTTACTACATCGTCTCCAAGTTCGAATGGTTCGAATACACCAAAGTGGCCCCACTCTTCGAGCGTCTTTCGGACCACTTTGAGCAGTGCGTCTATGGACTGAACCGGGTAAAGAACGAGCTCGCTGAACTGCAGCATCCGATCGTCGAACGCACGCCTGAGCTGCTGATGTAGCGCTTCAGTCGCCCGCTTGCCGGTAAAAACTCAAGGCCGCGTCCCCCTGCAGCAATTTCCTGGTTCGTCGAAGTCTTCCAAACCTGTCGCCGGGGTCAAATCGCTTTTCGTGCTCGGCAACCACCAGGGCACGTCCGCCCAGCCCCGACTCGCCCAGCTCACCCAAGCTCTCCCGGTAGACATCGTGCAGGCCATAGGGCGGATCGAGAAAAACAAAATCCGGACGGATACGCCGCCGCTCGAGTTGCCGTATCGCCATCCCGCTCGGCCGTCGGAGGATTTCGTAGCCGTCCTGGATCCCGAGCGAGCGAAGATTCTCCGCCACCAGCACGGCCGCGGACTGGCGGGCTTCAACGAAATAAACCATGGCCGCGCCGCGGCTGATCGCCTCAATGCCCACGGCGCCGGTTCCGGCAAACAAGTCCAGCCACACCGAGCCTGCAAGCGGCGGCGTCCCCGCCGCGAGAATGTCAAACAGGCTCTCGCGCAGTCGGTCCGAGGTGGGACGGATGTCGGCCCCGGCGGGCGACAGCAAACGCCTGCTGCGAAACTTTCCGGCAATGACTCTCACTCTAGACCAGCAATTCTCGACCTGCGTTGCCGTACGCGTCTTCCCCGCAGCTGCAACTCGGGCCGCCCGTATAACGGTATAAGATTAGAAGGGTAACGCTGAGATTGATGAGGATGAGAAACTGGACCATTCCTGCCGGCCGGATCTTCGGGGTCGAGATCCGGATCCACGTCTCGTTCCTGTTCCTGCTGGTCTTTGTGGGCCTCAGCCAGCACGGACCCCACCTCGCGGTCAGCAATCCGGTTCGCGGCACAGTTCTGGTGGCTATTATCTTTGCCTCCGTCGTGGTGCACGAACTCGGCCATGCCCTGATCGGCAGGCACTCCGGAGTGACGCCGCGCGCAATCGTGCTTCTCCCCATCGGAGGAATCACGATCTTTGACGAGGCCCAGCCGGCTATGACTGCTGACTGGAGGCGGGATGTCAGTATCGCCACGGCCGGCCCGGTAGTGAACTTTCTCATTGCCGGTCTCGCCGCCCTCGCCGTCGGCTTAGCCATGCCGCAATCGCCGCTTTGGACCGATCCTTACGTCAACTCGGAAAATCTTCCCCACAGCCTGGTGTGGGTGAATCTGTGGCTGGGCCTGTTTAATCTGCTGCCCGCCTATCCGATGGATGGCGGACGGGTGCTGCGCGCGGTTTTCAGCCGCCGCATGGATCCGGTTAGTGCGACGCGGCGGGCAGTCAGCATCGGGCGTGGCTTCGCCATCGCCTTCTTCATCGCCGGCGTCTGGAACGCCTGGTTTTTTGTCATTGGCGCATTCCTGTTCATCGCCGCCCAGATGGAGGACCGGTCCGCCGTCTTTCAGTCGGTGCTCGAGACGGTGCGGCTTGAAGACATCATGCTGACCGATTTCACTATCCTCTCGCCCGCCGACACTCTGGAAGACGCGCTGGAAAAGGCGGTCCACTGCCTTCAGGACGACTTCCCTGTCATCCGCGGCGCCGATATGGTCGGGGTGGTCTCGAAGCAGAAGATTCTGCAAACGCTGCGCAGCGAAGGCAATGGCTACGTGCAGGCGGTGATGAACCGCATCTTCGACGTGGCCTCAAAGTCCGAGACCCTGGCTTCGGCTTTTCGCAAGCTAAGCGCCCGGAACTCGAGCATCCTGCCGGTGGTTGAAAACCAGCAACTGGTTGGCATTGTTACTCTGCAGAACCTGATGCACTCGATGGCGCTGCTGGCCGAAACCCGCAAGCTGCGCAAGGCTGCCCTGGAATCGTGAATCCGTGAATCAGAACCTGAAGACAATTCCGAGCGCGGGCTCGGCCATGTGCCCATGGGCTGCGGTGAGCAGCCGCGGAATCTTAAAATCCGGCTCCTTATAAATCAGTCCGCGATACTCGAGTCGGAGGCCGAGCGGTCCGATGACCTGATACATGGCTCCAACCCCGTAGAGAAAAGCCAGCGCGGTCTCGGAGGCAGCTCCGAAAGACGCCTGGAAGCCGTCAATGTAAGTCGTATTCGGCCGGAAGCGCAACGCTCCCGCCCCGCCGAAAATGAACGCTTCCCAGCGCTTTCCGGAAAACGGGCTTAGCACGTAAGCCCCCGTATACTCCGCCACTCCCGTCGTAATGCGGAACGTGTTGGGAGCCACCGTAAATAGCTGGGAATTGTGGGTGCGGCCGATATTGATCTCCAGGCTCTGCCTGGGCGTGAAGCGGAAGCGCAGACCGCCGACGAACGCAAGCGAACTGGTGGGTTTCAGGGTGACGGTGCCGTCGTTCGAGTTTGCGGTACGGTTGAAGACGCCCGCGGCCGACACCCGGACGGCAAAATGCTCCTCCTGCGCGCCCGCCCAGGAAGTGAGTGCCAAGACGCTAAGGACCAGCGCAGCCGCTTTCATCCTTTTTTCTTCCCACCAAATTCAAGCGCGGTGCTAGTTGAGCCGAACGGATTTCGCCTGCTCGATCGCCGGCACCTTCCGCAGTTCGCCGACTACGGCCTCGGGCACCGTGCCGTCGACCTGCACGACGGCAATGGCCTGCCGCGCGAGCGCCGGCGACGGCGCGCCTGCGCGGCGCCCCAGGGAAAAATTAGCGATGTTGATTCCATGCTTACCCAGAATCGTGCCCACCCTTCCGATGACGCCGGGCACGTCCTGATTGCGCATATAGATGAGGTTCTGCTCGAGCGGAGCCTCCACATCGATGCCGTCGACATGCAAAAGACGCGGTGTGTTCTCCCGCAGGACCGCGCCCTTCACCATATGTCTTTCATTTTCCGTCTGGATCGAAAGCGAGAGCACGCTGCCGGCACCGCCGGTTGAGGCCCGCGGCTTGCTTTCCTCGTTTATCCTTAAACCCCGCTCTGCGGCCAGGCTGGCGGCGTTGACCAGATTGGCTTTTTCCTCGACGGCAACGTTTAAAATGCCCTTGACGGCGGCGTTGCGAATCAGTTCCGTCTTCCATTCCGTGATGTGCCCCCGGTACCCGATCGAGATTTCCTCCAGCGAACTGTCATCGCTGATCTGCACCAGGAAAGATCCCAGCCGCTCGGCCAGCACGACATAAGGCTGAAGCGCGAGGTACTCCTCATGGGAGACCGAGGGCACGTTTACCGCGTTCTGGATCACGCCCTGCTCGAGGTACTCCTTCACTTGGAGCGCGATCTGCTGGCCGACAGCCTCCTGGGCTTCGGCAGTCGAGCCGGCAATATGGGGGGTTAGGACGACATTGTCCATTTTCGCAAACGGGGAATGCTTTGGCGGCTCCTCGGCAAAGACATCGAGCGCCGCGGCGGCGACCGTCCCCTCCTCGAGCGCGGCCCGCAAAGCCGCCTCGTCGATCAGTTCGCCGCGCGCACAATTAACCAGGCGCACCCCGCGCTTCATCTTCTTCAACGACTCGGCGTTGATCATATTTTCGGTTTGCGGGGTCAAGCCGACATGGAGGGTGAGATAATCGGCGGCGGCGTAGATCTCTTCGAGCGGCGCCAGGCGGATGCCGTTCTCCTTAGCAATGGCGGCCGAGACAAAAGGATCGTGCGCGAGGATCTCCATCGAAAATGCACGGCTCCTCTTCGCCACCTCGAGACCGATTTTGCCGAGCCCGACGATGCCCAGAGTCTTGCCCCGAAGCTCGGTTCCTTGGAGAGATTTTTTCTCCCATTTGCCGGCGTGCATCTGCTGGTCGGCGCGAGGGATGAAACGCGCCATCGACAACATCAGTCCCATGGTGTGCTCGGCCACGGCCACGGCATTCGCTCCCGGGGTGTTCATCACCGCGATCCCTTTGCGCGTTGCCGGCTCGAGCTCAATATTGTCGACACCCACACCGGCACGACCAATCACCCTGAGCCGGGAGGCATTGGCGAGCAGCCGCGCGTCCACCTGAACGGCGGAGCGCACCAGCAGCGCATCGGCCGCCGCAAGTTCCTCGACCAGGGTTCCATTCAATTGGTCGGGGGTAATCACGGTCCAGCCCGGCTGACGCAGGACCTTAAGCGCAGACGGGGACATTTTTTCAGCTACGACGATTTTCATGGTGAACAATCCCCTTGAGGAAGCTGGCACAGCCAGCTCGGGTGCAGTCATGGTCAATTTGTCATTCGGAAAGCAGTCACGACCGTCAGTTCTTTGCTCCCGCAATCTCGGCGAGTTCCCGGGTACGCGACCGTTGAAATACCTGCTGGGCTGCGCGCAGCGCGCATCCGTACTCTACCGGCCGATTGCTCACCGCCGCCAGAACGTGCTCGAGCGCCCCCAGGATCCCGATGGTGTCGAGGTAGTCGTAATAGCCGATATGGGCAATGCGGAACAGCTTGCCTTTCATCTCCCCCTGGCCGTTCGACACCACCGCCGAAAAGCGATCACGAAATTCCTTTACGATTTTTCCCGAATCCACGCCCGCAGGAGAGGTGACCGCGGTGAGCGCCGCGGCCGGGCTGACGCTGAAGAGCTCGAGTCCGAGAGCTCCCACACCGGCACGGGTCATTTCCGCCGCCAGTTCCGCGTTATCCACCAGGAGCTTCCGCCCTGCGGCAAGATCACCGTTGCCGAGCTGGCGGATAAAATCGAGAGCCGCGCCGAGTGCGGCGACCAGAGAGGTCGCAGGTGTGTACGCCGTCTCGCCTTTTGCCGCCGCTTTCCGCTCCTTGCGAAAATCGAAGTAGTAGCGGGGATTGGTCGCCGTCACCATGCGTTTCCAGGCACGCTCGCTTAGAGCGCAGTAGGCGAGGCCCGGCGGAATCATCAAGGCTTTCTGCGATCCGCCGATGATCACGTCGATTCCCCAGCCATCCACATCGAGCTCGGTCGTCCCCAAACCGGTAATGGCGTCGACGACCAAGAGCGCGTCGTCGGCGCGCCGGCGAACCAGTTCGGCAATGCCCTTTAGGTCATGGCGCGTGCCCGTCGAGCTCTCCGTAGCCTGCAGGTAGACGACACGCGTGTCCCTTGTAAGCTTTGCGGCGACTTCCTCGACGGAAAAAGTATCCCCATAGGGCTTGTCAACCACCTCGACCCGACAGCCGAAAGCCCTGGCTAGATCGCGCCAGCGCTCGCCGAATTTTCCCGCCGTCAGGACCAGCACCGGGTCGCCTGGAGAGGTCAGATTCGACACCGCGCCTTCCATTACGCCCGTACCGGAGGAGGCTATCACCAGCACGTCATTCGAGGTTCCGATGAAATCTCTTAGATCCGTGATCACGCGGCTGAACAGGGCTTTGAAGTCCGCGGTACGATGATGGGCCGTGAAGGCGGCCATGGCGTTCTGGGCGGCAGGAAGCAGGGGGGTTGGACCGGGAGTAAAAAGACGATTTTTTGGCAGCATTCAAGTAGTCCTAATAAATGAATTTGGTTAGAAGCTGGAAAGTACCCATTAGTGTATCGCGGATCGGGTTGCTTTCACGGATGAGGCGCACGCCCCTTATAATTCGCCCATGGGGCTTGTCGACCAGATCCAGAGAGACATCACCACGGCGATGAAGTCGCGCGATGAGGCGCGTCTGTCCGCGCTGCGCATGGTCAAGGCGGCGCTCAAGAATCGGGAGATCGACAAAATGGCGCCCCTTGACGAAAAAGAAGCCCAGCAGGTGCTTGCGACCTTGATCAAGCAGCGCAAGGAATCGGTCGAGCAGTTCACCAAAGGCGGCCGCAAGCATATGGCGGACAAAGAGGCTGCGGAAATCTCGATCATCGAGGGTTATCTGCCGCAGGCGGCGAGTGAGGCCGAAATCGGCGCCGGGGTAAGAGCAGTGATTGCGGAAATGGGTTCTCCCACAATGAAGGACATGGGCACGGTAATGAAGAGCGCCATGGCGAGGTTCTCCGCCCAGGGCATGCGGGTCGACGGGAAAGTGGTAAGCGAGACGGTCAAACGGGAGCTTGCCGGAAAATAGGCGCAGGACGGTCATTTTTTCGCGGACTGCCGTTTTTCAAGCTGCAACTCCCGGTAAATCGCGCTTTTTGACACCCCACGCTCTTTGGCTGCCTTCTTCAGCGCCGCCTTTTCCTCGAGTTGCTCCTCCCGCATGATCTCCTCAACTCGCTCGCGAACGGAAACACCCGGAAGAGCAGCCGTCGACCCCGCCTCGGGTCCGAATAGCAGAGTGATTTCTCCTTTCACCTGCTCGCGCCTTCGGACCGTTTCGAGCACGGCGGCCAGCGGACCGCGCCAGAACTCTTCATGAACCTTGGTCAGCTCGCGCGCAATGGCAACGCTTCGATAGGGACCGAACACCGCGAAGGCGTCTTCTAGGGTTTCGCGCAAACGTTGCGGCGCTTCATAGAAGATTTCTGTCTGGCGGGAATGGCGTATTCCATCAAGCGCCTGGCGGCGGGCGCCCTGGCGCGGCGGCAGGAAGCCGCGGAAGGCGAAACAATCGACCGGCAGGCCACTTGCAACCAGGGCAGCCACAAAGGCCACAGGGCCAGGCACCGGCACCACCCGCAGGCTGCGCTCGAGTGCCAGTCGGACCAGGCGAAATCCCGGATCAGAAACGGCCGGCATGCCGGCGTCCGTTACCAGGGCAATGCGCATGCCGCGGGAAAGCTTCTCGACCAGTTCTGTCGCCCTTAGCGCCTCGTTGTGCTCGTGGTAGCTGACGGTCCGGGTTTCAATTGCGTAACGATTCAGCAGCTTTTGGGTCTCGCGGGTATCTTCGCAGGCAATCAAATCCGCCTGCTTCAGGACGCGAATTGCGCGCACGGTGATATCTTCGAGATTCCCGATCGGCGTCCCGACCAGATAAAGCCCGGGTAGCAGACTCTCGGCCGCGAACATACGCGGGAGTTTAGCACTATGGCAGATCAGAGGACGTTTCGAGCTTCACTCTTTCGCATTTATTTATTTCGTTTTTTGGAGGATGGTTTCCCCTGTACCAACCGGTTAATGCAAATCGACTTCGCAGTCGAGCAAGATTTTTCGTTTCGGCCCGCGCCTGCTGGTTCATGAAGACTATCCCGAGCCCGCTCGAACGGCCCGCGCGGGCGAACGTTGCGAGAGAGCGGCAAGAGCGGATCGTTCTTCTTACGGCGACAAAAATTATCCGCGCGCCTGTCAGGGGATCGGGGATGCGCGCCGTCGGAGAACAGAAACCAGACGAGCAAACACCGGAATGTATCATGAATATGGTGGCAAAACCGCAGAGCCAGGATGCACAGTTCTCGTAATTCGAGTTGGAAGACCCGGTTGGTCAAGGGTGTCTTTCCCGACCGCGGCTTCGATATTGAGTTCTGGCAAGAACAGGGCGACGAAGCAATTTTTGCCGCAGCCTGGGAAATGGTGGAATTAGCCGAGGAAGTTAGAAATGGCAGAAAGCCCAGACTACAAAGAACTGCTACGACTCTTAAACGAGTTTGAGGTGCGCTACTTGATCGTGGGCGGTTATGCCGTCATGAAATATACCGAACCGCACTACACGAAAGATCTCGATATCTGGATCGAAAGTTCGACCGAGAATTCAGCGCGTGTATTTGAAGCACTTCGGAGCTTCGGAGCTCCCCTCGAATCCGATCAAATCACTTCGAGAACGTTCACCGAACGTGATCTGACTTATCAGATCGGGGTTGCTCCGGTTCGCATCGATATTCTCACCCAGATCACGGCTATAGAGTTTTCGGACGCCTGGGAAAAACGCCTGGAGGGCACAATCTTCGATATTCCGGTTCATTTCATCTCCCTGGATCTTCTAATCGCCAACAAGCAGGCCACCGGCCGCACCGGCGATGTGGAGCAATTGAAGCAGTTGTCCCGGAGAGAAGATTCGGGCAAGTAGCTATCGACACCGATTTACCCATTGCGATTCACTTATTAATCGCCTCTGGGGATGACGTTTTCATCAGTCAGCGCGGCCCCGTTTTTGAAATCCAGAGGGCTGTGCCGCACAGGATGCCAATAAAGTTGCGGGCAAGAACCGCAGCCGTTCAACCATCGCCTTGTCCATCCGTCTCGCGGGTTCGCGCTCGTGCGAGCTTCAACCGCTTTCAGGCCGGCGCGCGCGTTTTGCGCGGCACATCGATGGCCTGCAACTCGATTGACCTCCCCTGATGCCCACCCCTAGAATCAAGAGGCAGAGTTCGAGGCCGGGGTGCGGTTCGTGCGCCTCTTTTTCTTGCCATGCCGCTTTACGAATACCAGTGCCGCAAGTGCGGTCACCGCTTTGAACGCATTCAGCGCTTCTCCGATCCCATGGTCAAGAAGTGCCCCGAGTGCGGGGGCGCGGTCGAGCAGCTGCTTTCGGCTCCAGCCGTGCAGTTCAAGGGCTCAGGCTGGTACGTGACCGACTACCGTCAAAAGCCGGCGGGACAGTCGGGCACCTCCGATTCCGGCGCAAAGAGCAGTGCCGGCGAGGATTCCGGGGCGAAAAAAGACACAAAGTCGAAGCCTGACCCGGCGCCGAAGACGGAGAAGAAGTGATTCGAATACGAGGTGATTTGTGCTTCGTCGTTGACAATGAAGCACTTCCTCGTCTATGGTAAGGCCTTGGGTGGTTCTGCGGTTGCCCGCCCGGTAGCCCTGCGCCTTCGGCGCCTGTAATTCAGGGTACTCAGCGGTCTTCTTTTGGTTTCATTTTTCTGGGAGATCAGTATGTCAACGTATTTCCCCAAAGCGAGGGAAATCACGCGCAAATGGTACGTCATCGATGCCTCCGGCCAGGCTCTGGGGCGAGTGGCGTCGGCTGTCGCGCGCATACTGATGGGTAAGGAGAACCCCAGGTATACACCCTTTTTAGATACCGGCGATCATGTCGTAGTCATTAACGCCGCCAGGGTCAAGATTACCGGGATGAAGGCGGAGCAGAAGGTTTATCAGCACTATACCGGCTACCCCGGAGGACTGCGCACCGAGGAATTTCGCAAGCGCTTTGCTCGCAAGCCCGAACTGGTAGTGGAAGATGCCGTGCGCCGCATGCTCCCGAAGACCAAACTGGGCAGGCACATGTTCAGCAAGCTCAAAGTGTACAAAGGCGATCGGCATCCGCATCAGGCGCAGAAGCCGGAAACCAGGGCCTTGGCCTAGCGGGCCGTGGTCTGATTTCACAAACGCGAGGAACGAAAAAGCAGAGAATGGCCGACTTAGTTCAATATTGCGGAACGGGCAGGCGGAAGACGGCCGTGGCCCGCATTTTTCTGCGCCCCGGAAATGGCGACTTCAAGGTCAACGGGCGCCCGTTTGAACAATATTTTCTGACCCCGTCCGAGCGCTCGAGCGCCAAAGAGCCGCTGGTGTCGACCGAGTCGGCCGCGAGCTTTAATGTAATCGCTAATGTCTCGGGCGGGGGTACGAGCGGGCAGGCGGACGCCGTCAAGCTCGGCATTGCGCGCGCGCTGATCGAATTCAATGCCGACCTGCGCAAGAAGCTGAAAAGCGAAGGACTCATCAGCCGCGATTCGCGTTCCAAAGAGCGCAAGAAATACGGACAAAAGGGAGCGCGAAAGCGCTTTCAGTTCAGCAAACGTTGAGTTCCGCCGGTTTTTGAATTCTTCCCGCCGGCGTAGCTGGCGGGAAAGCAATCCCGCTCTCCGGAGCAGGATGCAGATTACAAAGGAGGTTGTTTGGCTAACATTACCATGAAGGAGTTGCTCGAAGCGGGCGTTCACTTCGGGCACCAGACCAAGCGCTGGAACCCCAAGATGAAGGAATACATCTTTGGCGAGCGCAACGGCATTTATATCATCGATCTGCAAAAGACCCTCAAGATGTTCAAAGAGGCTTCGAAGTTCGTCGCCGACCTTTCCGCCGACGCGAAAACCATCCTCTTTGTGGGAACTAAGCGCCAGGCCCAGGACGCCATTGCCGAAGAGGCGGCGCGGGCCAACAGTTTTTACGTAAACCAGCGCTGGCTGGGCGGTCTGCTGACAAACTGGGTGACGGTACAAAAATCCGTCAAGCGCCTGAAAGAACTCGACGACATGGCCACCGACGGCCGCTACGAACTGCTTCCCAAAAAAGAAGTGATCAAGCTGGAACGAGAACGCAAACACCTGCAGGCCAATCTGGCCGGCATCAAGAACTTGACCAAGCTGCCGGACGCAATTTTCGTCATCGATTCAAATAAAGAGCAGATCGCCGTGCGCGAAGCCCGCAAGCTGGGCATTCCCGTGGTTGCCGTGGTCGACACCAACTGCGATCCCACGGAAGTCGATTATGTGATCCCCGGCAACGACGATGCCCTGCGCGCCATCCGGCTGTTCGCTTCGAAAATCGCCGATTCTGTCATCGAGGGCACGCAGCTGCTCACCGACAAGCAGGCGGCGGATCTGGCCGCCGCTGTCCCGGAGACAGGGCAGGTTGGCGCGGAAGAGCCGGCTGAAGGCGCCCGCGAAGCTGCGGCCGCAGCCGGCAACGAGTTCTCGGCCGACGGTGAAGACATCAGCATGGAAGAGGTGCTCGGCCAGGGGACGCGCAAGAAGTCCGCTTCTGTAGAAACTCCCTCCGAGACGCCGGAAGTCGAGCATCAAACGTTTTAGCAGGTGCCCCCTGCAGGCGCGAAGGTGCGCGGGGAACCTGGCTGCAAATGGCGGTCCGGGCCAGAACCAGCTTCCGTCAGCTCAAATCAGAGGACCCGCGCGCGTAAACGCGGGTCGAAATTTGTGGACTGCGCCGGGCGCGCGAAACAAGCAGGGTCGATAACGCCAGAAGATCTATGAGCACAAGCACCGTGAACATCTCCGCGGCACAAGTGAAAGAGCTCCGGGAAAAGACCGGGGCGCCGATGATGGATTGCAAGCAGGCGCTGACCGAAGCCAAAGGCGACTTCGAGCAGGCCATCATCCTACTGCGCAAGAAGGGAGTCTCGGTGGCCGCCAAGAAAGCCTCGCGCGCCACAGGCGAAGGCTCCGTTGCCAGCTACATCCATGCTGGCGGCAAAATCGGCGTGCTGGTCGAAGTCAACTGCGAAAGCGACTATGTCGCCCGTACCGACGACTTCAAGGAGCTGGTGCACGATATCGCCATGCACATAGCCGCCAGCGACCCTAAATTCATCCGCAAAGAGGACGTCACCAGCGAGGCCTATGAGCGCGAGAAAGACATCTACCGGGCCCAGGCGGCGGCGACCGGCAAGCCTCCACAGGTGGTTGAAAAAATCGTCGAAGGCAAGATGAGCAAGTTTTACGAGGAGGTCTGCCTGTATGAACAGCCCTTCATAAAGGACCAGACGCTCTCGATATCCCAGCTGATCGCCACCAAGATCGGCAAGTTGGGCGAAAATATCGCGGTCAAGCGCTTCGCCCGTTTTAAAGTGGGCGACTCCGGCGAGACCGTAGCTGTCTCAAAGCCACAAAGAGCCGAGTAAGCCAGACGCTCGCGTTTTTATACGGCGGAGGACATGGCCGAACCGATCTTCAAACGCGTCCTGTTGAAACTCTCGGGCGAGGCCCTGGCCGCCAGCCAAGGCTTCGGAGTTGACTCATCCCGCATTCACGAAATCGCAGCCGAACTTGGAGACGTTCACTCGCTGGGCGTGCAGATTGCCATCGTGGTCGGCGGAGGAAACTTCTTCCGCGGCGTGGCCGAGCAGGCCCGTGATATGGACCGGGTTTCGGCCGACCACATGGGCATGCTGGCCACCGTCATCAATGCCCTTGCCCTGCAGGACGCGCTGGAAAAGCAGGGCATCCACACCCGCGTGCAGTCGGCCATAGAAATGAACCAGGTGGCCGAGCCCTTTATCCGCCGACGCGCCATCCGCCACCTGGAAAAAGGCCGTATCGTTATCTTTGCCGGCGGCACCGGCAATCCCTATTTTTCGACCGATACCGCAGCTTCCCTGCGCGCCATGGAGATCAAAGCCGAGGCCATACTGAAGGCAACCAAAGTCGACGGCATCTACGATGCCGACCCCATGCTGGTGAAAGACGCCCAGAAGTTCACCGAGATCACCTATATGGAGATACTTAAGCGCGGACTGAAGGTCATGGATTCGACCGCCATCTCGCTCTGCAAGGACAATAACCTCCCCATTGTCATCTTCAATCTGAATCAGCGGGGAAATATCGCCAAGGTTGTAAGTGGCGAGAAGATCGGTTCGCTGGTGAGTGCCTAAAGCCTGAATACGCGAGCGGCGGTACCGTGGATCAGATTTGGGGGCGCCCCGGCTATTCCTCGATCCCGCGCTGTGCGACTCCGATGCTGTCGCGAGTCGTATTCTTCACCACGTACATCATCTCGTCCGCCTGCCGGATGATGTCGTGCGGTGCCTTGGCGTCATGGGGATAGGTTGCCACCCCGATCGAAGCGCGCACATTCAGGTTCAATGCCTCTTCCTTGCAGAAGATAATCTTGCGCAAGGTATCGCGCAGGCGCCGGGCTACGACCAGGGCGGCGTCTTTGCCGGTCTGCGGCAAGACCACCACGAATTCGTCTCCCCCGTAGCGGAAGGCAAAATCGATCAGGCGGAGCTGGGCCTTGATCATGTACCCCATTTCGGCCAGGAGCTTACTTCCGATGAGGTGGCCGTGGGTGTCATTGACCTGCTTGAAATGGTCGAGGTCGATGAAAAGCACGGAGAATTCATAGCCGAAGCGCGCCGAGCGGTAGACCTCCGCCTCAAGCGTCTTATGCAGGTGGCGGGCGTTGTAGAGGCCGGTGCAGTCGTCGGTGATCGTGAGCTCCTGAATTTTCTCGACGGCACGCGCGTTTTCTATGGCGATAGCGGCATAATCGCACAGCGCCTGAAGAAAGAACTCCTCCTCGTGGCCAAACGTCATCATGTCGACGTTCACCAACTGAATGACCCCGAGGACCCGTAATTTGGAGCGTAGGGGAACGCAGATGATCGACTGCGTCTCCCACTGGGTGAGCTCGTCGATGCGTTTCGCGAAGCGCTGGTCCGAGCGCACATCAGGCACAATCAGCTTCTCTCCGTATTTGGCGACGTGCCCGGCAATGCCCTCGCCAACTTTGAGGCGAATCTGCTTCAAGGCCTCCGAGGCGGTGCCCACGGCGATGGCAAAATAGAGCTCGTTCTTCTCCTCATCAACCATCAGCAGGGACCAGGTGTCGGGGCGAAAGTGCTCCGCCATCTTTTCCATGATGGTCTTGAGAATCGCGTCGAGGTCGAGCGAGGAGGTCAGGGCCTTGGCAACATCATGAAAGATGTAGAGTTCTTTGGCCGGGCGGACTGACTCCGCTCCTGTCGCGTGGGGCATCAAAAGGCGTCCTTTGGTGGCCAGCGGTGTAGCGATTATATGCAGCGTCCGGAACCAGGGGCAATGAACGGTAGTAACGAGGCGGGCGCGCGGTCACCCGATGAAGGGCCCGTCCCGGGAGCCGGCGCGCAAGGACAGACGGTGCAAATCGATTGCGCCCGGCAGCACTTCTCTGATACCTTGTTAGAGGTCGCTAAGATCTTCATTCTGTGTGTGTTCGTGCCTTGTGAGGGCGGTTTTTACTAACGTGATCTCAACCCCCCACCAGTTTTGAGACACCTTCAAAGGAGCTTTTGATTGGCATCGAGAAACCCCTATCTTTTCACCTCCGAGTCGGTGACCGAGGGGCACCCGGACAAGATTGCCGACCAGATCTCGGATGCGGTGCTAGACGCCTGTCTCGCCGATGATCCCACCAGCCGGGTGGCCTGCGAAACCCTGACCGCCACCGGTCTCGTGGTAATTGCTGGCGAAATCACGACCAAAGCCTACGTGGATTTCCCTACCCTGGTCCGCGGTACCGTTGCCTCGATAGGTTACGACAATGCCCTTTACGGATTCGACTCCAATACTTGCGCCGTGATCTCGAGCATCAATAAGCAGTCCGGCGACATAGCCATGGGGGTCGACTGCGGCGGAGCGGGAGATCAGGGCATGATGTTTGGCTATGCCTGCCGGGAAAATACCGAGCTGATGCCGACCCCGATTTTACTGGCGCACAAGCTCACCATGCGCCTCGCCCAAGTGCGCAAGCATGGCAAACTTCCCTACCTCCGGCCTGACGGAAAATCCCAGGTCACGGTCGAGTACGACGCCAACCGCAAACCGCTGCGCGTCGACGCCGTAGTCATATCCACCCAGCATTCGGAAATGGTGACCAACGACGAACTCCGCTCCGATATTCTGAAGCACGTCATTCAGGCGACTATCCCCGCCGAACTGCTCGACGCCGATACCAAATACCACATCAACCCCACGGGACGCTTCGTGATCGGTGGTCCCATGGGCGATACCGGCTTGACCGGCCGCAAGATCATCGTTGACACCTACGGTGGCATGGGGCGGCACGGTGGCGGCGCGTTCAGCGGCAAGGATCCAACCAAGGTCGACCGCTCCGCCGCTTACATGGCCCGCTACATGGCGAAAAACATCGTTGCCGCCGGTCTGGCCGAACGTTGCGAAGTGCAGCTCGCATATGCTATCGGCGTTGCCGAGCCGGTCAGCGTAATGGTCGAAACCTTCGGCACCGCGACCGTCGATCCCGCCATTATTCCCGATCTCGTACGTTCGCATTTCCGGCTGACCCCGAAGGGCATCATCGAGTCGCTCCGGCTGCAGCGCCCGATCTACACCAAGACCGCGGCTTACGGCCACTTCGGTCGCAACGACCCGGATTTCACCTGGGAGGCGACCGACAAAGCGCTCCGCTTGGCGAGCGATGCCGGCCTGGGAGAGCCCGCGACGGCGGGCGCCAGGAAGTAAACCGATTTCACCATTTGGCCGGCGTTCGCGCTCGAACCCCGGCAAACCAGCGCTCTAGGAGATCTATGTCAACGACTTCGACGCAGATTCAGTGTGACGTCAGGGGAATGGAATTTGCCGATCTGGGCAGGAAACGCATCGAGTGGGCCAACCAGTCGATGAAGGTCCTGCAGATCATCCGCAAGGAGTTCATCAAGAATCAGCCGCTTAAGGGCACCCGAATTTCCGCCTGCCTGCACGTGACCGCGGAAACCGCAAACCTGGCGGTATGCCTGCGGGACGGCGGTGCGGAAGTAGTCCTGTGCGCGTCCAATCCGCTATCCACCCAGGACGACGTCGCCGCCAGTCTGGTGCGCGACCACGGCATTTCGGTCTTTGCTATCAAGGGCGAGGATAACAATACCTACTACAACCACATTCTGGCCGCCCTCGACCACCGGCCGCACATCACCATGGATGACGGCGCCGACCTGGTCAGTACCCTGCACACCCGGCGCAGAGACGCACTCCCGGGGGTGATTGGCGGGACAGAGGAAACCACGACCGGGGTAATCCGCCTGCGCGCCATGTCCAAGGAAGGCGTGCTCGAGTACCCTATCGTCGCCGTCAACGACGCCGACACCAAACACCTTTTCGACAATCGCTACGGCACCGGACAGTCCACCATCGACGGCATCATCCGGGCGACAAACTTCCTGCTGGCGGGAGCGAAATTTGTCATCGCCGGTTACGGCTGGTGCGGGCGTGGTCTGGCCAGCCGCGCGCGCGGCACGGGCGCAGAGGTAATCATCACCGAGGTTGATCCGACCAAGGCCCTTGAAGCCGTCATGGACGGTTTCCGGGTCATGTCGATGGCCGAGGCGGCGAGAATCGGCGATGTCTTCTGCACGGTCACGGGCAACAAAAGCGTGATCACCAAAGAGCACTTCGAAGTCATGAAGGACGGGGCCATCGTTGCCAATTCCGGCCACTTCAACGTCGAGATTGATATTCCGGCGCTAGAAAAGATGTCTTCGTCAAGGCGCACCACGCGCAATTTCGTGGACGAGTACTCGCTGCGCGACGGGCGCAAGATCAACCTCCTTGGCGAAGGTCGACTGATCAACCTGGCGGCCGCCGAAGGACACCCGCCCTCGGTCATGGACATGAGCTTTGCCGACCAGGCGCTTTCGGTCGAGTACATGGTCAAAAATCACGCTCAGCTCGAAAAGATTGTGTACCGCGTTCCCGAGGAGCTCGACAGGCGGGTTGCCCGCCTCAAGCTCGAATCGATGGGAGTCAAAATCGACCGACTGACTCCCGAGCAGGAAGAATATCTGGCGGGATGGTCCGAGGGAACATAGGCGAGCGGGCTCTTCCAGTAAGCGGGGCGGGCTCTTTGAAACCTGCCGTTGCGGCGGAACCGAATCAGTTCACCCAGCCTGATTTCGAGCCGCCGTTTTTCTTGTCCGGATCGTCCGGGGGAATGTAGTTGCCGTGTTCGTCGAAGCTTACCTTGCGGTTGTGGCCGCGCATGTACACCTCGAATTTTCGTGCTGCCCGCCGCCGCTTCCAGCGATAGTAGGAGTTGCGCAGCCCGTAGTAGGTCTCAGAAATTCCGATCGAGGCCTGGCGGTTAAGAAATAGCGAGTACCAGACGTATCCTGCTCCCAGGCCGAGCAGCAGGATGAAGTAGAACAGGGCAAAGTGATGAAGCAGCAGGTACGCGGTTTCGATCCCGGCGGTGAAAAGCACCAGCCATTTGACGGGAAAACGCATCGGCAGGGGAAACAGCATGATGGGAGCGCCGCGATTGAACAGATAAAAGACCATGAGAATCGCATTTGCCGCCGCTCCCGAGCCGAACGCCGTGCCTTCGGCAATGCCCAGAAGGGAGAGCAGAAAGCCGACCAGGGCGGAAATACTCACGCTTCCGAAAAATAGCCCGTAAAAAGCGCTCGAGCCAATCTGGGCTTCGACCGACCAGCCCAGGAAGTAAATGCCGCCGAGCGAGAGAACAAAGTCGAGCGGATCCACATACATGAACGGGTAAGTCACGAACTGCCATAGCCAGCCATGGCGGACAGCCACTGGGTCGAGGATGCCAAGCTCTAGAATCGATCGGCCAAACCCGGGAGCAAATGACATCAGCAGCAGGATGACGACGTAGATCGCCACGCTCGCCAGGAGCAGCACGCGGACGGCTCCGCGGAACGGCGGCAGTCCCATTTCAAAGGATGTATTTCTCGCCATGCTGGCTACCGGCCGGGGGAGCGCCCCAACCTCGATCCGAAACCTTTCAGATTACCTCAAGCGGCGGCGGGATTCATCGCCGCGGGGAGGGAATCACCGGCAGGCTACCGTGGCCCGCCTCATCGACGGCCTGGACGGCAAAAATCACGTTGTCTTTCGATAAAGGCACCGTCGTCCGGGTCAGATTACCGCTCACATGCTGCGAACTCTCCCAGTCCGCAGCGCTTGTGGCCCGCCAAAGCACCTCGTAGCCGGCAACTCGGTCGTCGGCAGGCGGGTCCCAATCGAGGGTCGAATCGTTCGTCAGTTCTCTCGTCTCGAGTTTCACGTTTTCGGGGGGCCCCGGTGCCCGCGCGAGCGAAGCGAGCGCGGCGGCGTTGAGGCGCGCCACCCCGGCCACGTAGTCAAAGTCGACAAATTTGGGCAGATCGCCGTATTCGATTCCGTTCTCCGCGCGCACGTTCTGATGCTGATGGTTGAAATTTTCCCGGAATTCCGTAAAGCGTACCGCGGCAAAGCCTTTTTGATTGAAGGAGATGTGGTCTCCGCCCCGGAGATAGCGGTCGAGGCGGAATTCCAAGATAGGGGTAACCTCGAGCCCATAAAGGCGCGCGGCGGAAGTAATGTAGCGCGCCAGCGTGCGGGAAGGCGAGTCGTTTTCCCCGCCTAGGGCACGGATCATACGAATGTCCGGTTCGCCGGCCTGGGCGGGAAGGGTTTCCGAAAATACCCGCACCCGTTTGCTGTCCTGCCCGGGACTACGGTCTCCGCCGACGATATCGTTGTTCAGGACGGCCTCGATCTGCCAGCCGGACTTCCGGGCCAGATCCGCGAAGTGCTTGCTGCCGTAGAGGCCCTCCTCTTCGCCCGCTACGGTGAGAAAAATGATAGTCGCGGGGAACCTGAGCCGGCTTAACGTGCGCGCGCATTCAAGGCTGATGGCCGTCCCGCTCGCGTCGTCATTTGCCCCGGGTGCAAGGCCTGAACCATCGAGAGGGTTGCCGTTGCGGGAATCGTAGTGCCCGGTGACAAGCACGATGCGTTTGGACTCCGCACTACTACTCCCCTTGAGCACGGCATAGATATTCGTCAGCTCGGTAGGTGCGGGGATTCGTTCTCCGACCGGCTGGATGAAGCTGTCGGATTTAACCTCGAGGCATCCCGCGCAATCGCGGGAATAGCGTTCGAACTCGCCCTTGATCCATTCGCGAGCCGCGCCGATTCCCCGCCCGGAGCGAATTGTGGCGGCGTCCTGGGCCGAGAGCGTGGAACGCGTCTTGAAGCTTACCAGTTTCTCGATATCGGACTGGATTTGTCCGGCGGAGATTTCCCGCAGCGCGCCTGCAATCTGCGCGTCCACGTAGGAAGGAGGATTTTCCGCCGCCGTAAAGCCGCAGAGGAGCATCGAGACGGCGCAAATTCCGGACTTCAGAAAACTTCCGCGGCTCCGCTTCGCGCGCACATTTTTCGGCCGGCAACTCACAACCGTGCCTCTTTGCTTCGAGATCCAGGAAGCCGAGCGCGAGGCGGAAGCCGGGGAGAACGCCACTTGACCTTGACCATCGAAGTCACTAAATATAGCAAGGTGCAATCATAGAATCTTGGGGGGGCCGGCCGTGGAGGCATATATGCTTTATTGCCCGGAGTGCGAAACCAGCTTGGACGTCGAAGAAGACGAAGTAGATGAGGGCGAAGTTATCTCCTGCCCTGAATGTGGAATGGATTTTGAAGTCACCACTGTAAACCCCGTAGAACTGAAACCTGTGGATGAGGAAGAGGAATACGAAGAGGAGGAAGAGGAAGAAGCCGAAGACGGTGATTATTCCTGAGCGCACGTTTGTGCCCGCCCGGCGCTCGCGTCCTCCGTCCCGCCTGATATTTCAGTGACTCCCTCATAGCGCAGCAGTTGAACCGGGGCAAGAAGCCATCGGCCGCGGCACCCCGAGATCTACGCCTCCTTATGATTGAGAAGTGATTTGACAGCGCTTCCCGGGCAGCCCTGGCATCGGCTATAAACTCTTGCCACCGAGTAGCTTACAACGCGGCGCGGGGTTGGTCTCGAAGGTAACGAACTTGTCCATATCAACCTACATCTAAATTAAACAGGAGCTTACCTCGGTCCGGGAGGTTCAGGTGAGAAGGACTCAAGTGTTGGCGGTTTGCTGTCTGGGTTTGCTTTTCT
>JAFAWX010000315.1 GCA_019241535.1 Acidobacteriota bacterium | reverse complement strand
AATCCCGATCGACTGGCTGCGGCCACCGGGCGTGGAGCCCCGCTGACCACCAATCGAAGTAATTCCGGACATTGAACCGCGATGCTGGCCCGAAGCGCCGGCGGCCGAGAGGGCAACCATCAACGCTAATGCCGCAAGTTTCGACATAGATGCCGCTTAATTCGGCTTCACCCCATTCGGAAGCCGGAAGTCTACTCCGCGCTGGTTATTCTCCTTCACCGTCGAGGCAAGATCAAGCTCGGTGAGGGCGACCTTGTGTGTGCGTCCGCCGCCCAGATCATAAAGCGTCGTGTCCACGATCGCGTAGTTTGATATTTCGAGTTGATGGCCGTCCTTGAAAACCAGCACCGTGCTTGGCTGCTCCGGGAGCTGCTCCGGCTGTGCAGCGGCGGCCGGCGCACTCGCGGAAATATCGCTGCGATCAGTCGCCTCTGGCTGGGGCGCTCGACTTCTGCGATACTCCGGTGCGCCGTAGCCCCGCCGGTCGAAAATCGTCGGCCCGCCGCGATATTCCTCCTCCATTGAATCGTCTACTCCGAGATCCATCACGTCATAGGGGTAGCTATCAGGCGCGTAGTAATAAGGGTACGCCCCGCCATAGAAAGGAGCAGCTAGACCTGGACGGCGGCGGTGGCGGAAGTCAAATGGTCGATGACTCAGTCCCTGGGTTGGCCTTCCGAACCCAGGTGAAGTAACGCTCGGAGGCACACCATGAAAACCGGGGACGCCGCCAAATCCGAAGGAAGTTACGCTCGGGGGAACTCCGTGCAGGGTCACGCCATCGGAGTTAACCGAGCCGAACTGGGCAAAAACCGCGAGCGGCCAAACAGCAGCACCCAGGCCCAGGAGAAGAGCCGCAATCCCGAGCTTAAGTTGCCAGCGCGGCCGCATTATTCGACCTCCTACCCTGCTTAGAACGCCGGGAAGCTCTTGAGGTTGCGAGCCCTTCTAAATTTTGCAGTTCCAGCCAGATGCCGATTACGCTCGTATTCGTGCCAGCTCCACAAGGTTCCAGGCCCCGTTTGCTGCAAGCAGCCCTATTAGTACCGCGCGGCAGTTGTCGTCAGCCTGCGTTTCGAGCAGATCGGCGGCAATTCCGGCCACAAAAACCGCGAGGAAGACGAAGCCGATGAGCCCGAATAGCGCCTGGGGTCCATGGGGAGAGGCCACTTGCAGGGCAAGAAACAGAACCGCCACGATGAGGGGGGCTGTATTACCAAAATAGCGCGCCCGCGGCCAAAAACAGTAGATCAGGAGCGAGGCGGGAACCAGTAAAACCAGTACGGGCCCGGAGGAGGCTAACACCTTCATGGCTTCCAGGTAGGCCCCACCCATCGATAGGGCCTCGCGATGAAATCTTACCAGTCTGGCATGGCCCAGTGCCCGCCAGAAGGTTTCGACATGAAAAAAGTAAGCGGCGAGAACCAGCAGCATGGCGCACAAACAGGAAGCTCCGAGGATTACGACTGCCGCCCTCCTTCTTGTCGGAGCGAGGTACAGCATGAAACCCAGGAGCACGGGCACCACCACGGCCAGGCCGAAATCCGAGCCGGCCGCCAGTGCCAGCGAGGTTCCGAGCAGCAGGATGCGGCGCCAGTTCCACAGCACCACCTCGCGCGGGGCGTAAAGGGTATGCGCTACGGCGGTGGCTGTAAACACCGCGCCAAAACTGCCCCATGCGCCAATAATGTCCGGTGGAACAAACCACAACGCGCTGGCCCGGACAACGGCCGGAGAAAAGCAATAGAGCGTCAGGGCTACATATCCCCCGGCATTTCCGTAAACCCGGCGCGATACGTACCAAACCGAGGCCCCAAAAAGCAGCCCCACCGCAACGTAGGGCAGCCGCGCAAGCCATATCCCTGGCCTCGAGGCGGGCGCGACCCGTACCAGCGCCAGGGGAGCGGATCCGGCGAGGTACCAGAAGGGTGAATGCTCGCCGTCGTATGGCACACCCAAAACAGGGTAAAACTCGGGGGAGACATGCCCCGCGGGCAAGGTGCCGGCAACCGTACCGCCGCGCCACTGCTCGAGACCTTGCTCGAGGCGAGACAAATCCTCGGCCGAAATCGAGCTCGGGGAATCGTGCGCAATCAGCCAGATAGACTCGCCCAGCAGTCCGAGCAAAAGCGCACCGGCGATAAGTTGCGCTGTGCCAAAACGCGGGCTGCTAAGAAACGTTCTCATCGTGACGCGAGTGTTTTACCATTGCGAGCATTATCAACGAAGTTCCCGGCATTATCGAATGGTTCCGGACCCGGATTTACGGAAGCAGGCGGCGCCTGAGGGTGGTGGCGGAGCGTCCCCCTCCGTGCACTTATGGTCGGCGGCAAGGGCTTTGTCGAAGCACAGGCCGGGCCTTGGCGCGCTGCGATTTCTCCCCGTCTATTTTGCGGCTGCCATCCTGTTCTTTTTTCTGCTATGGACCATTGTCAGTTCGCTGGTCCCTCCGCAAATGCCGACACTCTGGCAGCAGGCGCTGGCTGAAGCCATCATGCTGGCGGCCGCCATTGCACCCGCCTTGGTAATCGCGCGCTTCGAGGCCCGACGGTTTGGAGCCTATGGCCTGCCGGCACGACTGGAGTTCGCGAGACTCGTCGGTGCCGGCGGCCTGACCGGCCTCGTGGCGCTTTCAGTGCTGCTCGCCGCTTTGCGGATCTTTGGCTGCGTGAGTTTTCATGGCATTCATTTGCATGGCGTGCGAGTGTGGAAGTTTGCCCTGTTCTGGGCTCTTTTCTTCTCCCTCGTAGCTCTGTTCGAGGAGTTTGCCTTTCGCGGATACTTTCTTTTTTCGCTCAGCAGGGCGGTTGGTTTCTGGCCGGCAGCGCTGATCTCTTCGGCGATTTTCGGCTATGTCCACCACAACAATCGCGGCGAAACCTGGCTGGGCGCGCTTGGTGCAGCCGCCATTGGATTCTTCTTCTCATTCACCATCCGCCGCTGCGGCAATCTGTGGTTTGCCGTAGGAATGCACGCCTCCTGGAACTGGGGACAAACCTTTCTCTACGGCGTTCCCGACAGCGGCATGCTCGAGCCCGGGCACCTGTTTCAGGCTTCGCTCTATGGTCCGAGCTGGCTGAGCGGGGGTACAGTAGGCCCTGAAGGCAGCGTCCTGCTCTTTGTCCTAATCACCATCCTCTGGGTCCTATTCGCCCGGCTGTACCCTCGGGGGTCTCCCGGGAACAGGAGCGGCGGCGGCCACTTCGATATGGACGAACCGGCAATCAGCCCCTCAGGGGATTACCACCAATAATGGACGGTGTAGGTAATTACCTGTTCCCCATTGGGGGCGATGGTCGCGGGGAACTCAATCGTCTGCGCATCTTTTTTCAAGAAATTCGATGATTGTTCTGTCAGCTTCCAGTTCGAGCAGCGATACAGATGTTCCACAGCACGTACATCGACCGTCTGCTTTTTGTGGTTGCGGATCCTGATCTCGAATGACTCATCCATCGAGTGCTGGCTTGCGTCGACGCGGTAGCCGGTGCGTTTGCGCTCGCCGCTCAAATCGAAGGCATTGCCGGTGTAAACGCGCACCATTTCATCCTTCGGTGTGTGGTCAATGGTATTTTCTCCCACGAATTCCAACCGGCCGTCGCCGTCACGGCGATAAAAGCGCAACCTGCCTTTAGGCAGAGCGATGCCGAGATGGTTACTTTCCGCGTTCTTGAATTCCTCTATTACCCAGATTTTAGGGTTGGAGGTCGTGCCGTAGTTTATGTCCTGGCGGATTTGCTCCGGAGTGTAGAAGGCGTACTGGGCCGTCTGCGCTCCGTCATAGATAAAGAGCCGCGAAGCGTGAATCGCCGTCGAGCGCACAAATTCCACCTGCTTGGTTTGCTGGTCGCGCAGCGTGGTGGCGTGTTCAAGCGTGTAAAGGTGATATTCATCGAAGGACTTCTCGCGAACGACTGGGGCGGCGGGCTTGGCCGCCATCGCGCGGTCTTCCGCCAGGTAAAAACGATTACCAGCGCCGCCTTCCTGGATCTTGCTGACGTCGCCGGCCAGGAGCTTTATGCGGGCGTTCTCGAAGCTTTTGCCGCTCTGGTTGCGCATTGTGATCCAGCCAATCAGGTCTAGCAGGTCTCCTTTCCCCGTGGTTTCGTCCGCGAGCACCAGGTTATAGTCCGACACCCAACTCATCCCGCCACTCACGTAGGAAAGCTCGGCAGAGAATTCTCCCGGCGCGTCGGTCTCAATCAACCAGCTGAGCGTGGGCTTCAGAATCGAGTCGGCGCCGAACGCGGGAAAGATCGGTTGGCCGGGAAGGCCGAAGCGCAGCGCGCCAGCGATTTCGACGATCGGCTGGCCTGCCGCGGGCTGACCGTTTTCCTCACCCGCCCCGGGGTATCCGCTGCGGATGATTTTGGCCCTGATTTTGATATCGCTGCCGTCGGCATTCCTTCCAGTCGCAAATTCCAGGGTTTTTCCTTCAAAATAGGACAGCAGCATCTCGGGCGAGACAGGATCGTTGCGATAGTTCTGCTCGAGAATGTGCAACGCCCGCCCGCTCGGATCGCGCAGGATCACCGAATCAGGCTCGACATGCGCCGCGACCCCGCTATATCGGGCCTCGTTCACGCCCGCCTTGAGGTCGAGAGGAACGCGCTCGCGGGCAACGAAGAAATTCTGGTTGTAAATAGTAAGCGCGGTCGAGGACGCATCGCCCTGAGCAGCCAGGGGAGGGTTCGAAGCGGGGTTTCGATTTCCGGCCGCAGCACTCGATGACTTCAGGTCAAAAAACAACAGCAAAGCGAACAGGCTCAGGCCCAAAACAGCCCAGCGCGGATCGCAGGTTGAGGCCGACGTCTTTCGCATCACATCCTCCCAAGTTCTGTGGGGACTGGAAGGGGAGGAGTTCCGGTCTTGAGGAGAGAACGTACGCCGAAAGGAAAATTGCGTGAAATTTCGAAGGGGGATAACGTTACCGCCGGCAAGAACGAAAATTTCGGGTCCCGTTGGAGCGGGGAAGAAGGAGGAGCGGCTCCAAACTCTGCTCGCCGGGAACGAGGGTCGCAGGGCCTGAACTTAGATATCCAGGTTCTTTACCTCCAGAGCGTTTTCTTCGATGAACTTGCGGCGCGCCTCAACGTCTTCGCCCATCAGAGTGCTGAAGATGGTTTCACATTCGGCGATATCTTCGAGTTTTACCGAGAGCAAGGTCCGCCGCTCGGGATCCATGGTGGTCTCCCAGAGCTGAATAGCAGTCATTTCGCCCAGGCCTTTATAGCGCTGCACGGTAAAGTCCTTCTTGCCCTCGCCAAGCACGTACTCGAAAAGATCGCGCGCGGTCCCTTTTTCGACCTCTTCTTTCACAGCTTTCTTGGCCGGCTTGGGGGATTTTTTCGCTCGATCCCCGTCCCCGGCCGTGGCCTCTGCTTCTTCGCCTTCGGACGTGGCGCTGCCACCGGTCGGCGCCTTGGCTACGGTCTCGATTACGAACGGCGGTTCCATGTAGGGCTCGATCTGCTTGAACTTGGCAAGCATCTGACGATATTCGGGCGCGGAAACCAGCTCCCAGTTGATCAGGTGCTCGGCTCCCTGCGAGTTCACGTAGCGCACTTCCCACAGGTTGTGCTCTTCGTCGAAACGCGCTCCCACCTCTTTAAGCTGCAGTTCCCTGGCGAGTTTTTTCAGCTCCTTTTCAAGCTTCTCGACCTTTTTGGGAGAGTTCTTTTTATCGCCTTCAAAATCGCCCCGCCGGGAGAGATCGAGTTTGGGCACCAGGTCGGTGATCTGCTCGGCACGCAATCGCTTGTTAACCTTGTCGTAAAAGCCTAAGTATTCGTTCAAGATGGTGATGAATTTTGCGAGCGCCGCCCCTTCTAGCGCGGCGGCTCCTTCGCCGTAGCGCACGGTAATGCCGTCCGAGGCACGTTTGACCATGACTTTTACGAAGTCGCGATCGTCTTTGATGTACTGCTGCGACTTGCCCTTTTTGATCGAGTAAAGCGGCGGCTGGGCGATAAAGACATGGCCGCGCTTGATCAGTTCCTGCATATGGCGGAAAAAGAAGGTGAGGAGCAGGGTGCGAATATGACTGCCGTCGACGTCCGCATCCGTCATCAGGATGATTTTTCCGTAGCGCAGCTTCGAGGCATCAAAATCCTCCTTGGAGATACCGGTGCCAAGGGCGGTGATCATGGCGCGAATCTCCTCGTGACCGAGCATCTTGTCGTAGCGCGCTTTCTCGACGTTCAGAATCTTTCCCTTCAACGGCAGGATTGCCTGGAAGCGGCGGTCGCGTCCCTGTTTTGCCGTGCCTCCGGCGGACTCGCCCTCGACCAGGAACAGTTCACAGCGCTCCGGCTGCCGTTCGCTGCAATCTGCTAGTTTGCCGGGCAGGCCGCCGCCATCGAGAGCCCCCTTGCGGCGAGTCAGGTCGCGAGCCTTGCGCGCCGCCTCCCGCGCTCGTGCCGCCTCGATCGCTTTGTTGATGATCTTGCGGGCAACGGTCGGGTTCTGTTCGAGATAGGCACCCAGACGCTCGTTCACGAACGCCTGCACTACTCCGGCAATGTCGGAATTGAGCTTACCCTTGGTCTGGCCTTCAAACTGCGGCTGCGGGAGCTTCACGCTGATAACTGCGACTAGTCCTTCGCGCACATCGTCGCCGGTGAGGTTCTCTTTGATGTCCTTGAACAGCCCAAGTTGCTGTCCGGCGTAGTTGATGGTACGGGTGAGGGAGGTGCGGAAGCCGGAGAGGTGGCTTCCACCGTCAACCGTGTTGATGTTATTGGCGAAGCTGAAAACCGTTTCCGAGTAGCCGTCGTTATATTGCAAACCGATTTCCATGACCACGCCCTCGCGCTCGGCTTCCATGTAGATGGGCTTGTCATGGAGCACCTGCTTACCCCGATTGAGATGCTTGATGAACTCGGCGATGCCCCCGTTGTACTTGAACTCGACCGCTTTGGCTTCACCGGTCTTCGCATCGGTCGTGCGCTCGTCGGTAAGGGTAATCAGCAGGCCTTTGTTCAGGAACGCCAGTTCGCGCAGGCGCTGCGCCAGCGTATCGAAGTTGTACTCGGTGCTCGAGAAGATGCCTTTATCTGGCAGGAAGTGGACCTTCGTCCCCCGTTTCTTGGTGGCGCCGGCTCTCTTCAGCTTGCTGCTGGGATCGCCCTTTGAGTACGTCTGCTCCCAGGTAAGACCATCACGCCAGATCTCAAGCTCCAGTTCCTCGCTGAGGGCGTTAACGCAGGAGACGCCCACGCCGTGCAGTCCGCCGGAAACTTTGTAGCTGGAGGAATCGAATTTGCCGCCGGCGTGCAGCCTGGTCATGACCACCTGCGCGGCGGGAACTTTCTCTCCGTCAACTTCCATCACATCGACCGGAATACCGCGACCGTTATCGACGACGGTAATCGAGTTGTCGATGTGAATGGTCACATCGATCTTGTCCGCGTAGCCAGCCAGCGCCTCATCGACCGAGTTGTCGACCACCTCGTAAACGAGATGGTGCAGCCCGAGCTCGCCGGTCGATCCAATGTACATGGCGGGGCGCTTGCGGACGGCCTCCATGCCGCCGAGCACCTTGATCGAATCGGCGGTATAGTCCCCGTTTGCGCCGTTCACGACGTCTTTGCCGTTCTTGGTTTTGTTTTCGAGGACGGCGGTCGAGTTGATTTCTTTCGTCGCCATTCAGAAAAGAGGAAAATCAGGGTTCCACCCCCAATTTCCACCCCCTGGGGGAGGGAACATGAGTTTTCCGGGGCCCCTTCTCGGATGCCTGGGGATTTAGTTCAAAGTGCTGAATTTCCTGGACTTAGGGCATCTCTCGACAATTCTGATCTTAGCACATCGCCGGGCTTTTTTCGAGCCCCGAACCGACCCGGTAAACCGTTATAGAGCGGCTACTTGCCTGCTTTAATCACTCCGCCGAAAAGCGGCTGCCGGGGCTCGCCTGATAGGATAGAAATTACAGGTTTCGCCCATGGGAATT
>JAFAWX010000212.1 GCA_019241535.1 Acidobacteriota bacterium | reverse complement strand
CCGCCCGGCTGGCGCGACGAACCGCGGCAAAGCCATCGCCCATCGTTAAGGAACCTTGTACTCTCATCCTTGATCACGTACGTACCGCAATTTTGGCGTGAGCTGTCACTGGTCGCAAGCGTCATTACGCGCCTATGCAGGATCGGGCAGAAACAGGGAGGTAGTTGCATTATCCATTATCAACGATGGCGGGCGGCAACCCGGTTGGTCATGAAATGCTCAAATATCTGTACGCTCGGATGTGCTCGCTTTTCCGGGCTTTCCGCCTCCAGCGAACCTGCATTGCAAGCTCAATTCCTGGCGCGCAACTTTCATCAGGGGTAAGACACTCATCGTAGTGCATTGAGCAGGTTACCCCAGTTTTAGCGAGCCTGGGTTTGTTCGAGCAGCATCTCGGCTCCCTTTGCAGCCGTCACCGTGTCTGCTATGCGCTTGAAGTCCGTGCGCGAGTTTCTCTGCTGTACGGCAATGGTCTTGAAAAACAGCGCCTTTCCCTTCATGTGCACATTCAGAAGCGTCAGCTCCCAATAACCAGGGGCGACCTCCGCCTGCTTAACCTCGAATGTACCTCCAGGATCCAGGTGCCCGAGAAAACCGCCGCCGAACTTGACTTCGTACATCAAGCGCCCGCTGATCCCTTGCAGTCTCGATTGCTTCGTGTCAAGCCACAGGCTTCCCTGCATAGCATGAAATACCTGCGCTTCATGGCTGGGAGGCTTGAACTTGGGGTTGGGAGAAAATTTGAGCTCGACAACATTTCCCTTGGCTTCGCCATATTGAAACACAAATGCGTCGGGCAGCATTTTCAACATGCGCTGGCTGCGCGCCGTATCTTCATTTTTCTCCCGCAGCGACCTGTGGAGTGCGCCGGAATCATGGGCCAGCTGCTGGACCCGGCGATTTGCCTCTTTGTCGCTTGTTTTGCGGCCATTGATGAGGAGTGGACGTCTCAGATCCCCATCTTTGGTTTCTACGACCTCGTCCGTCTCACTTCCGCCGCCCGCCTTTTCTGTCGACAATCGGAACATCCAATGGCTCTGGTCCTGCGCCTCCGATTTGATCTCATTGTTCAAAATGCTGCGTGCCAGTTCATTTGGATTCCGGTTGCCAACCTGTGCTGCTGCAGACAGGCACAAGGCAATCAGCAGCGGAAGCGCTAGTTTCGCAGAGAGCTTCGATAGTGGTGAAGCACAGGTTACTTTATTCATTCGCCATCACAAAACCGAAAGCCGATTCTCCAGCTTACCCCCAGGACGGTAGTATCCAGGCTATTACATCTAGGGAGTTTAGTGCACGATGAGGAACTGCGTGCCATCGACTGCCGCCCGGGGGGCAACCCTGGCGCTCTATCTCCCAGAATGCCGGGTCAGGAGCGGCTCATCGTAAAATGGTAGCTTGGCCTTAGAGATTCCTGCTCTCGCCGCGGTTGATTCCCCTTCCGGGAAACCAGTCCTGCTCGGGCCGGTCATCGATGTGCGTGAGCTTGCGCACGACTACGACAAGCGTAGGGCCTTAAATGGCGTTTCTTTTGCTGTCCACCCGGCGGAAATCTTTGGACTGCTCGGGCCGAACGGCAGCGGCAAAACAACTTTGTTCCGCATCCTTTCGACGCTGATGATCCCGTCCGGGGGACATGCGTTTGTCGCCGGGTACGATGTGGCGGAACATCCGAGAAGGCTGCGGCGCGAAATCGGTGTTGTATTCCAGGCGCCGAGCGTCGATCTGAAGCTTACGGCCCAGGAAAATCTGCGGCATCAGGGCCATCTGTATGGTCTTCATGGGCAGAGTCTCGGGCAAAGGATCGCCGAGGTGCTCGATCGTGTCGGGCTCGCCGACCGTGCCCGGGACAGGGCTGAAACTTTCTCCGGGGGAATGCAGCGTCGCCTGGAGTTAGCCAAAGGCCTGCTGCACCACCCTCGGGTACTGCTGCTTGACGAACCGACGACCGGCCTCGATCCTGGCGCGCGCCGGGACCTATGGCAGTATCTCCGGCTTTTGCGCGATGAGGAGCAAGTTACCGCTCTCGTGACCACCCACCTGATGGAAGAAGCCGAATACTGCGACCACCTGGCCATCCTGAACGTGGGCAGGCTGGTAGCGCTCGGAACTCCAGCGGAACTGAAACGGGAAATTGGGGGCGATGTCATCGTGCTCGAAACCGCGGCGCCAGATGCTTTGGCTGCGCGCTTGCGCGCACGCTTCCAGGTGGAAGCTCGGGTCGTCGATGGCCAGGTGCACATCGAGAAAGATCATGGACATCGTTTCGTAACCGATCTGGTCGAGGCTTTTCCGGGCGAGATCGACTCGGTTTCGGTCGCAAAACCGAGCCTGGGAGATGTTTTCATTCGCCGCACCGGGCACCGGTTCTGGAGCGCCGCAGCGGGCGAGTCTGCAATCGGCGAGCGCGCAGGCCGGGGCGGCCAACAAAAGGGTTAGATTTAGATTTAGGTAGTGCCAGATGGCAACCCAGATTACATCCTTGCCAATGCGGCTGCAGGGGGCAAAAACGGAACTGCTACTGCCCGCCTTCACGCTCTGGTGGCGCGAAGTGGTGCGCTTCTATCGCCAGAGGGCGCGCGTTGTCGGCGTAATCGCCTCCCCGGTTTTGTTCTGGTTTGTAATCGGCTCGGGCTTTGGAACATCGTTTCGCGCCGGAAACTCGGGCATGGGCCAGCACTACCTTGAATATTTCTACCCCGGCGCGCTGATTATGATCGTGCTGTTCACCTCGATCTTCACCATGATGTCGGTGATCGAAGATCGCCAGGAAGGCTTCCTGCTTTCCGTGCTGGTCGCGCCCGTGTCGCGATCCGCCATCGTTCTGGGGAAAGTAATGGGGGGAACGACGCTCTCGGCGCTTCAGGGTTTGATCTTCCTGCTGTTTGCCCCACTGGTAGGGGTCGAGATCGGCCTCGCCAGATTCGCGTTGATCGTACTCACCGTTTTCCTGGTCTCTTTCTCCCTCACCGCTCTGGGCTTCGCCATCGCCT
>JAFAWX010000403.1 GCA_019241535.1 Acidobacteriota bacterium | reverse complement strand
TGAGCGGAAAGCCAGGAGCCGATACGGAGGTGATCGCCATCTCGATGCCCAGAGAGTCCATTACTTCAATCGACGAGCCGACAGTCCAGGGAGGCTCATTTTCCCGGCCCGCAGGCGCCCCAATCGCGAACCCCCGACTTCGTTTACGTACTACGGCGGGAGCTCATGATGGTGGACATCGAGAAATCGAGCGCCTCGCGATCCAGATTTTGCCTGGCCCAAACTGGCACGCATTTCGCTAATACCCGCGGCAACGCGTTCTCGACCGAATCCTCGGCAAATCATTGCTCCAACGATCGCGGCTGTTTGCCGCATAAGGCCGCGGCGGGTCATTTTCACCATCTTGCGCTCTCCGCGCGATTTGGGTTGGATTGAGCTCTGCTAACGGTGAACAGCGAGCAGGAGACAAGGAAAGAATTCCTGCTTGCGGAGGCATCGGAGCGAATTGACTCGTTGCCCTGCGTGACCTGATTCCAAGCGATAGTTCCTATAGCCGGCTACTCGCTATTTGAGGCGCTCCCACAGAAGCGTATACGTTGCATTCTTTCGTTCAATTACTCCTCCTTTTCCGTTCTCGCGCGGAATAAGGAGAAGGCGATCATTACCCTGAAATTCGAACCATCGAACATTATTGACGCCGCGCCAATTTGGTGGACTTGCGTCTTTCAAGTGATGGGTGATTGTTTGCGCTTTCAAATCCACGGTGTAGGTGCCGTAATACGCGACGTAATTGTCGAAAGCAGCGACCTTCTCTTCGACCGTACCGGCGGTGGGTCCGTTAACGAAAGGCTTGCGAACACCCTTAATGTCGATCTGGACAGCCATCCAGCCGGATCGATCGTAGGTGAGAATGCCTGTAGGGTGGTCATAAGCAAAGTGAAAAGTAGCGTCCGTGCCTTCCACCGAAACCAATCGCCACGCGCCTACGAACTTGTCGCCAGCATTATCTTGGCGCGCCTGAGCGAAGAACATGGAAATGCATGAGAGAAGTAGCAGCAATACGAAGCGTTTCTTCATGGACGCTTAGTGTATCTCATGGTGGGCCGCCTTCCTTTCTTGCGCCCGTTCTGCAATTGACGATGTTCCTCGGATCGGCGTCTGAATTGCTCTTTCCAAGGGCCTTCAGCCGACCTGCTAATGGCGGCTTTCTTGTCGGGAAAGATGCTGCTTGCCTGATTGAAGGATTTCAGTCCCGTGCGCTTCATTTCAAGATACATGCCTACGCACGGTAACGTGGGGTTCCGAATGATAGCTGCTCTGAATACCGGCTAGCACATGGTTGTTCTATGGGGAATTCTTTCAACGGCGTCTCTGGTGTTCCCCTCTGGCCGCATGCCAGAACCGGGAAACGCATCAATTGCTCGAGGTTGAGTTTGCTATCGGCCATCTGCTAGCGCTCGAACGAGTGAAGCCAGACTGCTGGTTCCCGTTCTCGTGAGGAGTTCATCTTATTTATTGCGGACATAGCGCTCGGCCTGCTCAACCAGGCTACCGGCGGGTTCGTTACCAGTTGCACCCCTGGAATTTGAAACCTGTCAGCGAAGGTGATACAGCGATCCCAGAATCGCTCCAAATGCGGCATGGGACAAAAACACCGAAACTGGGGTCGGATAACCATAGTTCAGCGCCATGAAACCGGGAGGTTCCAGCTGGCGTATTGCCTGCGGGCCGTGGCGTTCACTTGCCATGCGAGGATGAACGTAGGGCAGGAGCGACATGCCGGCGGTAAGCACGAATAAGGCATGCGCCAGACCGAGGAGCAGGCCGAACCACCAGTTGACCGTGTGGCGGGCTTCAAAGATGAGCACGTAAACGAGCGAAAATGCCCAGCCGTTGACCAGGTGCGCGATGAAGCCATAAAGACGCGCCTTTTCACGTTCACCGGTAATCACCGTGCCCAGCATGAAAGGGATATTCATGCGGGTAAAGCCAAGGCCCTGACTGGTTGCGAGCAGGGTGGTGAGTGCCAGGTTGGCAACAAATCCCGACAATAGCCAGCTTGGCCAATTCATGCCGGCTGCTTTTGATGCGGCTCGGCGCGGGAGGCGCTTTCCCGTCGATGGGCGAGTGGCTGCTCTCCCTTCTGGCGCTGGTTAAGCGAAAGGGCGGCACCGATGAGTCCAACATGGGTGAACGCCTGGGGGAAGTTGCCGAGGAAACGGCCGCTGCCTGCCTCGATCTCCTCGCCGTATAAACCGATATCGTTGCGATATTTAAGAAGAGTATTCAGCAGGTCGCGCGCCTCGGAAACCGTGCCGCCGCCAAGCGCCAGGTATTCCGCAGCCCAGAAGCTACAAATCGCGAACGTGCCCTCTCTCGCCGGCGGCTCGGAGCGGTACAGCAGGCCGTCGGGGGTGCCTAAGCGCTCGCGCAGGCGTCGATAAGTCGAGCGCATGCGCGGCGAATCAGCCTTTTCAAATCCGTACCAGGAAAGCAGCAGCAGGCTTGCATCCAGCTGATCGCCATCGAGCACGCTCACGTAGCTTCCGAGCCGTTGATTCCAGCCTGCAGCCTCGATCTGCCGGTGAATCTGGTCAGCCTGCTTCCGGTATTCATCTACCGGAGCGTGCTCGAGTTTTCCCTGGTGGCACAAGGTGATGAGCCGGTCAAGGGCGGTCCATGACAGCAGGCGGGAGTGGGTGTGATGACGACGCCCGCTTCGTGGCTCCCATATGCCCTCATCGGGAAGCTCCCAATGCTTTATCACGTATCTTCCAAAGCCGATCATCACCTTCTGCATCTCCCGGTCAAGCGTTCCGCCATGAAACGCGTATTGGGCCGCGGCATCTATGACCTCGCCGTAAACATCCAGCTGCAACTGGTCCCGTGCTGCATTGCCGATCCTTACCGGGCGCGATCCGCGGTACCCAGCAAGCGTCTGCGACTCCCATTCCTCGGGCATGGGGTTGCCAAAAACGGTGTAGGCGATATTCAGCTCCGGTTGCGTGAGCCGGGTGGCATGAAGCAGCCAGTCCAGGAAATGGGCGGCTTCCTCCCAGTACCCAAGCTCGAGCAGGGCGCGAATGGTCAGCGACGCATCCCGCAGCCAGCAATAGCGGTAGTCCCAGTTCAGTCCGCCCCCGATGCGCTCGGGAAGGGAAGTTGTGGGCGCGGCAACAATCGCACCCGAGGGGGTGAAGATCAGCAACTTGAGCGCCAGAGCGCTGCGGATCACCTCTTCCCGCGCCTCGCCGTCGTACTGCGCCTGCGCCGCCCACCGGCGCCACCAGCACACGCACTCGTCGATCCTCTGCGGAATTTCCTCCAGTGGGGGAAGCACGGCGGGAGCCTCTTCGGCATAGCTGAAGGAGAACAGAAGGCTTTGTCCGGCTTTTAAACGGGTCGGCGCAGAAGCCACTCCCTCGCCGAGGCGCAAAGGAATACTACTGCGCAGCCAGTACACTCCCCGTCCGCACTCGATTCGTATACCCAGCCGCCCGGCCTGGCGCAGCGCGGGAACGACTCCTCCGTAACGGGCTCGTGGCACGAGTTCCACCTCTACTTCCGCGTCTCCAGCCGTGCAACTGAGGCGGCGAACAATTTCATGGTCTGGGACCAGTGAAGCCCGAGACTCCGTTACCGGCATCAGATCGGTCAGCAGCAGAGTTCCCGAAGCCGTCCGGAAACGGGTCTCAAGCACATTGGACTCAGAAACGTAAGCGCGCTCGGCCGAATACGGACCCAGGGGAGCGATTCTCCAGTGGCCGCCACGTTCTTGGTCGAGGAGCGCGGCAAAAATGGAAGGAGAGTCGAAACGCGGCCAGCACAGCCAATCGATCTGGCCGCACCGGGAAACCAGGGCGGCAGCCCGGCAGTCACCGATAATGGCATAGTCCTCGATCCCGGGGATGCGGTCGTCGGCGCCGCACTCGAGCATTCCGCCTCTCGTAGCTGGGGGCATCGGTGGATAACTTTCGTGCAAGAAAGCCTTACCCAACCGTAAGATGATGCAAACAAAGATGCAGGTTTCAAGCGGTCGAATGAAGTCTGTGAAGCTCAGCCTGGGATCAAAAATACAGTATTATCCCGATAGCAGCATCTTCTGCAATTCATTTACACATTGACTCAGCCCCAACGCGAAGGAGACGGAAGGCAGGCGTTGGTCGTACCTCCCCTTGATCCAACGCCTGCCACCTCCCTATTTCCGGTTTTCATCCTTTCGCCTACCGACTCACAGTACTGGTCTGACAAAGGCCGACCGATCCTCACAAAGTACGCGTATTGATCCTTAGCTTAATCTGAGAAGTTCTCAACTATGCGGGATGCTGGACTCGAATTACCCGTATGCGGCCTGGGAACGGTTCCTGGCTGGAAAGAACGTACCTCCGCCGAGAACACATCGCACGGCGGCGAGCAGGTCGCGGGCAGCATCGCTTTTAGCCACTGCCCCGCGGATTGTTCCGCAACGGAAACATGCAACCAGTTCATCTGAGAGATGAAGCGAAAACATGATGACCGGAATGTCAGGGCGCTCGGAGGCGATTTTCTCGGCCGCTTCAAGACCGTTCATCTCCGGCATGGAAACGTCCATAATGATCAGATCGGGAGAAGATGCAAGCGCGCATTCGACCGCTTCTCTGCCCGTACTGGCCTCGGCGAGAACCGACCACTGAGGAACCGGCTGCAGCAGATTGCGGATGCCCATGCGCATGACCTCGTGGTCATCGGCTACCAGAATCCGCGCAGGACGATTCGGCTCCACTTCGGCGACGTTTGCAGCCATAACGAACAACCCAGAGAACAGAAGGTTGACTGAGCTGGCGCAGGTGGGCGACCTGCGTCTTTTGAGCGGTCCAGCCAGGTGTGGGTTCCCCCAGCCGGATTCCACTAGAAACGCAGCCCGAGAGCGGCTAAAGCAAGTCCCACCCGCGGGACGGGTCTGTTGCGAATCTAATAGCGAGGCTTCACGGATCGCAATCAAGGGAAAACTGTACAGAAGCTAAGGCACTTCTGCCGTCAAACGGACTTTGGGGAGTAACTTTCCCAGCCTCCGCCCTGCTTCCACTCGATAGTGTCCATAGGCGGCCCGCAGTCTGGATTCTTCGGGCGATCCGGCGACCTTGGGAATGGCCATCTTTGCGAATCCAAGGCGAAAGACGGCATAAGCGAGCATGTAGAGCTCAATCTGCCGCGAGACATCCATTCCCGAGAGCTGGCGGAAGCGGTCGATCATGAATTCGAGCGCATCGTGGCCGAGCTGCCATTCGATGGCGGCGCCCGCCAGATCCCAGGCAATGTGGCAAGGCCCGGGGAAGAAATGATCGTCACCGTGGCTTGCGGCGTCGGTTTTTTGGATGTCCTCCGGGCCGCTCGCAATCCACTCGTAGGGCTGCATGCGCCCGTCGGTGATCACCGGACAGCGGGCAGCGAGTTCATCATCGGCGAGCGTCAGCTCTACGCCGAATTCGCGCAGGACATTGAACTCGACCATCTGCCGCAGGCTGCCCGACGAGCTCTCAGGGGAAGGGAAGGCTGAAGCTCGAAAGGCGCAGTACCGAGCCAGGTGCTCGAGCACGGCAGGGTCAAGGTCAGAAGGTGTGAGCTGGCGTCCCTTCAGGCGCATGTAGGCGAGAAAACCACCGCCCGCGTCCGAGACTGGAGGAGAGAATCCGGCTCTGTCCAATAGCAGGGCACGCTCGCGGAATTCGCAGCCCACCTGGCCCATGCCTTCGAATTTGAAAAACGTGCGCTGATCGGGCGAAAGAAACTTCAGACGCTCCATCTCCGTCCAGCTCTCCGGCCAGTGGCCGGCATCAGCGAAAAAAATCTTCCGCCAGGCCCCACCTCCTATGTAGATGCAGCCAGCAAAACGTGTGCTTACGGACGGGACCGTCGAGAGAAAACGAAACCGCTTCCAGCGCGCCGGCGCGTCTTCGGCGCAGAGGGATTGTGGGTCGGTTGCGCGGCTGCCGAGCATCGTGATTGCCGCCCGAGCCACGCCTGCCGCAACCAAGGCTTCGGCTACGGAAAGAAACGTGGACCCGCTCCGTCCCGGACCCTCGTCCACAATCAAAAACTGTGCGCATTCCGACATTTGCCTCTGAATCCAGCCAAGCTGGCTGGGCGTAAACTCCATCTTCCGGCAGTATGGATGCCCGCTTGGCCGCAACGTGATGCGCGAAACCTTTCGTCCTTGAGCCTTTAGGCCCGCCATGGTCATCGCGCTCAAGGTAGTGCCAATGCTGCGGATCCCGAGAAGCGCGCACGCTTTCGGCTCCTCGGGAACGCGAGCGGCGATGAAGCCGAAATCCAAGGGATGCAGGGCGTAGTAAGTGAAGCCCTCAGGGGGAGACAGACGGAGCGAATCGGGCACGGTGACGCGACCGACAAGCTCGAGCCAATTATCTGCACCCGGTTGGCCGGTAACCGCTAAAGCCAGGTTGTCGGTGAGGGCTGCGGCGGCTTCGGCGCCGTTCAGGCCGGCATCGGCCATCGCCGCTTCCAGTTGACCTGCCTGAATCAGGGCATCGACAAGTCCTTCGGGGTGGTCGCAGCTTGCCCGGATCGCTTGCGACAGCTCTCGGAGCATGGCCTGGCCGGAGACGGTTTTCTCGCCGGCGCGGAAAATCCACAGGTCGGTATCGGCCGGTTCACGTGGATTTTGCTGTGCGGACGGGCGCTGCAGCTGGGAGCCGGGGCTCCTAGAAATTGGTATGGTAGCGCCCATCAACCGCAAAACCTCCACTGGCATTTCTTACCACGCTGACCGACCAGCGCTTGTTGAACTGGTACTCACCTTGGACGATCTCGTTTTGCGGTTGGGTTACGTCTGTCGAAAACGTGAAGATAAAATTCTTGGTGACGCGCTTCTGCATGCCCAGGCGCGCGCTCGGGTTGTTGTTGTTGCCTCCGATCATTGGGTCAATTTGCAGGCCGGATATGCCTGTAAGTTTACTGATATCGCTTCCCACGGCACTTTCGACCTGTCCCAGGCCTTGCGCCAGCACCGTGCTCGCTCCCATGCTCTCGGGCGCGCCTTCCTGGGTAGTCTGCCCGCGGGCGATCAGATTAATAATGTCGACCGGGGGCAGCGGCGGATCGGAGATGTAATTAGTCTGGAGTTTCTCGATGGGACCGACAATGCTGATACTGAGGTTGTACTGGTTAATGGTGGTCGTGATCAGCATGTTGAGCACGGGCGCCGTCTTATTGGGGTTGACGAAATTTATGACCCCGCGCTCCAGATGGTATTGCCGGCGCATGAAAAACATGTCTGCCGAGGCCAGGTCGGCCCGTCCGACCACGACCGGGTCAGACGCCGTGCCGATAATGCGCAGATTCGCCTGTCCCTCAATACCCAGCTGCGCCGTACCCGCATTCAGCTGGCTGCTGGTTTGGACTGCGATGTCGAGCCGCAGGTTGTCGGCAAAACTCTGGCCGGTTGGCGGAGCGCTGGTCCCCGTAAACTGGCTCATGAATGAGGAGAGATCGAAATCAGAGGTGAAAGAAAGCGAATCGATCAGGACCCGGCCGGCGAGGGTTGCAGCCGAGGAGTTTCCCGTCAGGGTGAGGTCGCTGTCCAATACCGTGCGTGTCCCTTCGGGATAGCGGAAGCGCACCGACTTGGCGGCAAGGCTCAGGTTTGCCTGGAGGTCGGGACGGTAAATGACCGAGCCGCCGAATTTGATCTGCCCTCCGCCCATCTGCCCAACAGCGTTGGTGATTTCCAGGCCCGTGTCGGTGACTCGCATGTCAGCGTTCAGTTTCTCGATACCAACCGGCACGGCTTGGGTAGCGAAGGAGGCGTTCTGAATCCTGATTTCGCCATGCATCCCCGGACTCTTTATGGTTCCCCCGGCATCGACGTTCAGCTGGATGCTACCTCCGGTTTGCAGATCCGGATTGAGCATTTGTGCCAGACGCAAGTCAATCGAACCATGGGCAAGCAGGTTGATCTTCTCGCCGGCTTTGACCGGAACCCGGCCCTGAAACTGCAACGAGGTTCCGGTGCCTTTGAAACCGCTCGGCTGGAGCACCACCACGGACTTGGCATAGTCGATCCGGATGGGACTTGTCGAGGCAAACTCAAGCGATTGGTAGGCAGCCTGGAAAGTGGGAATTGTGAGATGGGCCTCGACCTTGGCCTGGTCTGTCAGCGGACCGCGAATGGAAGCGTGCAGTTCGGTTTCTCCAGTAAGCCCGTTCGGCCGCGAGGGGAGGTACAGCGCGAGCAACGGATCCAGGGGAAATCTGCTGGTGTCAAGAGTGGCTTCGGTGAAATAGCCAGGCGAAAGGCGAACGCTTCCATTTCCACGCAGATTCGCCGGCCCGCCGGTTGAGTCCAGGGCGAAGCGGGCGACGTGGTTGGCGACGTTTAAATCCAGTTTGACCAGAGAGACGCTCGTTCGCCGAAGCTCCAGATGAGCAAGCTGCAAGGAGGCGTTGAGCGCGGGATCGTCCAGGGTTCCCGAGCCTTCGGCTGAAATCGACAGCCGGCCCTTGACGGCCAGGTTCCTTGCCTGCACGGCATGCAACTTGCTTAGCTCGACCGGCGGAACGTCGAGCTTTACTTGGTAGGCTTTCGTTTTCGGCGTGAAATTGAGCGTAGCCCGGTTGCTGCCTTCGCTGAGCTGGCTCCGGATGGTGCCTCCGGAGGCATTGAATTCGAGAGTGACCGTCTGAACCGCTTCGTCCTGGATGCGGGCCTTGGTGACCACCAATCTACCCTGGCCTTTTGGATCCAGTTCGGAGCCATGCAACTCGAGCTTGCCGTCCAGGTTTCCCGTGATCGGGTAGGACTTGGTTGCCAGCTGGTCGAGCATGGCAAGCGGCACCTGCCGGATCTCGACCGCGGCAGCAAGCGGCTGGGACGCGAGGTACGACCAGCGCTTTAGCCCCACGCTGCCATTGAAATCGAGTTGCCCGCTGGGAGCCAGCTCGAGCACGCCTTTATCGACCGAGATCCCCGAAGGCGCCGCCGTGAGCGCCAATCGCAGCGAGTTGAACTGTCCCTGGTTCACCTGGAGCTTGGTCGCGGACAACTGCGCCGTGATTCGAGGGTTTTGGACTGTGCCTGCAATCACCGCATTCAGCGTGGCTTGCCCCTGGACGTTCATCGCCGAAGCCTTCGATGGGTCCCCCGAAGTTGAAAACGCGGAAGCGGCGAGCATCAGCTGGTGAAGGTTTGTGCTGACGGCGGTGACGCGGAGGTTGGAATGATCTCCGATTTCGCCTTGCGTCGTAATTGAAGTTGCCGGCAGCTGAATGCGTCCGGCGGGAACACTGAGCAGGTT